>NZ_JBWXON010000023.1:0-106347 GCF_056678875.1 Pantoea folii | reverse complement strand
GCGGCTGCAGGTGCAACGGCGGTCGCCAGCGCAGGCTGCTGCATCACTGGCGCAGCATAAGCCTGTTGCATGACCGGGTAGCCAGCGTTTGCAGGTGAACGGCTGATACGAACTGACTCTTCACCTTCAGAGATTTCCAGCTCGGAGATGCCGGACTCTTCAACCAGTTCGATCAGTTTCTTAATTTTACGAATATCCATGAAAAACTTTTCCTACGCGTTATCAACTCGCAGCAGTTATAGCAGAGGGGATTCTTGAGCAGGACATAGGGAGTTCAGTTGGGGTTATAAGGAAAAGGTGGCGGAGTGGATCGTTGGTCATCTGAATTTTATCCCCACCTGAGGATAATGGATGCTTTATCCCCACGTGGGGATATCGTGGATAATATTGCAGTCTTAAAGGTAAACGACATATTAGGGAGGCGTAATCTTGTTACGCCTCTTATGAATAACCGTTACTTCTTCAGACTAATTTTCTGCAGGGCTTCCCACAGCCGCGTTTTATCACCCTGTTCCAGATTCGCTTGATCAAGCGTGTGCAGAAAGGCGGCTTTATCGATGAAGGGTTTTCCCTCGGCTAACTGCGCACGGATCCCACTCAGAATGCTGGCGCTCAGCACATTAATTTTGCTTCTGACCTGATCCAGCGGCAAAGGCTGCCAACCTTGTTCAGGTGTGGAGAGCCAATCTGCGCGATAGCGATATTGAATCGCTTTTGCTGCATCCATCTGAGCCTGCACAAAGGGTTTCACAGACTCGCCCGCTAAGCCCAGCTTTTCGGCTTGCTGCACAGCACTGGCCAGCACTTTTTCTTCTTGCGGCAGATCTTCAATCGCAAGATGATTGGCGGCTTTATAACCGGCCACATCCTTCATATAGGACAGGCGTTGATTGATCAGGGAAGCCACATCGCTATCAATGACAGGTGCCGCCAGCGCGGTGGCCGAGCAAGATAACCCAATTAACAAAATGATTTTACTGAAATAATTCCGATTCATCTCTCTTAGCCTCTTTTTCCATGAGTCACATTGCGTCGCTAATTTAACTTTTTTTTACTGGCACCGAAACCTTTCCGCCTCCTCCAGCGAACTGATGTATTGAGTCACTAAAACCGGACCTCCCTTACATCGCAGGAGCAGATAATGAAATCGTTCAAAACCCTCGTTTGTACTCTGAGCATTACCGCCGCATTGGGCCTTTCTGCCACCGCTTTTAACGCCAGCGCTGCGCTGCCGGTTGGCGCAAAAGCACCAAATTTTGAACTGCAAGGTGCATTAGCCGGCAAACCATTGACCTTCTCGCTGCAAAAAGCGCTGCAAAAAGGGCCAGTGGTGCTTTACTTCTTCCCGGCCGCATTCAGTGCGGGCTGTACGATTGAAGCGCATGACTTCGCCGAAGCCACCGACAACTTCACCAAAATGCACGCCACAGTTATTGGTGTGACTGCAGGCAATACCGATCAGGTGAGCGATTTCTCTAAACTGGAGTGCCGTGACAAATTCGCTGTTGCCGCCGACCCAGGTGCTAAAGTGGCCGCTCAGTATCAAACCACCATGCAGATGAAAGGCAAAACCCTTTCCGATCGTACCTCTTATGTGATTGCGCCTAATGGCGACATCCTGCTGAGTTACACTGATAGAAACCCGGATACGCACATTGAGAAAGCCCTCGCCGCCGTGAAGCAGTACGACGCTGCACATCCGCAAACTAACTAAGCAAAGAGGCCAGCGATGTTAACCGCCATGCTGGCCGCCTTTATTGGCGGCATCATTCTGAACTTAATGCCCTGCGTCTTTCCTGTCATCTCCCTGAAAGCGCTTGGCCTGTTGCGCCATACTGACAATGCCGCCAACGCGCGTCGTGAAGGTTTAGGCTTTTTACTGGGCGTGATCGTTACCATGATGGCGCTAGCGGGTATTTTGCTGGCCGCGCGCGCAGGCGGGGCCGCTGTCGGTTGGGGTTTCCAACTGCAATCCCCCCTGGTGATCGCCCTGCTGTCACTAGTGATCCTTGCCGCTGCGCTCAATCTGCTCGGCGTATTTGAAGTGGGCCTGTCGGTACAACGTGTAGGATCCGTTGAAATCAATCGCGGCGCCTTCTTACGTTCTGCACTCACTGGCGTATTGGCGATTTTGGTTGCCACCCCTTGTGCGGCACCGTTTATGGCTAGTGCGATTGGCTATGCCCTGGTGCAACCCCCTGCTGTGGCGCTGGTGATCTTCTTCGCCCTGGCACTCGGTTTCGCAGCGCCTTTCACACTGATTTCTCTTTTCCCTCAGCTGGCGAGATTCTTGCCTCGTCCAGGCGCATGGATGGATGTACTGAAGCGCGGTTTAGCCTTCCCGATGTTTGGCGCTTATGCCTGGCTGGTGTGGGTGCTCGCGCAACAGGCAGGCAGCGCGGCATTGGCTACACTGTTAGCAGCCTCAGTGGTGGTAGCATTCGCGGGCTGGCTATATGGGATGGCGCAACATCGCCGCTTTGCCGGTAAAGGCCATAAAGTGCTGTTCGCCGTGACCGCCGTATTGGTTATCGCCGTGCTGGCCCCACTGCCACAGTTAATTCAACCGGGCGCAGCGCTGGCAGGTGACCAGGTAGCCAGCCAGCTCACTAAAGAGAAATGGACACCGCAAGCCGTCGCCTCTCAACGTGGACACGGTAAAGCCATCTTTGTCGATTTCACCGCCTCATGGTGTATTACCTGTCAGGTGAATGAAAAAACCTCCCTTTCGACGCAGGCAGTGAAAGACGCGTTGGCAAAAACCGGTACGGTGTATATGGTGGCTGACTCCACCAAGTTTAATCCCGATGTCGATGACGCCATGAGCGAGTTTGGTCAGGGCGGACTGCCGATGTATCTGGTTTACCCCGCCGATGGCGGGCCGCCAAAAGTGCTACCGCAAGTGCTGACACCGAGCATTGTGGTGAATGCGCTGCAAGCGGCCAGCACCAAGGCGTAATTGTTTCAAGGCGGATTATGCAAGCAAGTGATAGCGCGCGCGAAAGTTGGCCCGCGCTAATGGAACAGGCGCAGGCGGGCGATCAACTCGCCTACACCCGACTGCTCAAAGCGCTAGTGCCGGTGATACGCGGGCAAATACGCCAACAACTCACCGACCAGGCATTAGTGGAAGATGTGATTCAGGATGTGCTGTTAACAGTGCATCGGGTGCGTCACACCTATGATCCTGCCTACCCGTTCTTACCCTGGCTGATGGCCATCATCTCCGCTCGCGCAGTCGATGCCCTGCGGCGGCGCGGACGACATCAGCAATGGGAAGTTCATGAAGAAACGTTAACTGAAGCCGCCATTGCGCCAGAAACACCACCGCTAGAGACGCAAGAGGAGCTGGCCAGTTATTTGCGCCAGCTTCCCTCGCGTCAACGTGAGATTGTTGAACACGTCCATCTACGCGAAATGAGCCTGAGTGAAGCGGCAGAACATAACAATTTAAGTGTGGCAGCGGTGAAATCGCTGTTGCATCGCGCGCTGAGTAATCTGCGTCGCTTTGGAGCACACCATGAATAATCATGACCTGTTAATCGAAAAACTCAGCCGCGACATGCAGCCCGTTCAACCGATGCGGCCGACTTATTGGCGTGTCTTGATGTGGCTGCTGCTGGCACTACCCTGCGGCATCGCCGCCAGTTTTCTGGTGCAGCGCACCCTCACCGACTGGTCACAACCCGGTGCGATGCGCGCGCTCATCCAGTTGGCGCTGGCGTTTGTGCTCGGCTTGTTCGCGATTCGTAATGCGTTCAACATGAGCATCCCTGGTCGCCGCAGTGTCAGTTGGAAAGTGCTGTTGCCGCTGGGTTTATTGTGGCTGGGCCTGAGCCTGAGCAGTATCCCGCACGCCGAAGTTGAGGCACATGATAATGACAGCACGCGCTGTTTTACCTTCCTGTTAGTGGTGAGCACACCGATGATGGTGCTGATGATTGCCAGTTTACGCAAGACACGTGCACTCCATCCGGTTCGCAGCCTGGCGATGGCCGGACTGGGCATATCCTGCATGGCCGTCACTATGCTGGCGTTTTGTCATCCGGTGCATCTGCACGCCATGGATTTTGTCATGCATCTGGCCGCCATTGCGGTGATTATCGTTATGACAGTGCTACTTGGTCGCCGCTGGGTAAGATTGGGTTGAGGCAATACTAGGACACTCTCTAATAAGAGTTAATACAGAAATTAAACGGCAGCGCAGCGTATATAAACTAATGCGCTGCCAATCTATCTCGTTTCCTAAAATAAAAACCCAATCCTTAGACCTCTTCCACTAATTTGTTCGCTTCCAGTTTTGTGAGGTCGTAAGCGGCTTGAGCCTGTTCCATCACCGGGCCGTACTCCATCGCCCAACTCGCCAGGGCCATAAAGGGTTGCTGCAGCGTCTGCGCTAAAGGTGTGATGCTGTATTCCACGCTCACCGGCGAAGTTGGTAGCACTTTACGGTTCACAAGACCATTGCGCTCCAGACGTTTGAGCGCATCCGCCAGTGCTTTATGGGTAATCCCCTCTAGTCTGCGGCGAATCTCATTGAACCTTGAGGGCTGTGTGCAAAGCACGGTGAGAATTAATATCGACCATTTATTGGTGATGTTTTCCAAAACAGGTCGGGTTTTACCGATATCAATCAAAGGTTTGTCAGTTTTCTCATTCATGGCGATATACCCGTATATATCTGATATAAACTAAGTGCGTAATTGATATCAAGTATAGTTTTTATATCATCTGGGTTCCACTCTTAAAGGAGCATTGCAGATGAGCAGATTAGAAAACAAAGTTGCCGTGGTACTGGGCGGCGCAAAAGGTATCGGTTTGGCGATCAGCCAGCGTTTCGCCAGCGAAGGAGCAACCACCTGGTTTACCTCCCGTCGTGAAGAAGAATTAGCTACTGCCAGCCGCAAGATATCCGGCATCGCGAAGCCATTACGCGCCGATGTTAGTCAGAACGAAGAGCTGGCCGATATTATGGACACCATCAAAAGCACGTCAGGCCATTTGGATGTGTTGGTGATCAATGCGGGTATGTCGGAATACGCCCGGTTAGACGAGATCAGTGAGTCTCACTACGAGCAGATTTTCGGACTTAACGTGCGCTCGCCGCTCTTTGCCTTACAAGCCGCGTTGCCCCTGCTGAAACCGGGTGCGAGCGTGGTTCTGATTGGCTCGATTGCGGATGTGATTGGCACGGAAGGCTATGGTGTTTACTCTGCCAGCAAAGCCGCTCTGCGCTCCTTTGCCCGCACCTGGACCCGTGAACTCGCCCCTCGCGGTATTCGCGTCAATGTGGTCGCACCCGGCCCTGTGGATACCGAAATGATGGCAGCAGCTTCAGAACAGGTTCGAAATGGACTCACCAGCGCCATACCGCTCGGCAGAATGGCACAACCGGAAGAGGTGGCGAATGCTGCGTTGTTCCTTGCCAGTGATGAAAGCAGTTACATTGCGGGCGCTGAGATCTGCGTTGATGGTGGATTGACCCAGGTTTAGATGCGGCATACAAACAGCCATCGCAGGACGGCTGTCACTTCATTTCAGGGCAGACACGGTTCGAAATCTGTATGCTTTTCTCACCACACCTTAGGCACTCCAGGATCACTCACCCATCACAACATCGAATCACTGATATTGGGCGGAGGACTCACGCGCATCACCACTTTCATTGGAATATTTTTAGCGGGATGGCCTTTTTCAAATCGCCACTTGTTCACCGCTCTTATAACCGCGTCATCAAACAGATGGTCGGGTGTGGATTGCACAATGCGCATTTCACTGACCTTCCCTTGCGCATCGACATCATAAAAAAATTGCACCTTTCCTTCGATATGATTCTTTGCAGCATAAAAAGGATATTCAGGCTTATCCATTCGCAGGGCTTTAGGCTGTGCTTTATTGGCGGATGAAGTGGTGCAACCTGATAATGCCAGAGTGAGAATGATGGGTATGACCTTAAACATAACAACCTCCTGTTGTTGAGAATCATTCTCATGTTATCATCACATGATATCAACAAGATAGCGCCAGTTTAGCGTAAAGAATCCTTCATTAGGCTTCTGCTAGCATGTTCATCCATCAAGATTAAGGAATAATCGTCGATGAAAAACATCGTATTTATCTACATGCCCAGTCCAACATTGTTCAGAACACCGGGATTCGGAGTGGGTGGCGGATTGTTTGCCTATTTTCGCGAAGATAAATATATCGCCGCAGTGCAGAAGGCGATCGATAAACGCCAATTGAACTGGCGCTTCACGCGCGACACCACAGAATCGAATATTGAAACGCTTATGGACGAAGGTGTTGAATTACTGGTCTGTGCACCCGGCCTGCGATTTATGTTTTATCGCAAGAATTTTGATAAGCAACGCATGGTGTTTCTCACCACCATGGAATACCTGAGTAACGACGTCCGGCCTGTAATGCGTAAAATACGGGAACGGGAAGACAGGGAAGATTTGTTGGACTAAAGGGCTCGGATACCTCATGTCGGATATTACAGCCCCAAAATAGTATGAGTTGTTGTTCATGAAGGTGCGCATTAATGCGCACCTGGAACACCGATCACAATGAATAAAACTACTGAGGAATCACCTTCTCCGCTTTCAGCCGATCAAACAGCGCAATAAACGAATCCAGCGTGGAACTATAGCCAGTGAATCCCGCTTTGCGGCTTTTGCTCATGTCAGTGAACGCTTCCATTGGACGCCCAAGATCCGCATCGGTGTGCCACCACGAAGCCAGCTTATTGATGTCCGCCTCACGCAGTTGTTCGCGCGCGGCAATTTCCCGCCATGCGTCTGCGGCCTGTTGCATGCGCCCTTCTAACGGCATCATCTGTGCAGGATACGCGGCGGCTTCAACGTTAAAGTAAGCGGCCAGTCGCGGCCACAGCCAGTTCCAACGGAATACGTCGCCGTTGACCGCGTTGAAGTCCTGATTGGCTGCTTCATCCGCCGTCGCTGCCCACAGCAGCTGCTCCGCCAGCAAACCGGCGTCGGTCACATCCGCAATACCGTTCCACTGTTCCGGCGAGCCAGGAAAGATAAACGGCCAGCCCTTCTCGCGACACAGCGTGGCATACACCGCCAGCGTCTGCCCCATATTCATGGCATT
The DNA here is from genome assembly GCF_056678875.1 of Pantoea folii. Classification (NCBI taxonomy): domain Bacteria; kingdom Pseudomonadati; phylum Pseudomonadota; class Gammaproteobacteria; order Enterobacterales; family Erwiniaceae; genus Pantoea; species Pantoea folii. The sequence goes on along the minus strand of NZ_JBWXON010000023.1, from coordinate 99,231 downwards.
ACCCACTGCATAACCGATGATGGTGTGGGGACGATGCACGCTCCAGCGATAGCCATATTTTCCGGCACCGGCAAAGATTTCATCTTCCTGCGCATAGTAGAAGTTATCGACCGGCTGGCGTCCCTGTTCTTCACGGAACGGCGTCACCGGCACAGCACCTTTGCCATACGCCTCAAATGGACCCAAATAGTGTTTCAGCCCGGTCACCAGCGCCACGTGCGCACCGTTCAGGCGCTCACCCAGCGCTTCAATCACATTGCGCACCATGCCGCCATTCACGCGAATGTTCTCTTTTTCGTTCTCCTGACGCGCCCAGACGCTAAAGAACACCGCATCAGGCTTCTCTTGTGACAGTGCAGTGCTGACCGCATTAGCATCGGTCAGATCTGCGGTCAAACTGCGGCAACCTTCGGGGATCGCGCCGCGTCCGCGTGACAATCCCGTCACCTGCCATCCTTCACTTTGCAGTTTTTCCGCCAGCGCTCGTCCAATGACGCCGCTGATGCCGACAATTAACGCCTGCTTTTGCATTTCAATTCTCCTCGGTTTCAGTAATCATTAGCCTAATAGAGAATTGAATTCCTATCTCTGGCTTTAATTCACATCATTCACAACCTGGATTCATGAATAGATGCACGATCAGCGCCTGAAAGACATTGTTCCCTTTGTAGCCAGCGTCGAGAGCGGCAGTTTCGCAGCGGCGGCGGAACGTTTGCACCTGACCGGTTCCGCAGTCAGTAAAAGCGTCACACGGCTGGAGACTCGTCTTGGTTCACGTTTGCTGGAACGTACCACGCGCAGTCTGAAGCTCACCGATGCGGGCAACGCCTACTACCAAACCTGCCTGCGCATCATGGAGGAGCTGGCCGAAGCCGAAGCGGTGCTGGCGGCGCAGCGCACTATTCCCTCGGGGCGATTGCGCGTGGCGGTGCCGAATACCTATGGCCGCCTTGGCGTCATGCCGGTGCTGATTCCGTTTTGTCAGCAACATCCCGAGCTGGAACTTAATCTCACCTTCTCGGATCGTTTTATCGATCTGTTTGATGAGGGGATCGATGTCGCAGTACGCATTGGCGGATCGCCGGACGTACCGGCCTCGCTTGGCTGCCGTCAGATGGGTCGCGAGCGCATGGTTTTTTGCGCTGCACCCGATTATCTGGCGCGCCATGGACGTCCTCACAATGAAAGCGAGCTATTGCAGCATCAGGCCATCATGTATGAACGTGTGGATGGCAGCAGTAAGCCATGGTTGTTTACCACCGCCGATGGGCATCCGCACTGGCGCAATGTGCCACACCGGATGGCGCTGGGCGACGTGGATGCACAAGTGCAGGCGTTGTGTGGCGGGTTAGGCGTGGCGCAGATGCCATCCTGGCTGGTGCGCGAGCCACTGGCGCGCGGTGAACTGGAGATCATCTTGCCGGAGCAACAGCCCGATGGATTGGCTCTGACGCTGATATGGCCGCGCCGCAAGCAGCTGTTGCCGAAAGTCGATGCGCTATTGACCGCGCTGGAGGAATTACAGATACGCTGAGGTGGGCGGCCTGAAGGCCGCACCCTACCGCAAAGGTGTAGAAATTGCGCTCCATTCATAGATCAGCGGTGATTTAACCGCCGCGACAGCCGATCACCACAAAATTGCAGCACCGTCACCAACGCCACCAGCACCACGATGACCGTCAACATCACCTGCATATCAAAGCGCTGATAGCCGTAGCGATAGGCCAGATCGCCTAATCCGCCGGCGCCTATCGCACCGGCCATGGCGGAAGCATTGATCATCGTCACCAGCGTGATGGTAAAGCCGCTCACAATGCCGGGACGCGCTTCCGGCAACAGCACATGCCAGACAATATGCCAGCGATGAAATCCCATCGCCTGTGCCGCTTCGGTCAATCCTTTATCCACCTCACGCAAACTCACTTCGGCGATGCGCGCAAAAAAGGGCGTCGCCGCTAAGGTCAAGGGCACCACTGCCGCCCACACGCCATAGGTGGTACCCACAATCCAGCGGGTAAACGGGATCAGCGCCACCATCAGGATCAAAAACGGGATCGATCGAAACAGATTCACTACCCATCCCAATACACGATTTAACAGCGGGCTGGGAAACAGGTCGCCGCGTCCCGTCACCACTAGAATCACGGCCATTGGCAGGCCAATCGCCAGCGCCAAAAGCGATGACACGCCGACCATCAACAGCGTATCCAGCAGCCCGGTCCATAAACGTTCAAGACTCAGTGACATAACCTGCAACCTCCAGTTGATCCGCTGATTCTGCCAGCAGGTCATACACCTGCGCCGCATCGTGATGGGCATCCAGCAACAATAGCAGTTGCCCGGTGGGCTTACGCTCAACCCACTCAACCGCGCTATAAATCAGCGTTAACGCACCCGGCACGCGTGCACTGATCGCCGCTAAGTCAGGCTGTGCGCCTTGCCCGCTATAGCGCAATCGCACCAATAAGCGTGAATCGGGCTGCTGGCGCGTCGGCGTCAGCAGCGGCTGAAGCGCTTCGGGCAGCGCCGAAAACTGCGGATTGAGCAACTGCCGTGTGGTCTCCTGCTGCGGATCGCTGTAGACCTGCCACACCGGGCCGCGCTCAATGATCTCACCCTGATCGATCACCGCCACCTGGTGACAGAGATCGTGCACCACATCCATTTCATGGGTGATCAGCACAATAGTGATATGCCGCTGCTGATTGATTTTCTTCAACAGCGCCAGAATTGAACGCGTGGTTTCGGGATCGAGTGCCGAGGTTGCTTCGTCACACAGCAACAACTCTGGGTCGTGCACCAGCGCGCGCGCAATGCCGACCCGCTGTTTCTGTCCGCCAGAAAGTTGTGCAGGCCATGCGTTTTGGCGCTCCTCCAGCCCCACCAGCGCCAGCAGTTCATCCACCTTCTGCCGCCGTTGTTGCGCGGGCACGCCCGCTACTTTCAACGGCAACTCAATGTTTTCTCTTACCGTTTTCGCCGACAGCAGATTAAAGTGCTGGAAGATCATCCCGGTACGACGACGCCACGCCACCAGTTCGCGGTCAGTTAAACTGCTAAGGTCGATACCATCAATCACCACCGTTCCCTGGGTGGGCTTTTCCAGACGATTTAGGCAGCGGATCAGCGTGGATTTTCCCGCGCCACTGCGGCCGATAATGCCAAAGATCTCACCGCGCTTAACCTGCAAATCGATCTCTTTCAGCGCCTCCTGCGCCTGTCCGGCATAGCGTTTGCTCAGCGCATGAATCTGCACGTGCACCTTGCCAGCCGCATCCACGGTAGGCGTCAGCAGCGCATCACGCTCGCCGGGAATCGTCAGGCTCACCATCCTTACTGGCTCCAGCCCGGCTGATACAGCTTGCCGTAGAAATCATCCAGTTTGGCGCGTACTACTGGGGAGTGCTGGTAGATATCGACAAACTTTTTCAGGCGCGGATCGTCCTGATGGCCTTCGCGCACCACGAACTGAATCACATACTCAGGATGTTCAAGGCCATCAAACAGCAGCGCATTGTTCGGATCGATGGTTTTCGACAAACGCAGATAATGTGGATAACCCTGCGCAAGGTCGACTTCATCCAGCGAACGCGACAGCTGAACGGCTTCGACTTCGATGATCTTCAGATGCTTCGGATTGCTGGCGATATCATCCACGGTGGATTTGAGGCCTGCACCCGGCTTGAGGGTGATCAATTTCGCTTTCTGCAACAGCAGCAGCCCGCGTGCGCCATTAATCGGGTCGTTGGCAATCGCCACCGTACCGCCGTCCGGGATCTGATCAATAGCCGTGTGCTTTTTCGAGTAAAGACCGATGTTATTGATGATGGCCGGGGCATAGGGCACCAGGTGGAAACCGCCCTGCTGATTGGCGTTTTCAAGGAAGGGTTTATGCTGGAATAGGTTCACATCAATGTCGCCGTTCTCCACGCTGACATTCGGTGCCGTCCAGTCGGTGAACTCCACCAGCTGCACGTCAAGCCCTTGCTTTTTGGCTTCAGCCACGGCGGTTTCCAGCGGCGGCGCGAAGGCGGCTGTCGTACCCACTTTCAGCGGTCCGCTATAATCATTGGCGGCAAACGCGCCGAAGGTCAAAATCGAGGCGCTGAGCGCCAGTACCTGTGCAATCTTCATATCAAATCCCTGAGGTTAAATTAACGAATGTTTTGAGCGGACCGCCAGCGCGCCGCCGGATGGCGATCGGGCAAACGGTCCTGCTGCTGGAATATTTTTTGCCGCAAGCTGCCAGGCTGATAGGCGGTTTTATAGCGGCCGCGCTGTTGCAACTCCGGCACCACCAGATCGATAAAATCACGGTAGCTTTGCGGATTCAGGATGCGCGTCAGGTTAAAGCCATCGATGTCGCCTTCGTCGATCCACTGAATCAACGCATCCGCCACCTGTGAAGGGTTGCCGACAATCAGCGGATAACGGCTGCCCATGGCGTGCTGCTCCAGTAAGCGACGGCGTGTCCAGCCGCTGAACGCCTTACTCACCGATTCAATGGCACGCGTGTCGCCGCTTTGGATAGGTTCATCCAGACCAAACGCCGCCAGATCCAGGCCAATCGAACTGGAGAAGTGTGCGATACCCGCTTCCGGGCTGGCATATTCGAGATAGCTGCGATGCTTTTCCTGCGCTTCGCGCTCAGTGGGGGCGACAATCACGCTGACACCCATAAAAATGCGCAGATCGTCAGCCTGGCGCCCTGCTGCCACCGCCGCCTGGCGCAAACGTTTGGACTGCTCGCGCATCGCCGCCGGTGAGGCCGCATTGACAAACGAGCACTCAGCGTGGCGTGCGGCGAATTGGACGCCACGCGTCGATGAACCCGCCTGAAACAGCAGTGGAGTACGTTGTGGTGAGGGGCTGCTCAGGTGATAACCCTGCACCTGATAGAACTCGCCTTGATGGTTGATTGCATGGATCTTGCTGGCATCGGCGTAAACCCTTTTGGCCTTGTCAGCTTGTAATGCATCATCCTGCCAGCTGCCTTCCCACAGTTGATAAGCCACATCGAGAAACTCATCGGCCTGATCATAGCGGCGGTCATGATCCTGTAACTGCCTCTGGCCCATGGCACGTGCTGCGCTGTCGAGATAGCCGGTGACAATATTCCAGCCAATGCGTCCCTGAGTGAGGTGATCGAGCGTCGAGAAACGGCGGGTAAACGGATACGGCGCTTCATAGCTTAGGTTAGCGGTGACACCAAAACCGAGATGCTGCGTGACGCTTGCCATGCCGGAGATCAGCATCAAAGGATCGTTGACCGGCAACTGGATCGACTCGCTGGCTGTCAAGCCGATGCCCTGCTGATACACATCGTAAACACCGAGAATGTCAGCAATAAACAGGCCGTCGAACAGGCCACGCTCCAGCAGCCGCGCCAGATCCAGCCAGTACGTCAGCGAATTGAAATCCACCGAACGATCGTCTGGATGCGTCCACATCCCATGATGGATGTGCCCGACGCAGTTCATATTGAACGCGTTGAGCAGGATCTGTTTCTGGCTCATATTGTCCCCCGGCGCGGCGGCAGCACATCGTTGAGCAGATAGTTGCCAATCGCCGGATATTTCCAGCGCACCGGATCGTGCAGCGTGTGAGTGCGCGCATTGCGCCAGTGGCGATCGAAATGATGCTCTCGCAAGCTGGCGCGCGATCCGCCCAGCTCAAACAGCAGATTGCTGGCTTCCAGTGACACTTCGGTGGTCCAGGCGCGCGCTTTCGCCACCTCTATCGAGGCACGCGCAACGTTTTCCGCCGTTGATTCATGCTGCGCGGCGTCTACCGCGTCTCCAGCAACCGCCAGCAATGCATCACCGGCACTCAGTCGTGACGCCAGCCGGCCAATACGATCCAGCGTGAGCGGATCTTCGCTAGCCTTTGTCACGCCGCTGTCTGGCCACGGCCGCGCACGTTCACGCACAAAGCTCAGCAGGTCGTTAAACGCTTCACGCGCGATACCCTGATCCACTGCGGCATGCATAATCTGCGCGAACGGGCCAACGGTGGTCGGTCGCTCAAACGCGGTCTGGAATGGCACCACATCTTCTGCGGCAATTGCCACGTCTCGGAACTGCACGCTGCCGCTGCCGGTGGTGCGCTGTCCAAAACCGCTCCAGTCATCAATCACCGTGACACCCGCTTGATGGCGCGGCACAAACACCAACTGCTCTTTGCCGTCATCGGCCAGCGCTAGCGTGGGGATACGATCGGCGAACAGCGCGCCCGTGGCATAAAACTTATCGCCATTGAGGCGCAGTCCCTCAGCTTGTTGGGCGATCGCCGTGGTGCGCTGGTGCGCGGAAGGCGAGCTAAACTCCGCTAAGGCATTACCCAAATGCACTCCGGCTAATACTTCAGCGTACAGTCGCTGCTGTTGCGCCTCGCTGCCGTTAATCCGCAGCACTTCCAACGCATAAAAATGATTTTGAGGCACCTGGCCGATTGAGCCATCTGCTGCACTGAGAATCACGAAAATCTCAGCCAGTTCGGCGGTGGAAATGGCGATGCCGCCATGTTCTCGCGGCACAGTGATGGCACCGAGACCCGACTGAAAATAGCGCTGCAGTTCTGCATGCGGTAGCTCACGCTGGTGATCACGCTGAGCCGCACCGCTGCGGAAACGCTCAGCGAGAGCGTATGCGACATCCAGCGCCTGTACCGCGCTGCTGATACGCTCCGCACGCTGTTTTGCGGAAACCTGCGTCATGAAGACTCCTTAAATCCAGGCATGACGCGCAGGCAGCACGTCGTTGAGGTAATAGTTTCCGATGGCGTGATGCTTCCAGCGAACGGGATCGTGCAGCGTATGGGTGCGCGCATTACGCCAGTGGCGATCGAGGCCATGACGCAGCAGCGTGGCGCGACTGCCGCCCCATTCCAGCAGTTTCTCGCTGGCGCGCAGCGCAACATCAGTGGTGAGCACTTTAGCTTCTGCCACCGCAATCGAGGCGCGCGCGCAGTTTTCAGCAGTGAGTGACTGCTGATCAACGCTATCAATCACGCGGGCGGCGCGGGCCAACAGCGCATTGGCTGCACTCAGCTCGGTGCTGATGCGCCCAACGTCGGCGAGGATATAGGGATCGTCGGCATTACGACTGACTCCCGCATCGACCCATGGACGGGAACTGCTGCGCACAAACGCCAGCGCCTCATCCAGCGCACCCTGCGCGATCCCGGCATCAATGGCAGCCTGAATCAGCTGAGACACCGCACCGCGCAGCGTGGGTTTATCGGCTGTAGGTAATGGCATGGTTAGCGCCGCCTCCACCGTAACCTGCTGCAGTTTCACCGTGCCGCTGGCGGTGGTGCGCTGTCCGATGCCTGACCAGTCATCAATAATTTCCACCCCGACAGCAGGCAGTGGAATAAACGCCATCACCGGCTGCTCACCATGAATGGCGGTAGTGGCAAGCACGTCCGCAAACAGTGCGCCAGTGGAGTAGAACTTTTCGCCAGTCAGCCGCAAACCTTGTGACGTTGTCACCAATCGGGCCTGCACATCTCGCGTGTGTTGGGTATTTTTTTCCGGCCCGCCATTACCCAGACGTTGACCCTGCACCACTTTGCTCAACAAAAACTGCTGCTGTGCCGCGCTGCCTTCGCCAAGAATGAATTGAATTAAACCAAAATGATTTTGCGGAATTTGTCCCAGAGAAGGATCGCTGGCTGCGATCACCCGAAAGACTTCCGCCACGGTCTGAAATGACAATCCGCCACCGCCATATTCGCGCGGCACACTAATACTACCGAGCCCCAGTTGGGTGAACTGATTGAGCAGTTCCCGCGGATAAATACGCTGCTGGTCGCGTTCTATCGCGCCGCTCAACGCCAGCTCTGCCAGATGTTGTGCGGCGGCGATGGCCTCTGCATCTGTGGTTATCACCGCAGTGCGTGGCGTTAAGGAATCACTGTTTTGCGTCATTTTTTATTTCACTTTTACCGCGCAGTGAATAACAAGCCCGCTCTGTCGTTCGCAGCGGGCCATGGAATAAATAAAGAATTGAACGGGATATTAATCAGGGGGGATAAAACAAGTAAATAGCGTGAGTTATGCTATATCTGGCAATCCGTTGCCACTAATCAGATATACCATCATCAAGCCCTGGGATAATAAGGTATACGCGGAGAACGGCAAGCGTGCTGCAAATAAATGCCGGGGAAAGTCTTAATAGCAATTAACACTAATGTTGGTTAAAAAACGCATTAACAAAATAAAATGCCCAGTATCAAGATGACGGTACTGGGCATCGTGTTTAATTTTCCGACTCAAACAGTGCGCGGGCGTAATTCTGTGAAGAGACCCTTTTCTCGCTGTGCGGGATCTCCACGCTATCGATAAGCTTGGCTTGCTGATAGCTTTTCACCGTCTCATGCTGCGTGAGTTGCTGCGTAGTCTGTGCTGTCAGCTCACCTTTTTTGTTCTGCGAAACCACGGTCTGGCTACGCTCTTCATCGTCAATCAGATGATAGCGGTAATTTTGAGATGACTTAAGTGCCGTCAGTTTCGCTGCCCCGTCTGAATCCAGTGCGGTGTGGAAACTGGCTTTGAGTTTGAACAGCGTATCCTGTGTCAAATCCTGGGTATCAGTGTGCTGTTGCGAGCGGGTTTGCTGCGCGACCTCTAAAGAGAAAGTGTCCTGCTCATCCGGTTTATAAGGATTATCAGAGCGCGGCGTCTGCTGATAGCTGGCGGAAAAATCGGCCAATCCACTAATGGCACCGTTTTTAGCGGCATTAGCATCAATGGAGATCACTCGCTGGGTATTCACGCTGTGGCTTGCCTGTCCTTGCGTGGTATTCAGCGCCCGGAAGCTGGCTTTGAAGAGATTCAGCATGTCGCGATCGCCGTGCCCACGCGTTGCGGCCTGATCCATTTTGGCAGACCACTGATCGAGTGCGGCGGCCTGCTGTTCGGCGCTGCCTGCCTGAGTCAGCTTTGACACATCAGTATCGAGTTTGATACTGACATCCCCGTTGTGAAAACCGAGCCAGCGCTCTTTATCATCTGCGTGAAGGTTGAGGGACTGCGACACATTGTCGCCATTACGCAGATCGGTCTTCAAATCGACACTTTTCAACTGCGAGGTATCAAACTTCATCAGGTCGCTGATATCTAGCTGAGTTGTCCCTGCGTCCAAACCGTCCAGCGCTTTTTGCAAACCGTCGGAGAGTTGGCTGATGGCTGTGGCCTCATCACTGTTGAGTTTACCCCCACTGGTATTCAGCTCCACCACCAGTCCGCCCTGCTGGCGGGTGATTTGCAGACTCACCTCAATCCCCGATTGTGTGGTCACGGTGAGTGCCACCGCGCTCTGACTGTTGCTGGTGCCGTTGGCTGCTGAGGTTGCGGGCACGCTTAGCGTGACATTGTCACCACTTTGAACCAGGCCCTTAAGTAAACTGCTGCCGATACCGTTCATACCAACGCCGCCCGATTGTGACGCCGCGTTGAGTTGCGCCTGTAAATTGCTGGTGATCGTGCCGCTACTCTGTACCTGTGCTGGCACAATTTTATAGATGGCGGCAATGGCCTCGCTTGCTTCACTGAAGGTCACTTTCGTGGACGCTTCAGCCTGTAAGTGGCTTTGTGCTGCCTTGCTGTTTGCGGTGGTAGTTACGCTTGAACCCGCAGAAATCAGGTTGCGTAGAACGCCGTTGCCAATCCCATTTAGCATCAAAATAATCCTTCTTGTGAACTATTCCTGAAGGTTATCGGCATCATATCGCCATGCTTTAACGTTCCCCTACGGTTAACGCCAGCTCCTGATAGGCCGCTGGCACTTCTGGCACAGCATCTGTCTGCCTAAACACAGCCGAACCCGCGCGTCTGATTTACGTTGTTGATCAACACATTGTCTACCGTACAGGTAGCCCCCCTTGAACAGAGGTAAAGTCGCGATGAATAATCTGCATTACAAAAGCTTGCTGGAAATTGGACGCCTGATTCAGTCTGGCGACATCACCTCGGTAGCGGTCACTGAATCACTGTTAACGCGCATCGACACACTGGATAGCGATCTGCACAGTTATTTCTACGTGATGCGCGACAGTGCGTTAAAACTGGCGGCAGAAGCGGATCAGGAAATCGCGGCAGGCCAACTGCGTGGTCCGTTGCACGGCGTGCCGATCGCGTTAAAAGATCTGATCTGGACCAAGGATGCGCCCACCAGCCACGGCATGATCATCCACAAGGATCACTATCCGGCGGAAGACTCCACAGTGGTTGATCGTTTCCGCGCTGCTGGTGCGGTGATCCTCGGCAAGCTGACGCAAACTGAAAGCGCCTTTGCCGATCACCATCCGGAAATCACCCGCCCTAATAACCCCTGGGGCAGCGCACTCTGGACCGGTGTCTCCTCCAGCGGTTCTGGCGTCGCTACTGCGGCTGGACTCTGTTATGGCGCGATTGGCACCGATACCGGCGGCTCCATTCGCTTCCCGTCAAATGCCAACGGACTGACCGGCATCAAACCCACCTGGGGTCGCGTCACGCGCCACGGTGCCTGTGAGCTGGCGGCGTCGCTCGATCACATTGGACCGATGGCACGCTCTGCAGGCGATGCCGCTGCGATGTTGCAAGCCATTGCCGGGCGCGATGATAAAGATCCGACCTCCAGCAGCGAGCCGGTGCCGGACTACCTGGCGTTGATGACGCGCGGTGTCAGTAAAATGCGCATCGGACTGGATGCGTGCTGGGCGTTGGAAAAGGTGGATGCGGAAACCCGTGCCGCGCTGGAATCAGCGATAGCTACCCTGACATCGCTGGGTGCCACCTTCGTGGATATCACCGTACCAGACACGGAAAAAGCCGCCGCCGAGTGGAGTGCGCTTTGTGCAGTGGAAACCGCCCTGGCGCATGAAGAGACCTATCCGGCGCAGAAAGATCAATATGGTCCAGGATTATCTGGTCTGCTGGATCTTGGCCATCAGGTCACCGCATTGGAGTATCAGCGCCTGCTGCTGAGCCGTGCGGCACTGCGTGGCGATATTTCTGCCCTGTTCAGCAAAGTGGATTTGATTCTGGCCCCCGCCACCGCTTATGCCGGATTAACCTGGGACACCATGACCCGTTTTGGTACCGATCAGGCACTGTTTAACGGCGTATTGCGCTATACCAGTGCATTTGACGCGAGCGGGCATCCGACCATCACCCTGCCATGTGGCATGACTTCCGCCGGTGCACCCATTGGTTTCCAGTTAGTGGCGGCCCATTTCGATGAAACCGCAATGATTCAGGGCGCCTGGGCTTATCAGCAAGTCACTGAATGGCATAAAAAACATCCTGCTATCTAAAGCTGCTTATTTTGGCCGCACTGCATTTCGCGTGCGGCCTTTTCATGTCGATATGGCCTGAAACTTGCTTGGTTTGTTGTGATTTCACCCTTTTCGCCAGGTTTAGGGGATGTTGCCATGAAAGAAACGTTCACCACGGATCACTTAGATAATCGCCACCGCTTTGATGCCTGGCGCGATGCCGTCTGTTCACGCTTGATTAATGCCGAAGCGCGTCAGGTTAATGCCGGTACTTTTTCCGGCAGCTTTGGTTATTCCATGCTGGGCCATGTCGATATCGCACACCATGTGTCCCAAACCGCGCTGGTGTGGCAACGCACCACCGAGTGCATTCGCCGCCATCCTAATCATGATTTTTATCTCGGCTACGTTCGTTCCGGCATCGGGACATTGCGGCAAAACGATAACCAGTCACGGGTGAGCGCAGGGGATGTGGTGATTTACGATGCCGCAACGCCCTTTGATTTCGCCATGGATAACGTGGCCATCAATATTGTGCATTTGCCCCGTCAGATGATTGAAAAAGAGGCGCCAGCGATTGCCCGGCTTGCGGGGAAAACGCTGGATCTTAGTCGTCCCGGAATGACCTCACTCAAGCAATTACTGGAAGAGGCATTTGTCTTTAACGCGGAGAGTGAGAACACCTTTCTCGCGGAACAGTTCGCCAATACGTTGATCAATATGATCTCGGTGAGTGTCAATTTGCAGAAAGGCGATGACGCACTAAAACCGGATCTTTACTCGCGGGTGGTGAGTTATTTACGGCAAAATCTGCAGGAAGCGGACCTGACCATGGCGCAAATTGCCAATGCCCATCATGTTTCACCGCGCACCATCAGCCGCGTGTTTGCTGCACACGGCACTACGCCGATGAATTTTGTCTGGCAGGAGCGCCTGCTGGCGTGTCGCAAAGCGCTGGCCGAAGGTAAAGCGCGCAACATCACTCAGGTGGCGCTGGATCACGGCTTTAGCGATATGTCGCACTTCAGTCTCGCTTTCCGCAAGGCGTTTGGTTACACCCCAAGCAGTCTGCTGCGTCAAAGCGAGGTGTAACGGCGCTTTGTTTTACCCTTTCTGCAACTGACTGATCACACGCTCAGCAGTAAATTCCAGGCTGCTGCGCGTGTTCATCGCTTCGGTACGCATAAAGCGATATGCCCCCGACTCATCCAGACCGAAAGTCTGCATCAACACGCCTTTAGCCTGTGCCAGTCGCTCATTTCTCATTTTACGCTGTTGGCGAGCCTGCAGTTCACCCCGCAACTGGACATTCTGCTGGGCGGATTGCCAGGTGCCGATGATCTGCACAATCAAGGCAAAGGGGTTTAGTTCTCGCTCGGCGATAGCAGCGGGTTGCAGTTTCATTAGCAGCGGGAACAGGCGCGCATCGTGGCAGTTCGCCAGGGCAATCACCGGTGTGTGATGCTGTTGCAATGAACGAAACAGCGGCGTTAATACCGCCTCGTGGTGATTTTCAATCGCCACCAACAGCAGTTGCGCGTCAGCCGGACGTTCGGCGACAGGCGGCCAGCTGTGTTGTGCGTGACAACCGATTTGCGTCAACGAGGCACAAAAAGCCCGCACGCTTTGCGAATCAGGATGGAAAATATGCAACCGCACACCCGCAAGCGTTTTCAGCAAAGATGGCTCATTCATGTTTCACCCGTGTGCATTCTGAAGTTCGAAGCATCACGTTAGAGGAGTCAGGCAATCGATGCTGTGTTGCTGCTGCCGGGTGCTGTGTCAGGCGAGACAGGGCATGCACCCCGTCCCGCTTGACCGATTTAAGCGTGAAACCCTAAAAACTGCTCCGCCACACTGGCACTCGGCTGGGTGCGCGGATCAATCTGCTGCACGATCTGCCCTTTTTCGATCACATGAATCCGATCCGACAGCGCATACAGAAACTCGATATCCTGCTCCACCAGAATGATCGAGATATCCATTTCATGGCGTAACCGCTGCAACGTCTCAATGATCTCATCACAGATATTGGGCTGGATGCCTTCGGTCGGCTCATCCAACAATACCAGCTGTGGTTGCCCGCAGAGACAGCGCGCCAACGCCAGCAGTTGCTGCTCGCCGCCCGAGAGCGCCCCGCCCGGTTGAGCCAGTAAACGTTTCAGGCGCGGGAAAATCTCCAGCATCTGCTCAATGATCTGACCCGCGCGCGAAAAGTGCTTCACGCAGCCCATGCGCAGGTTCTCTTCCACAGTCAGCAGCGGGAAGATTTGCCGCCCTTGCGGCACAAAACCGATGCCGGCCGCCGCCCGCTGGTGGGCCTGATAGCGCGTGATATCAATGCCGTTGAGCGCGATTGTTCCCTGCCAGGCAGGTAGCTCTCCCATGATGGTGCGCAGCAGCGTGGTTTTTCCCATGCCGTTACGTCCTAACACACCGGTGAAGGATTTCGCCCCGACAAACAGCTCGGACAAGTGCAGGACCGGAATTTTGTTGTAGCCCGAGACCATCTCTTTTATTTCAAGCATGTTTAATCTCCAGATTGCCGAGATACGCCTCTTTCACCAGAGGATTCTGCGTCACCTCGCGGAAAGTCCCCTCCGCCAGCACCGCGCCCTGATTAAACACCGTGACCTGCTGCGCGATCATGCTGATGAACTCCATATCGTGCTCCACCACCACCACAGTGCTCTGTTGATTGATCGCTTTAATCAGCTGGGCGGTTTTACGCACTTCCTGATGCGTCATGCCTGCGGCGGGTTCATCCAGCAACACCAGTTGCGGACGAGAAATCAGGATCATCCCTAACTCCACCCACTGTCGCTGCCCGTGCGCCAACTCCGAGAGCACGGCATCCTGATGATCTTCCAGTCCGATATCGTGCAACACCTGATCAATTGCGGAGGACAGAGCCGCTTTCGCCAGCTTATTGGCTGCCGCCTGCCACAGATTCTCCCGAACACTCAACCCTTCAAAGACGCTCGGCACCTGAGTTTTGATGCCGATACCCAACCGGGCAATATCCCACGGGCGTTTGCCGGAGATCACTTGATTGCGGTAGCGGCACTCACCGCGCGTGGGCGTTACCTGACCGCTGAGCATTTTGAAAAAGGTGCTTTTCCCCGCGCCGTTCGGGCCGATCAAGCAGCGAAGCTCCCCTTCATGCAGGGTGAAATCCACCTCCTTCACCGCATGCACACCACCAAAACTGACGCCCATTTTGCGGGTTTCCAATAGGACTGTTGCCGTCATGGTTTCACCTCACTCACCGATGTGCGGGTTGCAGGCAGCGTGTTCGGACGCTTGCGTCGCCACAGCCGTTGTAAGGTCGGTAAAATGCCTCCGGGGATCAGCAGCACAAACACTGCCAGAATCACGCCGAGCACCAGATTGACATCCACCGTTTGCTGCGCGCCCAGCCGCGTCACCATCCACTGCAACAGCACACAGCTGATCACCGGACCGATCAACGTGCCGCGCCCCCCGACAATCACCCAAATGATGATCTGTGCCGACTGACTGATACTAAACACCCCGGGGCTGACAAAGGCACCCCAGTTGACGTACAGGCATCCCGCTAACCCGGCAATCGCCGCGCCAATGGCAAAGGTGACGAGCTTATGTGCCGGCACGTTGTAGCCGAGCAGTCCTGCGCGCTTTTCGTTTTCCCGAATGGCCACCACCGTTTTGCCAAAGCGGCTGAGCAGCACAAACTTCAGCAGCGCATAGCAGAGCGCCAACGCACCGGCGGTCACCATAAAGATCGCCTCCGGTGACAAAATGGCATCTGGCTGGAATGGCATGTTGAGTGTCGGCACTGACGGAATACCATTGAACCCACCCAGCAGCGCTTCGCCGATATGGTATTCACTGCCCGAGGTGGAGTTTACCCAGTTAAACAGCACCAGGCTCACGGCTAACGTGATCGCGCCGAGGTACACATCACTGACGCCACCGTAGAAGATCACGTAACCCAGCAGCAGCGAGAACAACGTTGGCAAGAGAATCGCCATCACCACCGCCCATGTGGAGTCGCCCCAATTAATGGCACAGATGGCGTAGGTGTAGGCCCCCAGCCCAAAAAATGCCGCCTGACCAAAACAGAGGATGCCGCCGTAGCCCCAGATAAACGCCAGGCTGAGTGACAACAGTCCCATCACTAAAAACACCGTAATAGAGAGCAAGGTGTACAGCTCAATCACGCCAGAGAGCCAAAACGCCAGCAGGATCAGCATCAGCGCACTGAGCACAATGCGCACTTTTTCCGAAAACAGTTTCATTACAGCGATCTCCTGAAGAAGCGCCCGGTGATGCCCTGCGGCAGCAGACGCAGCAGGACAATGGCACTCAACAGCAGCGCCACCGCACCAAACACCGGCGTGGAGAGATAGGTCACCAGTTGCGAAATGGTGCCAAACAGCGTGGAAGAGGTCAGCGTGCCGGCGATGATGGCGCTACCGCCGCCAATCACCGTGATAAAGGCCTTGGCAATAAAGCTGACGCCGATGGTCGGTATCACGCCGGTGATCGGTGCCAGCAGCGCGCCCCCCAATCCGGAGAGCGCGGCTCCCAGACCGAAGGTCAGGCTGTAGATTTTACCGGGATTGCTGCCTAGCGCCGCCGCCATGCGCGCATTCTGCATGGTGGCACGCGCGCACAATCCCAATGTGGTGAAGCGCAGCAGCAGCCACAATGCCGCCACCAGACACAGCGCAAACACAATCATAAACAGTGAGTAGCCGCTGGTGCTGTAACTGCCCACATTCACACTGGGCAGCGGCGAACTGATGCCGAGCGTGGTGTTGCCAAACAGCATGGTCGCGGCACCGATCAACGCCAGACTCAATCCCCAGGTGGCCAGCATGGTGTCGATCATCCGGCCGTACAGATGACGAATAATGACGCGTTCAATCACCATGCCAAACACGCCAACACAAAGCGGCGCAACCACCAGCATGGAGATCCAGATCGGCACGCCAAAGTGGTTAGTGGCCATAATGGCGCTGTAGCCGCCCAGCATCATAAATTCGCCGTGCGCCATATTGACGATTTTCATCATGCCAAACACCACCGCCAGCCCCAGACTCATGATCACCAGCACCGCAATGGCATTCAGCACTTCGATGCCATAGATAATCGACAGATCCATTAGCGCCTCCCGTTACAGCTCAATCTGATACTGTTTGGTATCACGTGGATTTTTCTTCAGGTCGCACACCATGGCGGTATCGACCGGTGCCTGATTGGTGAAGGTTTCCAGTATCTTCATCTGATGGTTCTCCACCTCGGCAATGTGCACGTCCAGCGAACAGTGATGCGTGGTGGGATCGACACTCAGCTGACCGCTTGGCGAGGCCAGTGTGACGCCCGACTCCAGCGCCTCGATCACTTTCATGCGGTCGATATCACCTGCCTTGCGCACCCCTTCGGCCCAAATCAACATGCCCTGATACGCGCCCATCGCCAGATCGCTGATGTACATGTCGCCGTAACGAGCATGGAATTTATCGACAAACGCTTTGTTCTCGGCAGACGGAATTTCCTGCATGTAGTTCGCCGCCACCAGAATGCCGTTGCTCTCTTCCGGCGACAGAATGATGTGTTCATTACCGCCGCCGAATACGGTAGAAGCGATGGGAATCTTGCCGCTCATGCCTGCCGCATGCCATTGGCGGTAGAATGAGATGTGCGCCCCGCCCACCAGCGCTGACCACACCATGTCTGGTTTAGCGCTCTGGATTTTTGAAATGGCGGCACCGAAGTCCGTGACATCCAGCGGGAAGAACTCCACCGTCATCACTTCACCGCCGTTGTCACGCACCGACTTCTTCACCCATGACGAAACAATCTGGCCGTAGTTGTAATCCGCCGCCAGCACATAGACTTTCTTGCCCCACTTCTTCATGGCGTACGGCACCAGTTTCTCCACGGTTTGTGCGGGCGTTGAGCCTGAAGAGAAGTAGTTGCGATCGCAGACGCCACCTTCATACTGCGCAGGATAGAAATAGAGCGAACGGAAACGATCCAATACCGGACGAATCACCTCGCGCGACGCAGACGTGATGCCGCCGTGCACCACTGCCACTTTGTCTTTCAGCGCGGCCTGCTGGGCGTATTGCGCGTAAAGCTGCATGTTAGATTGCGCATCATAATTGATGATTTGCAGCGGTCGGCCTAACAATCCCCCGGCTGCGTTGATCTCATCTGCGGCTAAGTTGATGGCGTTGGACATCGGCTTGCCATAAATATCCAGCCCGCCTGACAAATCGAGAATGCTCGCCACTTTGATGGCGTCTTTACTGTCAGCGGCGAAGGTGAATTTTGGTGCTACCCCCGCAGCCAGGCCCAATGCTGATACGGCAGATCCCTGAAGAAATGAACGACGACTAATAGCCATAGCACCCTCGCAATGAAGTAATTGGAATAAATAGAGTTGGAGTATTCCGGGAACCGGAAGAGATAAACGGATACACAGACAGCGCTGTCTGCATTAATGCGAGAAAAGGGCCACAACATTGGGGCACGTTTTTTAGATTAGCAATAAGCGGGCCAAAACCCACGTGGCCGTTCAAATTATCTTTATTCTCTGCCAGCAGAAGCGAAAGCGATGAGAAGTATTACTGCATTTAATCCCGCCCACCTTTAATTAATTTTAGCCCTCTCACTTTTCTGCACTTAATTAAAGCAATCAGCACCAGAAGGGTGCAATTAAATTTTTAAACACTGCGCTGTCCGCTCAAACACAGCGAATGGCAGCATTAACAAAGATGTAATTACCAGAAGCGTTAACGTCTCTCACACACTCATTCATCTCATCAGTAAAAATCTTTGGAGGAGACATTATGTCGGACCCTTCGGTATTACCTTCGGATGCCGCGTTAAAGATCCGTGCTATCCAATCCCTGTTGGCAGAAAAGGGATTTCTGAGTCAGGAGGTCACTGACACCATCGTGGATTATTTCGAAACCAAAGTGGGACCCCGCAATGGTGCGCAGGTGGTGGCGAGAGCCTGGCGCGATCCCGCCTTCAAAGCACGCTTACTGGAAAATGGCCGCGAGGCGGTGAATGAACTCGGCTTCTCCGGCTTTGAAGCCGCTACCCTGCACGTGCTGGAGAATACCGACAGCGTGCACAACGTAGTGGTGTGCACGCTTTGCTCTTGCTACCCGTGGCCGGTGCTGGGCTTGCCGCCCATCTGGTTTAAATCGACACCCTATCGTTCACGTGTGGTGATTGATCCCCGTGGCGTATTAGCAGAATTTGGCACTGAAATTCCGGCCAATAAGGAGATTCGCGTATGGGACAGCAATGCCGAAATCCGTTACTTCGTGCTGCCTCAGCCCCCTGCTGACAGTGAAAACAAGAGTGAGAGCGAGTTGGCCGCATTGGTCACACGCGACTCCATGATCGGCACACGCACGCTTTAAGCGGAGAAACACCATGAATAATATCCACGATTGCGGCGGCATGCAGAATTTAGGTCCAATCGAGATTGAAGCCGATGAACCTCATTTTCACAGCCAATGGGAAAAAGATATTTTCGCCACCACGCTGGTGTTCTTTATGAGCGGAAAGATCGTGCTGGATGACTTCCGTTATGAAATTGAGAAAATGTCCGTAACAGAGTATCTGCAATCCAGTTATTACGAGCACTGGTTATTTTCCATTGAGCAGTTGATGTGTAAAACCGGCGTATTCACCGAACAAGAGTTACAGCAGCGTCTTACCGAACTCTCCGCCTGAGGATACAACATGAATACTTATTCACCGCAGGGCTACCTGGATTTAATTACTACACCGCCCAATTACCATCGTGATGTTGAGATCGCACCGGAATATCAACCGGGTGACACTATTACTACGCACAATTTAAATCCGCTGAGTCATACACGCCTGCCGCGCTATGCGCGGGGTAAAAAGGGCGTGATTGTTGCCAACTACGGTGCCTGCGTATTTCCCGATGCGCTGGTCGCAGAGCAACAGGAGAAACCGCAGTACGTCTACCTGGTGAAATTCAGTGCCGCCGAGTTGTGGGGAGAGAATAGCGAGAATTTCAGCGTCCACCTGAGCGTCTGGTCCGACTATATTCAGGGCAGATGTGAGGATGCTGCGCATGGATGAGTTAAACGCGATTATTGCTCAGGTGAAGGAGGCCGATCCCGCCTTTGCACAACCCTGGGAAGCCGATGCGTTTGTCATCGCGGTGGCCCTGTCTCAACGCGGCTACTTTAGCTGGCCACAATGGGTGGAACAATTTGCCCAGGAGATTAACGACTTCCCGCAGCGCAGCGATGAAAACGCGCACACGGCCTACTATCGCCAATGGCTGAGCTGTCTGGAAAAGATCCTGTCACAACATCAATTGATTCCGATGTCCGAATTGCTGATTCGTGAAGAGCAGTGGCGTCAGGCGTTCCTCAACACGCCACACGGCAGCCCGGTGGATCTCGCTGCCGCCAGCTGTCCTCCCGACCACCCGCATGATCATGACCATCATCACCACCATCATCATCATCACGACCATCACGCCGCGCAGCCGTTGATCCAGCCGTTGCGCATCTTTGCCGCCGTCTGGTAATTCTCAGGAGCATTTATGAAGGTGCTGAGTCATAAGCAAAAAGGCGTGGCGGTGATGGGTGGCGCCATGCTGTTTAATTTGCTGGTCATCAGTACGGCGTTGGTGACTTTTCAGCATTCACCGGCCGCGCTGAGTGTCGCGCTGTTAGCCTATCTGTTTGGTTTGCGCCACGCCGTCGATGCCGATCATATCGCCGCCATTGATAATGCCACGCGCAAGTTGAGTAATGAGGGCAAGAGCCCGTTTACCGCAGGTATGTGGTTCTCACTCGGCCACGCTTCGGTGGTGCTGATCGCCTGCCTGATATTCGCTTTGACCACGCAACCTTTGCAGCAGATGTTTCCCGGCGTGAAAGAGATTGGCGGCATGATTAGCACACTGATCTCCGGTGCTTTTCTGCTGCTACTCGCCTGGGCTAACTCCCGCACTTTGTGGCAATGTATTCGCCAACGTCAGCGGTTGCTGCGTGGCGATGCAACGCGGGTCCCGCAGGAGAGCCATCACCACGGCGTGCTCACCCGGCTATGCGCGCCACTGTTTCGCATGGTGAGCAAAAGCCATCATCTGTTCCTCATCGGTTTCCTGTTCGGCATTGGCTTTGATACCGCAACCGAAGTGGCGATTTTCGGTATGTCCGCCAACCACGCAGCGGGTGGCGAAGCGATGCTGCACATCATGTTGATGCCGCTTTTATTCACTGCCGGCATGATGCTGATCGATACCACCGATGGCGTCATGATGTTGAAACTGTATCGCTGGTCGCAATTCGATCCGTTGCGCAGCCTCAATTACACCCTCGCCATTTCATCACTCTCAATTGTGGTGGCCTTCGCGATTGGCTGTTACGAAGTGTCGACGGTGTTACAACTCAACACGCTGATCTCCCCTGCGCTGGATGGCGTGATGGAAGCAATCATCAATCAGATGGGTTGGGTGCTGATTATAACGTCCATTGGTGTATGGCTACTGTTTTCACAGCGGGCTAAGCGTCGGGCGCTGTAAGTACAATGGCGGCTTTGTGCCGCCCTGTTTCTGGCATCAGCTCGTGTTAGACCCCCCTGTCAGGTTCAACATCCTGTCAAAAAAGCCTTTTCTGAAACAGGCTGCCATCAGTAAAAAGAATTGAAATCAAGAATCATTCTCATTATGGTGCAAGGTGATATGTACCAATAACCAATAGAGTAAGGATTTCAATGCTTTATAGATTTTCAGCAATAAACCGTCCCATTGGCCTGCTGCTGTTGTTGCTCAGCAGTGTCACCACCAGCGTTTTTGCACGCCCGAATATGACGCCACTCGGCCCGAATATCTCCGACAAAGGCTCCGCTTATTACCACTTCTCCATCAGTGAATATGACTCGGCTGATGGCCAGCGGCATTACAAAGTTTGGACTGCGGTGCCAGATAAAGCGCCTCCGCCATCTGGCTCCCCGATGATCACGATGCTGGATGGCAATGCGGTAATGGACAGGCTGACCGATCCGCTGCTGCAAAAACTTTCGGCAGGCAACCCTCCGGTTCTGGTGGTGGTCGGGTATCAAACCACTTTGCCGTTTGAGGTAAACGCGCGAACTTACGATTACACCCCGCCTGACAAAGAGCATGGCGATGCAGGATACACTTTTAGTCGCGGTCGCAAGGGCGGCGGCAGCAGCGCATTCCGCACCTTGTTAGAGCAACGTATTTTGCCCGCAGCGGAGAAAGGTGTGCATGTCGATCATCAACAACGCGCGCTGTGGGGCCACTCTTACGGCGGATTGTTTGTACTCGACAGCTATCTCTCCTCTCAGCTGTTTACGCGCTATTTCGCTGCCAGTCCATCGGTCGGCCAGGGATTTAACTCTCTGTTGAGTGAGATGCAGACCCGCAAAGCCAGTAATAAGCAGATCACTTTGATGGAAGGGAATGGCGATCGCCGCAGCGATAGCAACACGGCGGAACCTGAAGTGTTGCGCGCGGTGCGCACCACTATCGAAGGTATGGCAGAGAACGGCACAGCTGCACGCTATCAACTTTATCCGGGACTGTCCCACGGACAAATGTTTGGTGCATCAATGGAAGAGGCGCTGCTGGAAATGTCACAGGCAAAATAGCGAGGAGAAGTGGGCGCAAAAAATGCGCCCACCGAACGGCTTAATTAAAGAACTTTATATCAGTGGGCGTGGATATTTTTGCTGCATCGCCCGCTGCTTTCAGCTCACCGCTCTTTTCATCGAAATGGAACAGGGAAATATTGTTGGTGAACACGTTAGTGACATAGAGATATTTTCCACTGCCATCAAATGAGAACGCCCGAGGTTCAATGCCGTTGGCTTTATAACTGACCGGCTTGCCTAACTGGCCATCCGCCTCAATTTTAAACACCAACAGCTTATTATCTGAACCACGATTCGCTGCAATCACATATTTACCGTTCGGACTGAGAATAATTCCGCCGCCGCTACGGTATTCAGCACTGTTATTTTCAGTGTTCAGCTTCACGGTATTGCTGCGATCCAGGTGATCGTCTTTCACTGTAAATACCGCGATCTCACCGGCCATTTCGGTGGTGACGTAGGCATGTTTGCCATCTGGTGAGAACACCATATGACGCGGGCCAGAACCGGCGGTAAAGGTCACGTCATGCGCGGTATCCGCTTCCAGAGGCTCAGCCTTATTGGCGTGATAACGATACGCATGGAGCTTGTCACCGCCGAGATCGGCAGCGAACAGATATTTACCGTCGTGGGTAAAGGTGGTCGAGTGTGCGTGACCGCCATCCTGACGCCCTTTCACCGCGCCCGTGCCGTGGTCGAAAGCAAAGTGCTGCACCTGCTCACCCAGTTTACCGTCATGATGAATCGGGAACACCGAGACGCCCGCGCCGCCTTTCGCCACCGAGTAGTTAGCGACAAACAGGAACTTACCGTCCGGGCTGATGGTGGCGTGCGTCGGCTGTTGCCCATGGCTATCCACCGCATTTAGCACTTTCACCTGACCGCTTTTATCAATGGACAGTGCGGTAACGGCCCCGGCGTTTTCTTCATTGGTGGTATAGGCAAAGCGGCCATCCTGGGATTTTACAATCCATGACGGGCTTTTCATTTTGATCACATCAAGTGGTGTTAAAGTGCCATCCGCATTCACCTTGAGGCGATATAAACCTTCGCTAGGATGATCCGGTTTCTGCTCTAATGGGGCATCTGGAATCGACGTCCAGGTACCCACTAAAGCGATTTGATGATGTTCCGCAGCATTTGCCATAGCGCTCCCCGCCAGTGAAAAAACAGCTAAGGATAATGCCATGGTTATGTTTGATGCTAAACCGTTGAATGCGGCTTTTTTATTTCTATTCATTTTCGTACCCCACCATAATCGGAATGTTTAACGACTATAGTGGGATTAATTTGAATAGCGCCCGGCCAGGGTGACCGGGTTCACAATATAGCAGATTAGTTTTTAGGAAATCGTGCCTTTAAATTCTGGCTCATCACGATTCAAGGTAAATATCTGCCAGTCAACTTGTTTGGCATGCAGCGTAAATACCGCTGTCGCCAGGGTGTTCTCTTCATCCGGATCGTTCGGCGAAAGGCGATAAATGGGCAGCACCGCATCATGCTGGTCAGAGAGAATCACTTTTGCTGCATCGCCATCCAGCTGCGTTTGCGCCTCCAGCCACTCAATTAACCGCTGCTGGCGTGATCCGGAGCTGGCAGTGATCACCTGTTCCACGCCATCAAGTTGCGGATGAATCAGGTGATTGGCATGGGCGAACACTCCGGTCAGTGGCGTTACGGAGCAACCCGAACCCGTGGCTTCCACACTAAACAGACGGCTATCGCCCATCTGTCCGAGCGTATGGTGGAACGATCCGGCGCGCGGTGATGTGGTCAGAATAGCGATAGCCTCATCCAGCGTGGCCGCATTCAACGCGGCGCGGGCCAGGATTTGACGCGGCACTCCTTCCGGACGATGCAGCGCACGAATATTATTCACCGTATTCACCACGCCCTTCTCGTTTACGGCAACGGTATGACCGCAAATCGACCCCGGATAAGCAAAGCTGGTAAACGCCATGCCGCTATCCGGACAGATGCTGACGATGGCACAGTCATCGCGTAATTGCGGAAAACCATCTTCATTGTGCGCGATGGTTAACACGCCATCAGCACGCTGTCCCGCCACGGTGGTACATCCATCCGAGGTTGAACGTACTAAATCGCCACGGCAGTTCCAGGCAAAAACCTCCTCAATCGGCGCCTGTAATCCTGCGGCCAGCCCTTCCAGCTCCTGCCAGATCAGCGGATAGTGCGCCTGGACCAACGCGCGCATGGCCACCGTTTGGTCGGCGTCTTTCATGGCTGTCACTGTCTGCCAGAGTGCGGTAAGCGTCAGCTTCTGATGCCAGGCTTCACGGCCAAATTCACCCAATTGCTGACCAATTTCGAAGGCGGAACCATGGATTGCGATTTTTTTCATATTGTTATCGTTCACTTCTGTTCAGGATACGTGTTGCAAAAATTCTTTCAGACGCGGATTGTCACTGGCCGTCAGCAGCATATCAGGTGAACCGTCTTCGGCAATGGTGCCGCCATCAATAAAGATCGGTCGTGAGGCCACATCACGGGCAAAGCCAATTTCATGTGTCACGATCACCATCGTCATACCCTCTTCAGCCAGTGACTGTATCACTTTCAAAACTTCGTGGCGCAATTCTGGGTCGAGAGCTGAGGTTGGCTCATCAAACAGCATCATCTTCGGCTTTACCGCTAACGCACGTGCAATCGCCACTCGCTGCTGCTGACCGCCTGAGAGTTCAGACGGATAGTGTTTGGCGCGCTCACGCAAACCCACACGATCCAACAGTGCCATAGCCTGTTCACGCGCTGCGGCTTTGCTCTGCTTGCGCACGCGAATCGGACCAAACATCACGTTTTCCAACGCGGTGAGGTGCGGGAACAAATGGAATTGCTGAAATACCATGCCCGCCTCGCGGCGAATATCGCAATCATTGGCGTGTGGATCGGTGATGTGCATGGCCGCCACCAACAGCGTACCGGAGGAAATCTCTTCGAGCTTATTGATGCAGCGTAACAGCGTGGACTTACCCGAGCCCGATGGCCCAATGATCACCACCACTTCACCGGCTTCAATCTTTAGATTGATGTCATGCAGTACCTGAGTGGTGCCAAAACTCTTCGACACCGCGCTAAATTCAACCATGCTCATAAGATATAAATCCTTTTCTCCAGTTGCTTCAGCAGGAAACTCAGGCACAACGTCACCAGCAGATAAATCATCGCTACCGCTGTCCAGACTTCCAGTGCGCGGAAGTTACCGGCAATAATCTCTTGCCCTTGACGAGTTAATTCCGCTACGCCAATCACAATAAATAGCGAGGTGTCTTTGATACTAATAATCCACTGATTGCCTAACGCGGGGATCATACGACGTAGCGCCAGCGGCATAATAACGTGCAACACAGTACTGCGTTGTGATAATCCCATTGCCAGACTGGCTTCTTTAAAACCTTTATTAATGGAGAGAATCGCACCGCGCGTAATCTCCGCAATATACGCACCAGAGTTAATCACAATGGTCACAATCGCAGCCGTAACCGGATCGATACGGATCGGCATGACCATCGGCAGTGCAAAATAAATGAACATCACCTGCACCATAATCGGCGTTCCGCGAATTAACTCAACGAAAATCAGTGAAAGTGTTTTTGATATTCGACCGCCCAATGCACGACAGGTGCCCGCCAGCAAACCAATAATAAAACCACCCACTAAGCCTGATAAAGAGATAATCAGCGTTAACTGTAATCCCTGTAATAGCAGTGGCAGGGACTCCCAAATATATTTACTTTCGAAATTCATCTTTCTACCCGTAAAAGCGAAACGAGGCCGGTTTGCACCGGCCTGGCGGGATTATTTAGGCTGTTTGGCAAACCACTTCACGTAGATCTTGCTGTAAGTGCCATCTGCGCGCAGTGCCTGCAACGCAGCATTCACCTTAGGCGTTAAGCTGCTGTTCTTCTGCATCGCAAAGCCATACTGCTGTGGCAGAATGCTGTCGGTTTCACCGGTGGATTTCACTTTGCCATCGCCTGCCGTTTTCACGTAATAGAGCACGTTCGGTGAGTCATGCACCACGGCGTCCAGATTACCGGCTTGCAGGTCAAGATAGGCGTTATCGATATTAGGGAACTCGACGTAGTTCGCTTTATATTTGCTTTTCATAAAGCTGGCAGCGGCGGTGCCTTGCTTGAGGCCCACTTTCTTACCCGATAAATCGCTAAATTTCGTGATGGAATTATCGGAGCTTTTTACCGCCATCAATAAATCGGCGTCGTAATATCCTTCACTGAAATCGACGACCTGCTTACGTGCATCCGTAATAGTAATGCCCGCCATCGCCACATCCAGATTACGCGATTGCAAGCCCGGAATTAACCCACCAAAATCCATTGGGCGTAATTCGTAGCTAACGTGCATTTTCTTCGCAATGGCATCCCATAAATCGATATCAAAGCCGACGTATTTATCACCTTGTTTAAATTCGAACGGAACAAATGCGGTGTCTACACCGACGGTTAATTTATCTTGCGCTGCTGCAAAAAAACTGGCTGAACAAGCAACCAATGCTAACGTAACTTTTAATTTAGAGAATAATGCAGACATAATAACCCTCAGCGTCAGTGAAATAGCGTGCGATGAATGTCACCCAGCGAAATATTTCGTCGGGAGTAAAAAGATAAATCCATTTGATATTCAGGGCGCATTCGATCACGCCCTGATGAAAACGACGGCTTATGCCGGGATAATATCATCCCGTGTTTCGGGTACCGGCGTCTGTGCGCCGTTCATGATCATCGAGAGGAAGCTGTAATAACCGTTAATGCCAATCAGATCCACCACGCCCTTTTCGCCCCATAAATCGATGGCTTGTTGCCAGGTGGTGTCAGTGACTTTTTGCTGTTGATGCAGTTGCTGGCAAAAGTGGTAAATCACCCACTCATCCGGCTTTAAGTCATCGGGCAGGTGCTTCTCATTAATGGCCTGCACGGCAGCGCCGGATATGCCCTTTTCCCGGGCAATGGGCGCATGAATCGCCCACTCCACCGGCTGCGACCAGTGACGCGCCGTCATGAGAATCGCCAGTTCCGATAAGCGCTGACCGAGCGCGCTGCGATAGCGCAGGTACTCTCCCATGCGCTGCGCGTGCGCCATCAATTCCGGGCTGCGCAGTAAAGGCTCAAACGGCGGAAGCAATGCACCGCGCGGCCCATTAATGATCTCTTCTGCCAGTGGACGTTGCTGGTCGTCCCACTCGTGCTCCGCCAGCGGCGGCAAACGATTAATCATAATTTACCGGTCTCTTCACGAATCACGGTCGCCAGCCTATCCACCACAAAATCGAGCTGGCTCGGCGTAATAATAAATGGCGGTGCAATCAGGATGTGATCGCCATATTGCCCGTCAATGGTGCCCCCCATCGGATACACCATCAGGCCACGAGCCATACAGTTGGCTTTGATCGCCGCATGCAGTTTCAGTGCAGGATCGAACGGGGTTTTGCTCTCTTTATCGCGCACCAGTTCCACACCGGCAAATAAGCCGCGCCCACGCGTGTCGCCCACATGCGGCAATGCGCCCAGCACTTCACGCAAAGCATTTTGCAGATACGCGCCCTGCTGCTTCACCGCATCGAGCAGGTTGTCGCGTTCAATCACCTGCTGGACCGCCAGTGCCGCTGAAGCCGCCGTAGCGTGGCAAATGTAAGTATGACCATGCTGGAACAGACCACTGCCCGACTGGAGTGCGGAGACGATCTTTTCGCTGGCCAGCACGGCACCAATCGGCTGATAACCGCCACCCAACCCTTTGGCGATAGTGACCAGATCCGGCACCACATCATCTTGTTCAAACGCGTGCAACGTCCCGGTGCGTCCCATACCGCACATCACCTCATCGGCGATATACAGGATGCCGTATTTATCGCACAGTGCGCGCACGCCTTTCAGATAACCCGGCGTCGGCGGAGTCGCGCCGGTGGTGGCACCCACTACCGTTTCAGCGCAGAAACCAATAATGGTTTCCGGACCGGCATTAATGATTGCCTGTTCCAGTTCATTGAGCAGACGCGTGGTGTATTGCTGCTGCGTTTCATCAGCACGACGATCGCGGTATTCATTACAGGCTGACACGCGAATCACGTCGATCAGTAATGGGGCAAACTGGCGACGGCGCCACTCATTGCCGCCGACGGCCAATGCACCCAGCGTGTTGCCGTGATAGCTCTGCTTGCGCGCGATAAATTTGGTACGTGACGCCTGCCCGATTTCAACGAAATATTGACGCGCTAATTTCAGCGCGGTTTCCACGGCTTCCGAACCACCGGAAACGAAATAGGCGTAGTTGAGATCGCCAGGCGCCGTGCGCGTCAACTGTTCAGCGAGTTGCTCAACGGTGTCGCTGGTAAAAAAGCTGGTGTGAGCATAGGCCAGTTGGTCGATTTGACGATGCATCGCGGCTAACACATCAGGATGCGCGTGGCCTAAGCAGGAAACGGCAGCACCACCGCAGGCGTCGAGATACTGCTTTCCTTGTTTATCGAAGATGTACGCCCCTTCGGCGCGAGCAGCCACGGCGGGCGTGCTGCGCAAACTGCGGTGAATAATGTGGCTCATACTGGGTACTGCTCCTGAATACGCTACGGTGATTAAGCGCATCTTGCAGGATTCATTTGGATCACGTCAATGCAATAATGATTCACATGCATTCTATTTTCTTATGACGGATACAAATGAATCATTCCTCAGGATTTGCCAGGCACCACATATGCTCCAGATTCAATCAGATAGCGTTCGGCATTTTCGATTTTATGCACAGCATCACGGCCATGGCGCGCCACCAGCATTGCCAGTAAGCATTCTGCCAGCCCCATGCCAGAGACCACTGAGGGGAAGAACGACGGACTGTCGATAGAGAATAACAGGGTGCAGTCGGCGGCCTGCGCCAGCGGGGAAACCGGTGAATCGGTAATCGCGATGATCTTTGCCCCTGCCTGCTGCGCGGCGTGCAGCACATCCAGTGACTCACGGGAATAAGGCGCAAAGCTGGTCAGCAGCACACAATCCTGCGCGGTAAGTTCGCGGGTAAATACTTCGATATTGCTGGCCAGGCCATCAATCAACGAGACCTGACGGTTGAAGAGTCGGTAAACATAAAACAGCGACCAGGCGATGGGAAAACTGGCGCGAAAGCCGCAGATATAGACGTTATCAGCCGCATCGAGCAAGGTCACCGCTTGTTCCATTTCCTGCTGATTTTCGTTTTGCGTAAAGGCCAGATTGGCCTGATGCGCGCTAAACACCTCATCATACAGCTGCGGCTGTGTTCCTTTGGCGATCAGTTTTTCGGCCTTGGATACGTATGTATCATTGCGCAGGCCGATATCATCAATAAAAGCATCTTTCAGTTCGCCCCAGCCTTGATAGCCCAAACGTTGCGCCAGTCGCAGCAGCGTGGCGGGTTTGACTCCGGCCTCAACGGCAAACGCGCGCATCGATTGCACCACCAGCTGATTGGCATTTTGCAGAGAGAACTCAGCCGCGCGCTGCAGTTCCGGCGACAGCTCACTGAACTGACTGACAATTTTATCCCGAAGATTCATAACGTTTGGTCGCTGATGGCAGATGGATGCATATAACCATAATTGCAACGATGAGAAAACCAGGCGCGATGACGATTCCTCTTATTGCTATCCCCCGGGTGAGCAGCCAAGAAGGCGCAATTCTTTCCAATACAGTGTGATCCTTGCCGTGGTTTAATGCCGCCCACAGAAAAAAATATGGACAGGCTCGTTGCTATGCTGCAGTTTTCAAATGGTTTTCTGCTGAGTTTATCGCTGTGTCTTGATATTGGACTGGCCAATATCGCCATGATTACCCTCGCGATGCAGCGTGGCTATTTTCACGGCTTTTGGCTGGGAATAGGCACCTGTATTGGCGACCTGATTTATGCGCTGCTGGCGCTCGCAGGCATGGCAGTGGTATTGCAGTTTACCGCGGTGCGCTGGGTGTTGTGGATTGGCGGCGGAGTTTTACTGCTGTGGTTCGCGGGTAAAATGCTGATCGCCGCACTGCGTAAAGACGCGCCGCTACCTACCGCAGAGCAACAGCCTTATCGCTCATTGTTGCGCGAGTTTAGTCGAGGCGTCGTGCTGGCGATGTCATCGCCCACCGCGATTTTGTGGTTTGCCAGCGTGGGCGGCGCACTGATTGCTCGTATGGGACACGGCAGCGTCAATGCCACCTCCTCTTTCCTCGGCGGATTCTTTATCGCGGGAGTGGTCTGGACTTGTGTGCTGTGCCTGGTGGGCAGCATGGGCGGTAAGCTGCTGGGTCAGCGCCTGTTAAAATACTCTTACCTCGCCTCCGCACTGATCTTTTGCTACTTCGCCGCCTATGTGATGGTGTCAGGCTATCGGGAGTTTGTGCTGGGCTGAAGCAATTTGCTGTGAATAATGGTAAGGCGTAATGCCCATCACTTTACGAAAGGTGTTGATGAAGTGGCTCTGATCGTAAAAACCGAGTTGCAGCGCAACGTCCTGCGGATGTACCCGACGGCGCAAGAGATAGCGCGCCTGTTGCAGCCGCA
This sequence comes from Pantoea folii, assembly GCF_056678875.1. Lineage (NCBI taxonomy): Bacteria > Pseudomonadati > Pseudomonadota > Gammaproteobacteria > Enterobacterales > Erwiniaceae > Pantoea > Pantoea folii. The sequence goes on along the minus strand of NZ_JBWXON010000023.1, from coordinate 68,745 downwards.
GTTGCATATGAAATTGCAACGGCGGCAACCCGGTGAGCTGGGTGAAACGGCGCACCAGATAATATTTACTCAGCCCCGCCCGTTGCGCCAGCGCATCCAGTTGCGGTTTCTCGTGCAAGTGTTCACCAAGAAACTGCTTCACCTGTTCGATAATCTGCACTTCCCCCTGCTCGGCACTCTCTTTATCGTCGAGCAGTTCACCACACAGCCACAGCAGCTGTTGTTCCAGCAGTAACTCATCTCCTGTGCGCGCGGCCTGGTCGAATTCAGTGATCGCCTGAAACAACCGCGCGTCATGGAACACCCCTTCGCGCAAAGCGGGCGCAGCGGTGGTGCCAAACATTTCGGATAAGATCACCTGCGGCAAGTGAATGCTGATAAAACTCACCGGATCATTGCTGAATAAGGAGGACTGAATCGCGCTGGGATTATAAATCGTCACCTGCCCGGCAAACACGTCAGAGACCTTGCCATCGAGCCAAATCTCTTCGCGCCCGCTGAGATTAGCGCAAATTACATATTCGTCATGCAGATGACGCGGAAAGCGGCTGCCAATGGCGTTCACGCGCGAACATTCAATGCCATTACGGCTAAACCATTCTGATGAGGAGAGCGACACGAGATAACCCGGTAAATATGGCGATGGGTTATAACAGCATCGCCAGGGGCGAATTGCAATGCTGCTTAGTTATAGCGGGCTGATTAGCTTTAGTGCCGTTTTAGAGCGTTTGCCGGGAGCCGCGTAGCGACAACGGCTCCCGACAGAGAAGGCAGCATTTAAATTCCCGCAATCCGTTTCAAATCAGCTTCTGCGCCAGGCGCCACCGCCAGTACCTGAGCGCCTTTCAGCAAACGTTCGCCTTCGGTATTGAACGGGTGATACCAGCCGCCCGCCTCTTTCACCAGGCAGTAGCCCGCCAGACAATCCCATGCGTGCATATAAGGTTCGTAATAGCCCACTACGCGCCCCGCCGCCACCCACGCCAGCATCAATGCGCCAGAACCGATACGGATGAAGTTGCCCCCGGCTTCCAGCAATGAGGCCAGGATTTTACCCACTTCAGCGGGGCTAACGTGGCTGTTAGCGCCAAAGCCAGTGACATGGTTTTGCAGCGTGCGGGTTGGATCAACCTGCAAACGACGCCCATTCAAGGTTGCGCCTTGCCCCAGTGCCGCCACATAGCACTCCTGATAGGTTGGCGCATAGATCACCCCGATCACTGGCACACCGTCATGCAATACCGCGACGGAGACGCACCAGTTAGGCATGCCGTTCAAAAACGGGCTGGTGCCGTCAATCGGATCGACCACCCAGGTGTATCCCGATGTGCCCTCCTGCAATCCATACTCTTCCCCCAGGAAACCGTCGTCGGCAAACTGAGCGCGAATCTGCTGGTCGATCATCTGCTCGACTTCGCGGTCAGCACGAGACACCACATCCTGCAGATCATATTTGGTCTCGACCACCAGCGTGTCGCGATGATGGAAATACTCCAGCGCCTTATCGCCCCCTGCGCGTGCCACTTTCTCTGCCAAAATCAAACGTGCCAGCAGCGCGTCATTCACGGTGTCACTCATTATCTGTCCTTATATTATCCGGCAATCAGGGCTAATCCCTGAGGTTTAAAATCAATCGCCACGGCAGAAGCCAGCGGCAGACGCTGCTCCATCTGCGCATCAACGATAAACAAGGAACCGAGCGGCGTGGCCACTTCATATTCGATGTGATCGCCCAGCCATGTGCTGTGGGTCACTTCGCCTTGCAAGGCTCCCTGCCCATCGCTGTGCAACGTAATAAACTGCGGACGCACCGACAATTGGGCCGAGCCGGTTGGCACGCCGTTACCGCGCACGCGATAACGCAGATTTCCCAGCCGCACCAGCGCATCGTTGCCCTCCACTTGCTCGACTTCGCACGGCAGAATGTTGGCTTCCCCCATAAAATCAGCGATGAACACCGAATTCGGGGAGTGGTACAGGCTTTCAGGTGCGCCCTGCTGGGCAATATCACCCTCTTTCATGACAATAATTTTATCAGATACCGCCAGCGCTTCTTCCTGATCGTGGGTGACATAGACTGCGGTAAAGCCAAGTCTTTGTTGTAGTTCGCGAATATCGGTGCGCACGCGGCGACGCAGACGTTCATCTAGATTGGATAAGGGTTCATCCAGCAGCAGCACCTGCGGTTCCAGCACCAGCGCACGCGCCACTGCAATACGCTGTTGCTGACCGCCCGAAAGCTCAGACGGCAATCGCTGGCCCTGGTTTTCCAGTCCCACCAGTTTCAATCCTTCGCGCGCCCGGTCTTGCGCTTCCCGCTTGTTCATTCCCGAGGACTGAAGCCCATACATGATGTTGTCGAGCGCGCTCATATGGGGAAACAGCGCGTAAGATTGGAACACCATTGCCACATCGCGCTCGTTGGCAGGCAAATGTGTTACGTCTTTGCCGCCAATCAGAATGCGCCCGGAGGTGGGATGTTCCAGCCCCGCCAGCAAGCGTAGCGTGGTGGTCTTGCCGCAACCAGAGGGGCCCAGCAGCGTAACCAGCGTGCCAGGTTCCACCGTCAGTGACAGATCTGGTAAGGCGTTGAAGCCCGCAAAACGTTTAGTGACATGCTCAAATACCACGGAACCCGCATTGATACTGGTCATACGGTTCTCTCCTGAGTTAACGAAGTTGAAGTCGACGGCACAGCGATATCCGCGGGGCGGGCAACACGACGCAATTTTCGCTCACCCACCAGCCACTGAAACACGCCAATGATCAGCAACATCACCACAATCAATACGGTGGAGTAAGCAATCGCCACACCGTACTCACCGTTTTCCACCAGCCCGACAATGTAGGAGGTCGCCATGTTGTACTGCGCACTGACAAGGAAGATCACGGCGCTAATGGAAGTAATAGCGCGAACGAAGGCGTACACCAATGCGGCGCTGATCGCTGGTTTGAGTAACGGCAGCACCACTTTGCGCAGCGTGCGGAAACTGTTGGTACCCAGCGTCAATGAGGCTTCATCGAGACTTTTATCCAGCTGACTCATGGCCGCAATACCCCCGCGCACCCCCACCGGCATATTACGAAACACAAAGCAGGCAACCAGAATCAAAGCCGTGCCGGTGATCTCCAGCGGCGGCAGGTTGTAGGCCATCACATAACTCACGCCGATCACCGTGCCTGGAATAGCAAAACTCAGCATCAGTAAGAATTCAAACGTCTGACGGCCGGCAAACTTCTGTCGCACAATCAGCCAGGCGGTGAGCAAACCGACAATCGCGGTGAGCGGCGCGGCAATCAGCGCTATCTCCAGTGTGGTCCAGAACGAGTTCCATGCCACGCCCGTCCACAGCAGATGCCCGTCACTGACGCTGACACGGAAAGCCCGCACGTAATGCTCGATGGTAAGTGCGTCATTCAGCCCCCATGACTGCACAAACCCACCGACGACGATCATGCCGTAAATCACCAACGTGAAGAGCCCCCACGGGATCACCATGCTATACACGCCATAGCGTAATACTCTCGGCAGTTGACCATGTTTGCCGCCATCGCCCTTGCCGGTGACGGTGGCGAAATTTTTGCCGCCCAACCACCAACGCTGCAGTACGAACGCCGCCAGGGTGAAGCTGAGTAAAATCATCGCCAACACCGCTGCCCGACTGGGATCATTCTGCGCGCCGACTACCGAGAAGAAGATTTCGGTGGAGAGAACACCGTGACTGCCGCCCAGCACCATCGGGTTACCAAAATCAGCCATGCTTTCGATAAAGCTGATCAGGAAAGCGTTGGCCAGACCGGGCGCCATTAAAGGAAGGGAAATGCGGCTGAAGGTGCGCCAGCGGTTGGCGCGCAGCGTTTGTGAGGCTTCTTCCAGTGAAGGGCTTACCCCCTCGACCACACCAATCAGCACCAGAAACGCGATAGGCGTGAATGACAGCACCTGCGCAATCCAGATGCCGGTTAAACCATACAGCCATCGTCCAGGTTCGATGCCAAACAGCGCCGCCAGATATTCCGTGACCACGCCTGAACGGCCAAACAGCAGAATCAGCGCCAGACCAATCACAAACGGCGGCGTGATGATCGGCAAAATGGTCAGCATACGCAGCGCTTTTTTACAGGGCAGCGGCGTGCGCGTGGCGGCCAACGCAAAGGCCAGCCCCAGCAAGGTAGAACCGGAGGCCGTCATCAGCGCCAGCCACAGCGTGCGCCAGGCCGTACCGCAGGTGCCTCCTTGCAAACAGGCCAGACTCCAGATTGAAGGATCCTGAATATTGCTGATCAGTCCGTCGGGTTTAAAACTGCCATCAACGTCCTGCACCGAGACCACAAACATGCTCAGCACCGGATAAAGCACAAAAATACTGACCAGCGCGGTCAGTAATACCAGGGACGCCACCACAAAGACATCGCCTTTCAACACGCCTCGCTCGGCCAGCGCAAACGAAAACAGCAGCAAAAAGGTGGTCATCAACAGCAGTGCACCCGCGCCCATCGCCGCTTGGCCCTGCTCCAGTGCCCCGAAGCGGTTTTCCAGCCATAACCAGCTCCAGCCGCTGTAGCCGATGGCATGTCCTTCAATCACCAGAAAAATGACGCCCAGTGCGCTAAATAACAGCATCAGGCGGCTGCGCGCGCCAGAGGGAAGTAATCCACACGCGGCACAGAGTGCGAACAAGGTCAGCGCAATCGCCAGCCACGGATGTGAGCTGACCTGCCACAAGGCGGGCGCATTAGCAGGATCGCGCCACAAATTGAACAACCAGCCGCCATTAAAAAAGCCGGCTTCCAGGCTATACCACGGCAGCAAGAGTAGAGATGCCAGGCCGATCAACAGTGCGCCGGTAAGCCGACGATTATTTGCATGCATAAAACACCTCAAGAGGGAGAGTCTGCCTCTCCGGCTCGCAATGGAATGATGTGTTGAAAGGCGCCACGGCAAGGATAGGATCTCGCAGGATGTGGCGCGGGTTCACGCAGTCAGGCCATCACTGTGCGCTGGCACCAATCTCTTTATCCCAGCGGCTGAGCAGCGCTTTGCGTTTAGCGGAGTCGCCATAAGTTTTGAAGTCGTAATCGATCAGCTTGATGTTTTCGAAGCGTGGGGCGTATTCCGAGATTTCTGCGTTACGATTTGACGGCAGCTGGAAGGATTTCGCTTCCTTCATATGCGACTGCGCCTCTGCGCTAAGCGCCCAGTCGTACCAGACTTTGGCATTCGCCAGGTTGCGCGCCCCTTTCACAATCGACATTGAGCCGATTTCATAGCCTGTGCCTTCACAGGGCGCCACGGTTTTGATCGGGAAGCCATCCACTTGCATTGCAACGGCATCATGCATGAACACGATACCGACCGTGGTTTCACCTCGCGCCGCGGCTTTCACCGGTGCAGAGCCAGACTTGGTGTATTGCGAAATGTTGGCATTAAGTTTTTTCAGGTAGTCGAAGGCCTGATCTTCCCCCATGATTTGCACCAGGGTGGCCAGTGTGTTGTAGGCGGTACCGGAGGAGTTAGGGTTAGCGATTTGAATTTCCCCCTTAAAGCCGGGATCCAGCAGATCTTTCCAGCAAGTGGGTTCTTACAGTTTTTTATCGGCTAACAGTTTGGTGTTATAGCCCCAACCCAGTGCACCCGCGTAAATTCCCACCGTGCGATAGCCCGAGTTTTCAGCCTGTTTTTGTGCCCAATCCTGCTGCTGGTCAAGCAGTGGAGATTTGTACACTTGCGTTAACCCCTCATCGGCCGCCTGCATATGCGGATCGCCGGTACCGGCCCACCAGATATCGGTACGCGGATTACGCGCTTCACTGCGTAAACGCGCATACGCTTCCCCCGCCGACAAACGCACCATACTGACTTTGATATCTGGATGGCTCTGGCTGAAGATACGTGTCATGTGTTCACACACCACCACGTCAGCGGAACAAACCATGTTGAGGTTGCCTGCCGCAGAGGCAGCGAAAGGCAGTGCAGTACAAGAGAGGGATAGTGCGACGGCGATTGAGGTGGCTCGCATGGTGTTCTCCTTTGATTGTAGGGTGGTGCTTCACTGGCACCTTTTTTTGCACATCTGTGCAAAGTAGTAATGAACAAAAAAACAGCTGTCAAATGGCTTGCGATGCAATTGATAGGTTGTGTCACAAAAATGCAACAAATTAGATCCTGAACGGTTTGCACAGCTTTGCAATTTGAGGCAGACTCTTTTTCAACCGATGTTTGCACAGGAGTTGAGCATGCAGAGTGAGAAAACCGTGGTCAGTGCGCAGGATGTGGCAGAACGCGCTGGCGTATCACGCTCAGCGGTATCACGCGTGTTTACACCGGGTGCCAGCGTGTCCTCTGCCATGCGAATCCGCGTGATGAAAGCCGCGCAAGAACTCGGCTATCACGTCAACCATCTGGCGCGCGGCCTGGTGCGTAATCGCAGTGGAATTGTGTGCTTGATAGTCTCGGAGATCGCCACACCCTATCGCGCCAGCCTGGTGCGCTGGCTGACCCAGTTTCTGCAGGAAGCGGGAAAAATTGCCATGCTGATCAATACGGATCGTTCCGATAACAGCGTGTCAGCCGCGTTACAGCAGGCGATTAACTTCCGTGCGGACGCCTCGATCATCCTTTCCGGTATGCCGGATCGCACCATCACGCGTCAGTGTTATCAGCATGGTCAGCGCATCATTTTGATTAACCGCGATGAAGCACTACCCGGTTCACTCAGCATCAATCTGGATGCACAGCGAGCCGCTGCCACAGCGGTGATGGCGTTTCAGCGCGCCGGCTGTCAACACCTCGCCTTTGCTAACTCCCTGGCGGGCACACCCAGTCTGATGAAACGAGAAGCGGCGTTCGTTGCCGAAGCGCAGCGCGTTGGGATGACGGTTACCGTTGAGCGCTTTGGCTCCACCTCTTATGAAAGTGGGCAGATTCTGGCCCACCGATTGCTGACTCAACATCAACGACCCGACGCCGTGTTTTGCGTGACCGACCTGGTTGCTTGCGGATTTATGGATGAAGCGCGCCACCGCTTTGCCCTGCGCGTGCCCGAGGACTTGTGTCTGATCGGCTATGACAATATCGCGCAAGCAGGCTGGTCTTCCTATAACCTCACCACCTTTGCCCAACCGGTTGAGCTGTTTGCGCGTGATGCCGTGAACTGGCTGATGCAAACCGAAGCCGATGAAACCGGCTTTACCCCGCAAACCGAGCAACAGCATGACAGCTTGCTGTACCAGGCCGATGTGGTGTGGCGCGGATCCGTGCGCGGTGCCTAAACACAGCGTTTTATCCCACCCGGTTCTGCATAAACGCCCTATTTCGTATAAGGATCACGATGAACCTTCGTAGAAATCACTTTGCCGCCAGCCTGTTGATAGCCGGTGCGTCCTGGTTTAGCGCCCTACCGGCACACGCTGAAGCGCAGTATCAGCTGGAAAAGGTCGTGGAACTAAGCCGACATGGTATTCGCCCGCCCACGCCCGGCAACCGCAAAGAGATTGAAGCGGCGACCCAGCGCCCGTGGACCATCTGGACCACACACGATGGCGAGTTGACCGGGCATGGCTACGCTGCCGTGGTGAACAAGGGGCGCTGGGAAGGCGATCATTATCGTCAGTTGGGTTTATTGACGTCAGGCTGCCCACAGGCACAAGAGGTGTATGTTCGCGCCAGCCCGTTGCAACGCACCCGCGCCACTGCCCAGGCGCTGGTGGATGGTGCATTTCCAGGCTGTGGCGTTACGGTGCATCACGTGGCGGGTGAGGATGATCCCCTGTTCCAGACCGAAGCGTTTCCGGCTACCGATACCGATCCCGCACAACAACTTGCCGCCGTGACCGCTACGACGGGGAATCTGGTCGCACGTCAGCAGGCGCTACAACCTGCCGTTCAGGCATTAAAAAGTGCTGTCTGTCAGCCAGGCAGCGATTGCTCGGTCTTTGACAAACCGTGGCAGATCAAGCAGAGCAACAGCGGCAAGACCTATGTGCAGGGATTGAGTGTTCTTGCCAGCATGGTGGAGACGTTGCGTCTGAGCTGGAGTGAGAACCTGCCGGCAGATCAACTGGCCTGGGGCAATATCACCCACTCTACACAGATAACCGCTGTATTACCGCTGTTAACCGCTAATTACGACCTCAGTAACGACGTGCTGTATACGGCGAAAAAGCGTGGCTCCATTCTGCTGAATGAAATGATTCAGGGTGTTGAACAGGGTGTCAGCCCCGTTTCAGATGCCGTGCCGGATGCACGCTGGCTGCTGTTTGTCGCACATGACACTAACATCGCGATGGTGCGCACGTTGATGGGCTTCACCTGGACTTTGCCGGGCTACACACGCGGGAATATTCCGCCCGGCAGTAGCCTGGTGTTTGAACGCTGGCGCGATAAGCAGAGTGGCGAGCGATGGCTGCATGTTTACTTCCAGGCACAAAGCCTCGATGACCTTCGTCATCTGCAGTCTGTCGATCAAGCGCATCCGCTGTTGCGTGAAGAGTGGCGAACCCCTGACTGTCGGGTCACCGAGGTGGGTACGCTGTGTCCAATGGCATCCACGTTAGCAAAATTCGGTCAGCAACTTGATCCTACCGCCATTACGCCGATCAATTACGCGCCATAGCGCAAATTTGTTTCACCACGCCGCGCAACCAGCGATGCGCGGCATCATTCTCCAGTCGAGGATGCCACATTTGTGACACGGTCATTTCCGGCGTCGCAAAGGGCAACTCAACCATCGCTAACGCCTGACTGTTAGCGATCAAAGGGTGATGTGCAACCAGCGAACGTGGCACCAGCGCCACCCAATCCGAATCGACCACCAGCGCCACAGCGGCAGAGAAAGCCGGCACAACAGCAACAACCTTGCGCTGCAATCCGGCTTGCTCGATGGCGTCATGGATCGGTCCACCCCGTTCTGCGCGACGAGACGCCACAATATGGCCAAATCGGGCCAATTGGGTGATGTCCATCTGCTGTGTCAATGGATGGCCCGCGCGCACCACGCCGACAAAACGGTCACGAAACAGCGCTTGCAAGCGGATTTCTGGCCCCATATTGCCGAGCACGCCAATCTCTAAATCAATACTGCCTTCACGCAGTTCGCGGTCACTTTTATCCGGTTTTGCCACGAAGACCAACTCGACCTTCGGTGCCTGCGCGGTCACAGCAGCAATCAACGCACTGCCAAACGCTTCGATAAAACCTTCATTGGTGCGCAGCCTAAAACAGCGATCCAACTCGGCCAAATCGAGGATTTCAGCATCCGGGCTGAGCACCGCGTGCGCTTCTTGCAGCGTGCGGTGAGTCCGTTCGCGTATCGCTTCAGCATAGGGGGTTAGCACCATCTGCCGACCAGCCCGCACCAATAACGCATCGCCAGTCACATTTCGCAGACGGCCCAGCGTGCGGCTCATCGCCGATTCGCTCAGGTTGAGTTTGCGAGCGGCACCCACCACGCTGCCGGTAGTGAGCAGCGCATCAAGCGCCGTGAGTAAATTCAGATCGGTGGTGTTCATGGTCATTATCCTGCTGGATGTCGGGTGACATAACAAGGCGTTTGGTGCATGTTACCACTGCATAGGCTGCGTGTTCCGCCTCCCCTCACTCCGCGCTAGACTTTTCTTAAGAACTCAACTGAGGAACACAGGATGAAAACATTATTGATTGGCGCGTCACGCGGGTTGGGATTCGCACTGGCAGAAACCATGCTACAGCGAGGCTATCAGGTTGTGGCCACCGGGCGAGCCCATTCTACCGATAAACTGGCGCAGCTGGCTGCGTGCTATCCGCAACAGCTGACGGTAGAAACGGTGGATATTACGGACCCCGAGCAGGTTCGCGCTCTGCATCAACGCCTGGCGGGCACGGAGTTTGACATGCTGTTCGTCAATGCCGGGGTGAAAAATGACGATCGGGAAACGATAGCCGACGTTTCGACCGAGGAGTTCACCCGTGTGATGGTGACCAACGCGCTCAGCCCATTACGCGTGATCGAGACATTCAAAGATCGGGTCAGCCCCAGCGGCACGATTGCCGTGATGTCCTCCGGTCAGGGCAGTCTGACCAACAACACCAATGGCAACTACGAGGTGTATCGCGGTAGCAAAGCAGCCTTGAACATGTTTATGCGCAGCTTTGCCGCCCGTCATCAGGATGCGCGCACACTGCTGTTGATGGCGCCGGGTTGGGTGCAAACCGATATGGGCGGGCCGGAAGCTCGCCTGACCATCGATGAAAGCATCCCCAATCTGCTCAACACGATGGAGGCGTATGCGGGCCGCAGCGGGCTGCATTATCTCGATTATCTGGGTCGCGTCGTGCCCTGGTGATGTTTTCTGTTGGCCGTCCTCCTGTGAATCGCTGCCAACGCACGAGCGGCCTAAACGCCGCATTAAATTTTTCGCAGCAGCAGTTGTCGCAATGTCTCGCGCAGCCAGCGGTTTGCCGGATCGTCTTGCTGCGCGTTGTGCCACAACAAAGACAGTTCATAATCCGGCATTTCAACCGGCACGGGCGCAGCATTTAAGCCATAGCGTTGGCACCACGCGGGAGCCAGCCCCTGCGGTACAGTGGCGAACAGCGGCATCTGCTGCAGCAGCAGCGGTAAGCTGGAAAAGTGCGGCGTGACATAGCGTACACGTCTGGATTTCCCCAGGCGCTGCAGAGCATGGTCAAGGGCACTTTCGCTGGCGCCGCGATAAGACACCAGCGCATGCTGATGACCGACAAACTGAGCTAGAGTAAGGCGTTCCATTGCAATTTGCTGGCGGCTCCACACAGTGCGAAAACCCGCCGGGCCGATTTTCTCGCGGGTTAAGTCACGACTAACTTCATTCCCAACGGTGATCACCACATCCGCCTGCTGCTGCTCCATTAACGGAATCGCCTGCCAGGGATCGGCAGCGACGACATGAATATCCACACCGGGCGCGGCAGTGGCAAGTTCCGCTAACAAATCAGGCATCAACCACTGTTCCAGCCAATCGCTGATGCCAATGCGAAAACGGCGGTTATCACGCTGTGGATCGAATGCATCGGGCGTGAAGATCACCCGATGCAGCCCCTGCATCAGCGGTGCGAACTGCTGAACTAATTGTTCGGCACGCGGCGTCGGTGTCATGCCGTATGACGTGCGGATAAACAGCGCATCATCGAACATTTCACGCAACCTTTTCAAAGCGGCACTCACCGCTGGCTGGCCGAGGTAAAGGCGATTGGCGGCCTGCGTGACGCTGCGTACCTCGTACATCACCATCAACACCACCAGCAGATTGAGGTCGATACGAGAGAAATCATTTTCATTGATGTTGTTCATGATTTTAATCGATTTAAATAATGTTTTCCGCCTCAGTATAGTGACTTTCAACTTACTGTCACGGGCGCTGTTAAACGCGTCCTCTATCAAGTGGAGCACAGCATGAACATTCAGATAGGAGAATGCCGGGTTGAAAAAATCACTGAGCAGCGCGCCGCTTTTCCATTTGGGGCGTTGTTTAAGGCACATCGTACTGAGATGAGTGACGCCTTTGCCGAACAGCCGGCTGAAGTGTCGATACACAGCTGGGTGGTGCGTACCGCTGATCACACTATTCTGATTGATACCGCATCCGGCAATGGGCGCAATCGGGATAACAAACCGTTATTCCATCAACTGAATACGCCTTATGTCGAGAATCTGGCTCGGGCGGGCGTTGATCCTGCTGAAGTGACATTGGTATTGATGACGCATATCCATACCGATCATGTTGGCTGGAATACGCACTGGGTGGAAGGTAAGTGGCAACCCCTGTTCCCCAACGCGCGTTATGTCTGCTCGGCGGTGGAATTGCAGCACTGTCAGGACGATCCCGCCAGTCAGGAACTGTATCGCGACAGTATTCTGCCGCTGATCGAACGCGACCAGCTGCAGACCATCAATGTGCAGGATTCCCCGCTGTTCGCCGGAGTGCTGCGCTACATTGCCACACCGGGTCACAGCATCGATCACGCATCGATTGTGCTGGAAAGCCAGGGCGAGTATGCGATTTTCCCGGGTGATGTGATGCACCATCCGGTGCAATTTCAACACCCGCATTGGAACTCGCTGTTCTGTGAAGACCTTCCGCTCGCGATGGCTGCACGTCAACGCGTTATAGACTGGTGCCAGCAACATCAGGCAATCTGGTTCAGTTCCCATTTCCACAGCAGCTCTTTGGGCCGTGTTACGCCTGATGGGCAATGGAGTCCAATCGAGGATTGACCGGATGCAATACGCTGACTATCTCACCGCGTCGCTCAGCGACTTAAACCAGGCACTGCAATGCGGTGACGTCACTGCACGCGAGCTGACCGACTATGCACTGCAACGCATAAGCGAGGCAGACCAGCCGCGCTACAACGCCATCACCTGGCTGTTTGCTGATGAGGCGCGTGCAGCAGCAGAACGGAGTGATAAACGCCGCCAACGCGGTGAGGCGTGGGGTCCGCTGGAAGGCGTACCGGTGCTGATTAAAGACAATATTGAAGTGCGCGGCTGGCCCACCAGCGCTGGTTCGGTGATGTTGCGCGACGTCATCGCTGATAACGATGCTCCGCTGGTCACCACACTGCGCAATCAAGGCGCGATTTTGATCGGCAAAACTGCGATGCATGAACTGGCTGCGGGCATTACTGGCGCCTCATCGCTGAGCGGCTTTACTCACAATGCCTGGCTGCAAGGACGTTCACCGGGCGGATCGAGCAGCGGCTCTGCAGTTGCCGTTGCCGCCGGTTATGTGCCGCTCGCCATTGGCAGCGACACAGCAGGTTCGGTGCGTATACCTGCCGCGTTTAATGGCCTGTTTGGCTTACGCATGACGCGAGGTGCACTTAGCACATCGGGCATCGTGCCGCTGTCGCCGACGCAGGATATCCCCGGCCCGCTGACACGCAGCGCGGCCGACCTGCGCATCGCCAGCGAAGTGCTCAGCGGCAAGACGTTTGCTACGGAGGGAGAAGCATTACGGGTCGGCATCTGGCATGAGGGATTTGCCGCTGATGAAGATGAGATTAATCAGGCGGTGCAGGCTGCCGTGGCTGGGTTCGCGCCTGCCACGCTGAGTTGGCCAGAATTAGAGACGTTAGCGGCTGATGCCAATATCATCGGCTATGAATTTGCTGAAGCGCTGGCGAAGTATTTAGCCGATAAGCCGCAGGCGCAGTTCCATACCTTGCCGGATATCGCTGCATCCGGGCTGTATCATCCTCAGCTCGAAACCGTGTTAAAGACCCGCGCGGTACATCCTGGCACGGCCAGCGAAGGTTATGCACGGGTGCAGCAGCGCCAACATGATCTTTACCAGCAGTTGGTGGCGATGTTCGACCAGCACAACATTAACCTGCTGGCCTACCCGGTGGTGCGCCGTGCGCCAGTCAAACACGGCGAGATGCAGGAAGGCAGCAATGCGCTGGTTTCCGCAGTGACTGGCGCGCCAGCTATCTCTATTCCCGCTGGCCTGAGCGACGACGGGTTGCCGATTGGCGTCGAATTGCTGGCGCTACGTGGCCGGGAAGATTTGTTGTTGCGCGCGGCTGAAATCATCGAGCTGCGCAGTCGCTAAAGAAATAAATGCGGTCGCCACAGGTGGCGATCGCTTTCACCCATGCAGTGAAAGCCCTTTAATCGCCTTATCCACTGCTTTCTTTGGCCCACGAATCGCGATGCCGACCAGGTTCAGGTTGTCGGCATCTTCAGCCATGAATACCTCGCGGTTGGCGGCATCATGTCCGGTGGCGAACATCGCTTCCACATACGGGATCACCGTCAACTCCCGTTCCAAACCCTGGCGATGCGCCCGTTGTAAACCCGTGACATCACCCGCAAACACCAGCATCGGCTGGCCTGCCATATTGCCGTATTGACGGCCCTTCGCATCCACATAGGGTTCGCCCATCATGTCAGGCGCGGCAGAAGCAATGCCGGTGGCGAGAAAGGCCACCACATTCAGGCGCTGCCAGGTGGCTAAATCATCACGAACAATCAGGGCGATTTTGGTATCAAACATCTTCAACTACTCTCCGATGAGGTCTAAAACACCATCATCTAAGAGTCGCGGGGGTGGGATATAGAACGTTTGTGCACTGACGTTGATAGGAGGCCGGTGTCATGCGGTAGGCGCGTTGGAACCAACGCCCTAAATGGCTCTGATCGGCAAAACCAACCTGAGCGGCAACCTGCACCGGCTCAATGCCCTGCGCCAGCAGCACACGTGCGCTGCGCAACCTCAGTCGTACCAGGTAGGCATGCGGTGACTGACCAAACGCCTGCTTAAACTGACGCGTCAGCTTAAAGCGATCGATGCCCGCCAGCCGTGACAGCTCATCCAGCCCTATATCCTGCGCCATAAAATCGTGCAGATAGTCGCGTAAAAGTTGCATATGCTGCATCGCTGCACCTGATTGCGCACTGGGTTTGGTTTCAAGATGGCGGGAAAGCATCGTCATCAGATGATCGAGGCTTTGGTCGCGCGCCAGTCGCCCTTCACTGTGATGCACTGAAAACCACGCCTGCTGGATGGCACTGGCCAGCAGCGCATCATCATTTAACGTGTGGCGAAACGCACCTTCGATGTTGGAGACATCGCCCAGACCGCGTCGCTGCATCATCTCTGCCACCCAACGCTGCGGCAGATATAGCATGGTGTAGGTGAAACCCTCATCGTTAGGGGCGTGGCCGTCATGCACCGCGCCCGGCTCAATCAAAATGGCGCGGCCCGGCGTGCTGGTGTGCAAAGCACGATGACAATTAAAACGCTGTAAGCCTTGCTGCGTCACGCCCACCAATAATTCGTCGTGATCGTGCGGATCGTAGGCGTGTCCGCGAAAATGCGCGTTGACGCTTTCGATACCGGTTTCGTCATCGCGACGAAAATCGACCCAATCATTATTGGCTGACATAACGGCGTGCTCAGGCAGTGAGGGAAAGTCAGGCATAGCCTAGCAGCCTGAACCAGAGATAATCCAGTGGTAACAGCAGCAGCACGCTGAAGATAAACACCAGCACGCACAGTTGCAGGCCCGCTTTGGCAGGCACATTACCCAGCCCCATCGCCACCACCACTGGCGAAGCCTGATAAGGCAACAGCGGCGTCGCGTAGGCAAACACCTGCATCATGACGACGCTCATCAGAGAAAAACCGGATGCGGTTGCCAGCTCTTGCGCGATCGGCGTCACCATCGCTGGCACGCCGTTGGCGGTCAGCACAAAGTTGAGCAGCGAGACCAGCGAGTTAAGCACCGCGAAATTACCAAACGAAGCGTGATCCTGCAGAGGCAGCACGCTGAGCAGCAAATTGGCAATCAGTCGGCCAAGTCCTGAATCCACCACCACTGTCGCCACCCCGAGAATACCGGCGATATAGATACAGGTGCGGAAATTAACCCCGCTGGCGAAATCATCACTTGAGAGAAAGCCGATGCGCGGCAGCAGACAAATACAGGCCGCCGCCAGACCAATCCATGCAGCTGGCAAGCCGTGCAGGCTATCGGTCATCCACAGCAACAGAGTGATAGCCAACAGGCCCATCAACCGCCATTCGCTGCGGCTGAGCGGCTCAAGTTGATCGCGATGGCGCACGGGCTGAGGTTGCGCGCGGAACAGAAACAGAATAGCGGCTGCAAGTACCATCCCCTTGCCAATCCCCACCACCGGCATATGCAGCAGCCACCAGGGCAGCCACTGGAGATGGATCTGATAGGCGTTTTCAGCAGCGCCGCTGAGCACCAGATTGGGCACGTTAGCCGGTAAGATGCTGGCGGAGAGCTGGAAAGTGCCAAAACCCACCGCCAGCGCCAGACCAATGCTGCCACGGCTCCCGGCTTTAATTCCGGCCCGTTCACCCAGCGCCAGCACAACAGGCATTAACAGTGCGATGCGCCCCATATTGGAAGGCATCACCAATGCCAACAGATAGGTCAGCACCAGGGTACCAACGACCATGCGCGGCCAGCTCTGACTGAGTGGCACCACCAAATAGTTAGCCCAGCGCTGCGCAAGCCCGACTTTGCGGATTGCCGCGCCTAACACAAAACCGCTCAATACCAACCAGAAGGCTGAAGAGGCAAATCCGCTGAAGATGGTGCTGGTCGGGGCGATGTTCAGCAGCGTGGCGGCGGCAAAAAACAGCAGCGCGGTGAGATATTCCGGCAGGCGTGCACTTGCCCACAGCAAAATGGTGATGGCTATGACCAACGTGGTAAGCCAGAAATGCATATCTAAAGTCACTGACTGAACTCCCTGTCTACGATCCGTCGCACAAAGCGGATAAGCATAGTGCAATCCACGGTGTGCAACGCTGAGTCAGTTAACAGTTTGTTAAATTGCTAGTTGTCCGAGCCAGTTTATTAACGCTTCGCTGCCCGGCTGGCTGCGCGAACGCTGAGGCCAGGCAAGAAAATAGGGTTTACTTAATGGCAGGCTTAACGCATCAACCATAACCAAATCCCCTCGCGCCAGCTCAGCGGCAATCAGTCTTTTCTGCCCTAACAGCAAACCCGCCCCTGCCACCGCAGCATCTATCGCCAGGGAGGTGAGATTGAAGCTTAACGCGGGTTGAGGCGCAGGTTCCGCCATCCCTTTCGCCTGATACCAGCTGCGCCAGTCGGGCAAAAAGCGCCCTTCGTTGCCCCAATCAAGATGGATCAATGGAGCCTGTTGCAACACGTTTTCTAATGGAAACTGCTGCAACAGCCTGGGACTCACCACGGGCACCACCTCATCCAAAAACAGACGCTGCTTATCAAGCTGAGGATAGCGATCCTCACCAAAGCAGATCACAAAGTCAGCAGGGGTGGCATTAAAATCCACCTGCGCATGAGTGCCGTGCAGCGATAAATCAATATCAGGGCAGTGAATGCGCCACTGCGCAATATTGGGCAGCAACCACTTCGAAGCCAGCGCGGGCAGTGAATAGAGCGTTAGCTTGGGCATCGTCGCCACATGACGCAGGTTTTGCTGCCCGAGATGAAGAATGTCAAAAGCTTCCGTCACATAGCGCAGATACTCTTTACCGGTTTCGGTCAGCATGACCCCGCTCTGCGTACGCACAAACAGCGCGCTGCCCAACTGTTCCTCTAGCTGGCGGATCTGCTGACTTACCGCCGCAGGCGTCAGCGCCAGTTGCGCGGCGGCTTTTGCTAAACTGCCCAATTCCGCCGCCACTTTAAATGACTGGATAACGCTGATTTTCGGTAAACGCGGTGACTGTGCGGGCATTAAAGTTTCCTTAGCAGGGCATTAAATTTATATCGTTACGCACTAACATATCAGTGAGTTACTGTGATAACACACCTGTCACAATGAGAACTGCTGCTATGACTGCTCTGATTCGTTTCGATTTGCATCCACTGGCCGACGCCGACTGGCGACGTGAATGCCGTGAACAGCTCAACCAGCATGGCGCGCTGGTCCTGCGTCAGTTTTTACAACACGACGCGCTGCAAAGCATCATTGCCGAAGGAAACGCTCAGCGCCATCTGGCCTATCACACCCTCAGCAAGCATAACGTCTATCTGATGAAGAAAGACGAGGCGTATGACGCTGACCATCCGCGCAATCGTGATGTGATCAGTACCAAAGGCTGTATTACCGACGATGTGATTGCCGCCGAATCGCCGCTGCGCCAGCTGTACAACGACGAACTGTTTAAAAGTTTCCTGTGCGACGTGCTGGGTGAAACCGCGCTCTATCCTTACGCCGATCCGCTCTCTTCCATCAATCTGCATTACGCGCCTGATGGTCAAGAGCTAGGCTGGCACTTCGATAACTCCTCCTTCGCCATCACCCTGCTGGTACAGAAACCCCGCGCCGGCGGCATATTCCAGTATGTGAAGGATTTGCGCGATGCCGATGCGGGAGAGATGAATTTCGAAGGCGTTGCCGCGGTGCTGGATCAGCGCCAGCCGGTCGATGCGCTGGCGATTGAAGCGGGTGACTTAGTGCTGTTCCGTGGTCGCAACTCAATGCATCGTGTGACGCCAACCGAAGGCGACATCACACGCATGCTGGCAGTGCTGGCGTACAACACACAGCCTGGCATCGCTCTGTCGGAAACGGCGCGCATGACTTTTTATGGTCGGTTGTGATCGGCGTTCAACAAACCTTGCCAGCCGCGTACAAATATCTGCTGGGTCCGAAAAGCCAGCAGATCGCGCCAGTCGCGGTCTGCTGGCCAGAAACCTTCCACCAGCTCATGCTTTAAGGCGCGCCCTGAATCACTGGCCGGTTCACCTTGCAGATGCAACCAATGATCGTCACGCACGCGACGATGCATCTCTTCGCCGGGATAGGTTCCGCACTCCACCACCAGTGGCAAAATATGCGTCTGCGGCAGTGATTCCAGCAGGAACTGCGACAGATAACCCGTTGCGGTCGCGGTCACTCCGGTGACACTGTCACGACCTGCACCGGTAAACAGTAACGTTAACCACTCGCCATACAGTGATTTTCCCCACTGATGCGCAGCGACTTGCTGCTCAGCAATCGAGAGCAACATTGGATGCCCCCATGCTCCGGCTCCCGTATGCAGATCGAAGCTCAGGATGGTTTTTGCCTGCGATAAATGGTCGGCGATGATGGTTTGCATGGTGCGATAAGACCAGCTCGGTTGCTGTCCACCGTAGAAGAAGCCGTCAGCGAATTGGTATTGCCCGGCCTCCACTACCCGTTTCACCGCCAGCCAACCTGCGCCGTTAAGGGTTTCAGCTAATAGCCCATCAGCTTGAATCCGATCGCCGTGGTAAATCCCGTGCCATGACGGGTAATCCGGGTTGGCAGGTGCAGGCTGAGTGAAATCGATGAAGTTGCGATTAAGATCGATGTTGTCTTCGTTGACGCGCCGCAAATGGGCTGCTCCCCAGGGATTCAACAGGTGCAGCAGCACAATCGCGGTGTCATCGGGCAAAGCAGTCAGACTGAAGCGATTGAGCCACTCAATCTGACTGTCCGATCCGTAGTAGCCCTCCACCCCATGCGTGCCCGAGATGATCATCATCAATTTGCTTGCACCGGGATCGCCAATGACGGCGACATCGGTATAAAGCGTTTCACCTTGTGGGCCCGGCAGCGGATGCGGATATGAAGTCAAAGCGCCGTGTTGGCGCTCGACTGCCGCAAGAAAGCGGGCACGTTGGGACGAATAATGCGGCAAATCTGACATGCTGTTTCCTGTAAATAAAGGCGCTTACGGATAGACCTTGAACTTGAAATATTTTTTCGCCAGCTGATCATAAGTGCCATTGTTGTGCAGTTCGGCCAGCGCATCATTGATCAGTTTCAGATGCACGGTATCGCCCTTACGCAGGCCAATTCCCACACCGTTGCCCAGCAGCTCTTTATCCACCAGCGTGGCTTTGATGACGTAATCTTTGCCTTCCGGCGTATTCAGGAAACCCTGATCCGCAGACACCGCATTCGCCAGAGTGCCATCCAGTCGCCCCGCGACCAGATCGGGATAGATCTCCATCTGGTTCGGATAGGAAACCACATTGACACCCTGTGCCGCCCATTTTGCTTTGGCGTAGGTTTCCTGAATGGTGCCCTGCGCCACGCCGATGTTTTTACCGCGCAGCGTGCTGATATCTTCGGTCAGGGTGCTGCTTTTTGGCGTCAGCAACGCACTCGGCGTGATATACAGCATGTTGCTGAAATCCACCTGCTCACGGCGTTTCTCCGTCATCGACATCGCCGACAGAATCGCATCAAACTTTTTAGCCTGCAGTGCCGGAATACTGCCATCAAAGCCGATCTGCACCCACTGGCATTTGACTTTTGCCTGCGCACAAATGGCGTTGCCCAAATCGATATCAAATCCTTTAAGTGAGCCATCACTGGCCTTAGATTCAAACGGTGGAAAAGTGGGATCAACGCCAAAACGCAACGTCTGCTCAGCAAACGATAAGGTGCTGAAAGCGCCCAGTGAAAGCAGTAACGCGAAGGACAAACTCTTTTTCATTGTTATCTCCAGCAGGCAGGTAAATTCATATTGGCATGGAGATTTAATAACATGACGGAAACATTACCACCACTAAAAAAATGGATTTGACGCAGAGGGAATTCTTATAAAACAGAAGGAGTTAAGCGAATTTATCTCCGGCAGTAAGAGAATCTTAATGCCGGAAATGTGAGGTGGAGTATTAAGCGATGGCAGGACGAGAAACGTGCTCTGCGGCAGCCTGATTCGCTTTCTCCGCCGCCTCAGGCAGCGAGGAACCGGACACCAGCGCCTGACTCAGCACCCCGACAAAACAGTCACCTGCGCCGTGAGTGCTGATCAGCTTCACCGGAATCGCGGGCAAACTCTGCACCGGTGCACCCAACTGGCACACCGCCAGACCGTGCTCGCCCGCTGTGACAATCACCTGCGCGAAATCTTCCGCCAGTTTTTGTGCCGCTCGCTCCGCAGAGGCCAAATCAGTGACTTCGATCTGACACATATCGCGTGCTTCCACTGCGTTCACGATTAGCAGATCAACGCAGGAGGCGAGCGCGGGTTCAAACTCGCGCGCCGGTGCGGCGTTAATACACACCGCAATCCCTTTCTGCCGGGCCTGCTGCGCCAGTTGCAGGTTCACGCTGGCGGGCACTTCGTTTTGCAACACCAGCAAGCCAGCATCCTGCCACAGCGAGTCAGGTAGCGTAGTCACATCGATATGCAGATTCGCGTTGGACACCACCACGGCACCGTAATCGCCTTCCGCATCGCTGATCGCCACACTCATTCCTGACGGCATATCCGGCAAAATCGCCACCGCATCGGTGTTGACGCCGGCATCTCGCAGCGCCGCAAGCAGAAATTCGCCCTGCGCATCGGCGCCCACTGCGCCAATAAAACGCACCGCGCCACCCGCACGTGCGGCCGCCACCGCCTGGTTGCCGCCTTTACCACCAAATTTATAGCTACAGCCGCTGCCTATTACGGTTTCGCCCTTTTCCGGGCGATGGTGGGCCGCCAGCATAATGTCGTAATGCAGGCTACCAGCGACAATAATTTTGTTCATGACTAAAAGTCCCGCAGATCCTGAACCGCACGCTGGGTTTTCATCAGATTCTTTTCCGCCAGCTTTAAATCTTTTTTGGCGATTGCCACAAACAGCGCATCGAGAATATTTAATTGCGCGATACGTGCCGCCGCATTTTCCCCAAGCAGATGCGATCCCTGAGAGGTTGATGTCAATACCACATGCGCATTGCGCGCAATTGGCGACTCGGCATAATTGGTAATAGCAATAATCTTTGCACCATTTCGTGCCGCCAGTTTAATCGGATCGTTTACTGCCCGCGTTGCCCCTGAATGACTGATGGCGATCACCACGTCATCGTCGGATAACACCGCTGCAGACATCAGCATAATATGCGCATCGTCATAAGGCGTGGACTTGATCCCGATCTTCAGCAGCTTGTGCGATAAATCCCGCGCCACGGTGGCTGAACCGCCCACCGCATAAAGATCGATATGGCGTGCTTTAAATAAAATATCGGCAGCACGATTAAACTCAGAAATATCCAGAATTGATAATGACTCTTCAATTGCCTGAATCGAGGTTCTGAATACTTTAGCCAGTAATTGTTCCGACGAGTCTTCCGGCTCAATTTCTGCATGCAAGCCAGCCACTTCAGATTGATTATAATAAATCAGTCCGGTGCGAAAATGACGGAAGCCAGTGAAGTTGAGCTTCTTGGTAATTTTCACAATCATCGCCTGTGAGACATTATTCTCTTCGGCAATTTCCTGCAGCGAAGTCTGTTCACTGATGTCGGTTCTGGCGATGATGGCTTCGGCAACACGCCGCTCCAGCGGCGTCAGCTGCGGTAATCGCATACGAATTTGAGCGCCAATGGCTCGCGGATCTTGCTTCATTACCTGCCTCTTGTCGCCCGGTCAATCAACATCGCTATGATAATGATTAGGCCAGTGGCAAGCAATTGATAAAAGGCCTGAATATTCAGCAGAGTCAAGCCATTACGTAATGCTCCGAGGATGATTGCGCCGATAATGGTGCCGACGATACTGCCTTTGCCGCCCATCAGTGAAGCACCGCCAATCGCCGCTGCCGCAATCGCGTCTAACTCCCACAAATTCCCGATAGTGGGTTCTGCTGCGCCTAATCGCCCAATCAGAATCAACGATGCCAGTGACGCTAAGGTGCCTGAGATAATGAACACCGTCACTTTGGTGCGTTTAACCGGTACACCGGCCACGCGCGCCGCTTCCTCGTTACCGCCCACCGCCAGAATATATTCGCCCAGCGGGGTTTTATTCATTACCAGCCACAGCACCAATGCAATTACCGCAACAATGATGATCGGGGTTGGAATACCGAATAGATCGCTGTTAATTAGGCTGCGAAACTCCATCGGAATGCCAAACACCGGATTCCCGCCGGTATAAATCAGCGCAATGGCGCGGAACAGCGAAAGCCCACCCAGCGTGACGATAAACGGTTGCAGTCCTGCATAGGCCACCAGCATCCCGCTGAACACCCCACATAATGCACCGATACCCAGCGTGGCCAGAATCGCCACCGGAACCGGCACACCCGCCACCATCAGGGTGGCGCCCAATACTGCAGAGAGTGCGGCGGTCGGCCCAACTGATAGATCAATACCGCCGGAAATAATCACCAGCGTCATTCCCAGTGCAATCAGCGCATTGATGGAAGATTGCTGCAAAATATTCAGCAGGTTTGGCACGGTAAAAAATACCGGCGACAGGAATGAAAATGTCACCACGATAATGAGCAGTCCGATTAAGGTGCCGGCATCGCGCAGATTGAGTTTAAATTTTGCCGACGGCGCAGCCGCTGGCTGTGTATTTGTTTGCGTCATCATAATTGTGCCTATATAGAGTGCAGATTGAGTGCTATACAGCTTCTTTAATGTCGTTAATAGCAAAGCGCGCGATGTTCTCTTCGGTAATGTCATCACCGGTTAATTCACGCGTAATTCTTCCTTCACGCATCACTAAGACGCGGTCGGATACACGTAATATCTCGGTCATTTCTGACGACACCACGACAATCGCTTTACCTTGCTGGGCCAGCTTTTCAATCAGGTTATATATTTCAGCTTTAGCCCCGATATCAATTCCCCGGGTTGGCTCATCAAATAAAAACACTTCGGCATCCGCGGCTACCCAGCGGCCAATAATCACTTTCTGCTGATTACCACCACTCAGTGTGCCGATCGGTTTTTCAATATTCAGCGGACGCAGTTTTAAGTCGGACATCACCTGCTGCGCCACCGCGTCGAGTTTCACTTTACGAATAACGCCCGCGAGCGTGAAGTTGCGCATCGACGGCAGCGCCATGTTCACTTTCACTGCACGCGCTTTGATAATGCCCTCTTTCTTACGATCTTCCGGCACCAGACCAATACCGGCACGAATCGCCGCACTGACGTTGTGATTGCGTACCGACTGACCATTGACGCGTACTTCACCCGCGCTACGTTTGTCGATACCGGCAATCAGTTTGAGCAATTCGGTACGGCCTGCGCCGACCAGACCCGCCACGCCCAAGACTTCCCCGGCGCAGACGCTAAAAGTGGCCGGTTTGATCTCCGTTCCACGCGTCACATTCTCAACCTGCAGCACTTCGCGATCGGTGGCCCATGACTGGTGCGCCTGCTTATCGATTTTGCGCCCTACCATTTTCGCGACGATGCTCTCTTCAGTCTCATCGCAAATGTTCACCACCCCGACCTGACGGCCATCGCGCATGATGGTGGCGCGATCGCAGACCTGGAAGATTTCATTCATTTTGTGCGACACATAAATCAATGAGACGCCGGTAGATTTTAGATCTGCGATCAACTCCGCCAGACGCTCAAACTCACGAGGCGTCAGGCTGGATGTCGGTTCATCCATGGCGATGATTTTCGCCTCATCCAGCAGTGCGCGCGCAATCTCCACGATCTGCTGCTGCGATACCTTGAGGTTCTTGATTGGCTCAGCAGGATTAATGCTGGGATCAAGCTGCTTCAGGATATGCGTGGCGCGTGCCAGCTGAGCGCGTTTATCGACAAACAAACCGTTGAGAGTCGTCATGGGGCGACCCAGAAACATATTCTGGGCGACGGAGAGTTCAGGAACATGCTGCAACTCCTGATGAATCATCGCGATGCCCGCATGGCGCGCACTGAGCGGATTTTTCATCTGCACTGACTCGCCGTTGACGTGGATGTCACCGCTATCCGCCGGGCGCACGCCAGAGAGAATGTTCAGCAACGTGGATTTGCCCGCCCCATTTTCCCCGATCAGCGCATGCACTTCACCCGGTCGCACCATAAAGTCCACATCCTGCAGCGCGATGGCGCTGCCGTAGGTTTTATTGATGCCGCGCATCATTAAGCGATACTGTTCCATACGCTCTCCGCCTGTGTTACTGCTGTGCCAGCAACTGGCGCAATTTGTCGTTGTCTTTGGTTGAGAAGGCATCGGCATTCTCTTTGGTGATCAGCGCCTGTGGCGTGGCAATCACACGCGACAGTTTCTGTCCGTTCACCAGACGCAACATCACTTCCATCGCTACTTCACCGGTCAGGATCGGGAAGCTATCGACGGTGCCGGTCAGTTCACCGCGTTTAATAGAAGCATAGGCATCGGAAATACCGTCGGTACCAAATACTGCGGTCTGCTTAGCTTTATTCAGCGAACGCACCGCTTCCACCACGCCGAGCGCCATGGTGTCGTTGTTGGCATAGAAACCAATCAGATCCGGATGTTGCTGCAGAATGGTCGATGCGGCGTTAAAGGCCTGCTCGCGGCTCCAGTTAGCTGGCACGCTGGCGACAATGTTGAATTTGCCATTCGCCTGCAGCGTCTCTTTAAAACCGGCAGTGCGCTGACCCGCAGCGTACACGCCCGGCTGGCCTTCAATCACCGCCACTTTGCCGCCCTGCGGATAGTGCTGAATAAACCATTTGGCGACGCGCACGCCGTTATCTTTCTGCACGTTCCCAACGTAGTACTGGGCACTTGGCACCACCGCATCGTTGACGTTCACCACGGGAATGCCTTTGCTGCTGGCGCTTTCCAGTGCTGGCTCAAGGTTGATATCGGTCTGAGGTGACACCAGCAAGCCATTAAAGCCTTGCGCAATCAGGGTTTCAGCGATGGACAACTGGCCCATTTGATCATCTTCATTCGCGGCGGCCTGGTAAGCGACGGTGAAACCATACTTCTTCGCCACGTTCTGATACCCCTCGCCGAGTGAACGCCAGTACTCATTGGTCAGCGTTTTCGACACGCCGCCAATTTTCAGCTTGCTGTCGACTTTAGGCATCGGGCCGTATTTGCTTTCCAGCTGCGTCCAGTCTGTGCGGTCGGGCTCGGAGTCAGATTTCAGCGGCGCTAAGGTAGCAGCGTGCACGCTGGAACACAGCAGTGCGGAGGTCAGTACAGAGAGTAAGAGCTTTTTCATGGTGGTAGCCTTTTTATCGTTTTATTTGAGGTGCAGGGTTACGCGCTTGCTTATTGTGCAAGCATGATGTCATTCACAATTTGCTGTGAGGCCACCGCATCCTGACGGCTAATCGCTTCTTCCAGTGCTGGGTTATTGTTGAGTTTTTCGCTCAACTTCAGCAGACGCTTCACAGTCACAATGTTGATTTCCGCTTCACGGATCGGGTCGAGGCCGCTGGCATCCGGGAAGGTGTCGAAGTAATAAGCGCCCTGATAGCCATCGCGCTGCATCTGCCACAGAAATTCCAGCGTGGCGCGCGGATTCACTGAACCCGCCATCAAGCCGTCATCGCGTTTGCCCCAGCCATCATTCAGGTCCAGTCCTAACAAGCGTGAACGACGGGCCACCATGGCTGCGGCAAACGCCGGCACTTCATTGGCAAACAGCACGTGAGCGAAGTCCAGCGTGATACCGAGGTTGGCGCATCCCGCCTCTTCCACGGCCAGCAAACAGGTGGTGGCATTCGGGAAGATGCTGTAAGCACGCGGTTCATTTGGTTTGTATTCAATGCTGACGTCGATTTCCGGCGCATATTCAGCCACTTCACGCACCGCGCTGACGGCGTCTTCCCACATCTTTTTATAGTCGGCCTGGAAGCAATAATCGAAACCGTCCTGGCCCATCCACAAGGTCATCAGGCGTGAACCAAACTCGCGGCCCGCATCAATACCGCGCTTGGTCAGTTCGATAGCTTCACGACGAATTTTGGCGTCAGGGTTAGTAAAGGCGCCAATTTTGAATTGGGGAGCATCCCAGCGCATCTGCATGCCATTGACCGCCAGGCCTGCATCAGCAATCGCCTGACGCATAGTGGGAATGTCACTGGTCATGTGCTGCGGATAGTTAAGATCGAGATGCGTCAGGCCATTCACCTTACCGGCGCGCGCAATCATCTGTAATACAGAAGGTTTTCCCTGGAGATCTGGCCAGTATAAGTGCGCCCCAGAGGCGAAAGAGTTCAAACGTGTGGCAAACTTTAATTCTGACATGAGGAAGGATCCTTCAGTGCTGGTTGTAATGTACTTTCCTTCTTCACGATTATTTGTGAAGTTATGGCATAAATTACACAAGCCAATTTGTTTAGCAAGACGGCATCGCTTCAATTTGCGAGGCCGTTCACGAAATCCTGCGATCGATCAGCGCACAGCCCTGTCATTCTTTTGTCATAACTCGCTCACCCTGCTGTCAGCGCCGTTTTCATATCCTGTGCCCGAACCTTCCTTATCTGGAGTACAAACATGAAACTGAAAAAACTGACGTTAGCAGCGGGCATTTTATTGGCGATGGCAGGCGGCGCAGCGCAAGCCAAAGCGCAGCCGGTGAAGAATATTGTGTTAGTACACGGTGCATTTGTGGGTGGTGCAGGATGGCGTCCGGTGTATGACCGCCTGACGCACGATGGCTATAAAGTGACGCTGGTGCAGGAGCCGCTGACCGGTTTCCCGGAAGATGTCACGGCGACACGCCGCATCATCGATCAGCAGAATGGACCGGTGATTCTGGTCGGCCACAGTTATGGTGGCGCGATCATCACCGAAGCCGGAAATGACAATAAAGTGGTGGGTCTGGTGTATATCGCCGCTCATGCACTCAATAACGGCGAAACCGAAGCGATTAACGGCAAAAAATTCCCCAACAGCGCGCATCCGTTTGCTAAATCCAGTGATGGCTATCTGACCATCGCGCCAGAAAATTACCACAGCGATTTCGCCGCCGACTTACCGGCTGCACAGACGGATTTTGAAGCCCACGCGCAGATGCCAACCAACGCCGCTGTGTTCACCGCCAACATTCCTGACCCGGCATGGAAGACCAAGCCTAGCTGGTACATGGTGGCGAAAGCTGACAAAATCATTAACCCTGATCTGGAGCGGATGTACGCCAAACGCGCGCACAGCCACACGGTTGAAGTCGCGGGCGCCAGCCATTCGGTGTATGAATCTCATCCTGATGATGTCGCGAAACTGATTGAACAGGCTGCTCAGCAGGCGCAGCCCTAATCCACTTGTCCCGCCCGGAGATGCGCATGAAAATTTTGGTGATTGAAGATGAAGCCAAAGCGCGCGATTACATGCGCAAAGGATTAACCGAAGCGGGATTCATCGTGGATGTAGCGGAAAATGGGCAAGATGGTTTGTTCTATGCGCAGGAGCATCATTACGACCTGATTTTACTCGATGTGATGATGCCCGGCATGAGCGGCTGGGAGGTGATGGCCGCGCTGGATAAACAGACCCAGACGCCGGTTATTTTCCTCACGGCTAAAGGCACGTTGGAAGATCGCATCAAGGGGCTGGAACTGGGCGCGGATGATTACCTGGTGAAGCCCTTCTCGTTTGCGGAACTACTGGCACGCGTCCGCACGCAACTGCGGCGCGGCGGCCAGCAAAAACTTCCCGATGTGCTGACCCTGGCCGATCTGCAACTCGATATCCTTAAACGTCGGGTGGAGCGCGCGGGGCAACGCATCGACCTCACCAACAAAGAGTTCAACCTGCTGCATCTGTTTATGCTGCATCCCGGTGAAGTGTTGACGCGCACGGTGATCGCCTCCCGCGTATGGGACATGAATTTTGATAGCGACACCAACGTGGTGGACGTGGCAGTAAAACGCCTGCGCCAGAAAATCGATGGCCCGTTTGCTCAACCGCTGATTCACACCGTGCACGGCGTTGGGTATCGCTGCGAAGCTGAAGCATGAAAAAACTCTCGCTTGCCACTCGCTTATCACTACTGCTCAGCACTGCGGTGATCGTGATTTTTGCCCTGAGCGGCTTTGCGCTGTATCAGTCCCTGGCGAAGCAAATTGGCGTGCGTGATGACGCGGCTTTACTGACGCGCATTGATCAGATTCGTACGCTGCTACGCGATGAAGACGCCATTACGCTGATTCAGCAAAAACCGCGCCTGTTTGCCAATATGCTGGGCAATACAGAATCCTTGTTAGTGCTGCGCTTTCCAGGTCAACCGCCGCTGATTGTGGTCAATCCCGGCGCACGACCAATGCCCGACATCACGCCGGTGCCCGCCGATCAGCCACTCAATCTGGCCTCTGTGCATCACCAGCAGGCAGAGGACGGCACGCCCTTTATTTCTGCCGCCGCCTTAGCGCCGACGCGCGATGGCAATGGGCGGATTGAGATCATTACCGGCCGCCTGATGAGCGATCGTACCCAAACGCTTAACAGCTATCGCGATCAGATCATTGTCTCGACCGCACTGGCTGCGCTGCTGGTCGCGGCACTCAGTATCTGGCTGGTGCGACGCGGCTTATCGCCATTGCGTCGGCTGGCAGCGGAAACCGATGCCATAGACGTACGGCGTTTATCGCACCGTATCCAGTTCAGTGATGCTCCGACAGAGCTACAACCGCTGGTCGCCGCCTTCAATCAGATGCTCAGTCGTCTGGAAATGGGCTATCAACAGCTCAGCCAGGTTTCCGCCGATATGGCGCACGACCTGCGCACGCCGATTGGCACCTTGATCGGTCAGACCGAGGTGGCGCTGAGCCAGCCGCGTAGCGTCGGTGATTATCAGGCACTGCTGGGCTCCAACTACGAGGAACTGGAGCGACTGGCGAAGATGATCGATAACATGCTTTTCCTCGCCAAAGCGGAAGACGCCAGTCAGGCAATGGATTGGCAGATAATCGATTTGGCACAGCTCGGCGAGAAATTGCAGGACTATTTTGATGGCATGGCCGAAGAGCACGCCATGCAGTTGGAGATGCGCATGCAGGGAGAATTGCGCGCTGATCCGCAGCTGCTTCAACGCGCACTGGCGAATCTGATGGCGAATGCCTTGCGCTATGGCGAGCGGGATACCACCATTCGCGTGTTAAGTGCGGTGCGCGATCAGGGGATCGAATTGGTGGTGGAGAATGACGGTGCGCCACTCAGTGTCGAGCAGCAGGCAAGAATGTTTGATCGCTTCTGGCGCGCCGATGCATCACGCCATCAAAGCAGCAGCGGGCTGGGGTTGTCGATTGTACGCAGCATCATGCGTTTGCATCACGGTAGCTGTGCGGTGAGCAGTGAGAACGGGGTGAACCGGTTTAGTTTGCTGTTTCCGCGATGAAACGTGTCGCGGCGCGATTCATCGCGCGGGGTTAAAACCACGCAAAAAATTGCGCCGCAACCGCTTAAATAAAGGTGAAAATTTCTTCGCGCGGCAAACGTGATTTTGGCAATGCCGCATTGAAATCTTCGTCGCTGCGATAGCCCAACGAGACCAGTACCACGCTGGTAAAGCCTTTCTCACGCAGGCCTAACGCCTGATCCAGCGCTCGCTGATCAAAACCTTCCATTGGCGTCGCATCAATCCCTAACATCGCGGCACCTAGCAGCAGACCACCGAGCGCCAGGTAAACCTGTTTCTCCATCCACTGCGGGATATCACGCTGCTCGTAACGGTGCATATCGACATAGCCACGACGGCTCTTATCCTGACCGGCTTTGCCTTCTGGTTTGGCAAAACGCCCATCCTGCTCTTCCTGCGCCAGCACGTTTTGCAGATGCGCGTCATCCAGATCGGTGCGCATGCACAGCGCGATCACATGGGAAGCATTCAGTACTTTTGGGCCGTTGTAAACAAAGGCGCCGGTAGTGGATTGCGCGATCTGCTCACGACCTTCTGGCGTGGAAGCCACCACAAAATGCCATGGCTGAGAGTTGACGGAAGACGGGCTGTTACGCAGCACGTTCAGCAGCGTTTCGATCTCTTCCTGCGGCAAACTTTTACCACTGGCGAAGGCTTTCACAGTGTGGCGACCAGCCACTGCGTCATTAAGTGTCATGGCAATCTCCTGAATCGATTATTTTAAAAGTGCCGTTACCTTAACCGCCGCGCTTACACGGCGGTTAACGAATTGTGTTTCAAAGGGTTAAAAGCCGCTCAGCACGATCTTGCCGCGTGCACGACCGCTCTCGATCAGCGCATGGGCTTTGCGCAGATTGGCCGCGTTGATGGTGCCGTGATGTTCGCCTGCCGTGGTTTGCAGCGTCTGGTCTTCAACCAGCTGGCTTACGCGCTCTAAAATATCGTGCTGACGCTGCATGTCGCGGGTCTGGAACAGTGAACGGGTGAACATCAGCTCCCAGTGCAGCGAGATGGCTTTGCGCTTCAGCGGCACCACGTCCAGCGTTTCCGGATCATCGATCAGCGCCAGCTTGCCCTGTGGAGCCAGCACATCCACCAGCTGGGGGTAATAGCTGTCGGTGTGCGTCAATGAAGCCACATAGCGTACCTGCGGATGGCCAATGGCCGCCAGCTGTTCACCCAGCGGCTGCTGATGATTGACCACATGATGAGCGCCCAGAGAACGCACCCAATCTTCAGTTTCGGGACGCGATGCGGTAGCAATCACCGTGAGGTTAGTCAGCTTGCGCGCCAGCTGCGTCAGAATTGACCCGACACCGCCGCCTGCTCCAATAATCAGCAATGCGGCATTGTCATCCGCCTGCACTTCCAGACGATCAAACAGCAATTCCCATGCGGTGAGTGATGTCAGCGGCAACGCGGCGGCATCGGCATCATTCAGCGTCCGGGGTTTATGTCCGGCAATGCGTTCATCCACCAGACCATACTCGGCATAACTGCCCGCGCGCGTAATATCGCCCGCGTAAAACACTTCATCGCCCGGCTGGAACAGCGTGACTTCCTCGCCCACCGCCTCCACCACGCCGACCGCATCCCAACCGAGAATGCGCGGTTTATCGGTTGGCGCGCCGTTACGCACTTTGGTATCTACCGGGTTCACGGCAATCGCGTGGATCTTTACCAGCAGGTCACGCGCGCCCGGCTGCGGTTGGGCGACATCCAGTTCGTACAGCGCATTTTCATCGGAAATTGGTAAACCGTTTTGGCTATAAACTATCGCTTTCATCAAGCTGTTCCTCAATTCATCAGGGTGTTAGGTAAGTTGAGCTCAGCATAGCGGCCTGCACGCTGAGGAAAAATGCCGATTGCACAGCAACACTTTCACTCTTAGAGTGAAAATCCCTGCCTGTTTTGACGATGAGTAAGAAAATGATCCGACTGGAAGATGTCACGCTGTTTGTGCGTTCGGCGGCACTGGGCAGCTTTTCCCGCGCGGCCCGTGAAGTGAATTTGCTGCCGGGGCAAGTGAGTGCCGCCATTCAGCGACTGGAGCGAGAACTGGATCGTCGCCTGTTTGCACGATCCACGCGTAGCCTGCGGTTGACCGCCGAGGGTGAAAAATATCTGCCCTACGCGCAGGAGATGCTGGCTCTGATGCAAGCGGGCGCTGATAGCCTGCAAAGTCACGAAGACGCACTGAGCGGTGAGCTTAAAATCGCGATGCCCTCGGATATAGGTCGCAATATCCTCTTGCCGCTGATCACCGAATTTTGCTGTGAGCACCCTGCCTTGTCGGTTCGATTATCGTTATCCGATCAAATCAGTGATGTGTTCCGCGATCCGGTCGATATCGCCATTCGCTACGGCAAACTGGAAGACAGCAGTTACGTGGCATTACCGCTGGCCGAGGACAATCGCCGCATTATGGTGGCATCGCCAGCCTATCTCGACCAACATGGACGCCCGCATCAACTGGAAGATTTGGCCCAGCATCACTGCCTGCCGTTTGTGATGGGCGGGCATGTCTATGACAAGTGGACGTTCCCGCAGGAAGGTATGCGCCGCCAAATCACGGTGAAAAGTCGCCTGCTGTGTGATGACGCCGAAGTGGCGCGTCGTTGGGCTATCAATGGCATGGGCATCGCGTATAAATCCTGGATTGACGTCTGTGAAGACATTAGGCAGCGCCGCCTGGAACGGGTGCTGCCTGAGATCCCCGGCGAAAGCACGCCGCTGCATTTAATCTGCCCGCATCGTAAACAGTTTTCCCCCGCAATTCGGGCGCTGCATGGCGTATTGCGGGCGCATTTGCGGGCGATGACCGCGCAACTGTGATAGCTGTAAATGTGCAGAGCTTATGCGAACTTGCGGTTTTGATTGCCTCGTGAGCGGCTTTATCATTTTTAAAAATTGATAACACCTTCAGGGACTCACATGCACAACATTACAAAGACAATACTCGCTTCACTGCTTTTCTCCTCACTGCTTGCCAGCGCCAATGCCGAAGAGACACTTCGCATCGGCTATCAAAAATCTTCCACCTTGCTGACGTTGATAAAGCAGCGTGGCGATCTGGATAAGGCGCTCGCCGAGCGCGGCATTAAAGTGACATGGCACGAGTTCACCAGCGGTTTGCCGCTGCTGGAGGCGCTGAATCTCAACAACGTTGACCTCTCTGCTGACGTGGCCGATACCGTGCCGGTGTTCGCGCAAGCGGCAGGCGCCGACCTCACGTATTACGCACGCGAGACGCCTTCTCCAGAAGCTCAGGCCATTTTGGTGCCCGCTAATTCCAACATCAAATCACTGCAGGATTTAAAAGGTAAAAAGATTGCCGTTACCAAAGCGGCTGGCAGCCATTATCTGCTGATCGCCGCGTTGCAAAAGGCGGGACTGAAATTCAGTGATGTCACACCTGCATGGCTGACACCTGCCGATGGGCGTGCCGCGCTGGAACATGGCAGCGTTGATGCGTGGGTGACCTGGGAACCCTTTGTCACCAGTTCGGAAGTCGAGCAGCACACACGCGTGTTGGTGAGCGGCAAAGGTCTCGCCAGTTATCAGCGCTACTATCTGGTGTCGACGCCTTATGCGCAGAAGCATCCTGAGGTGCTGGGCATTGTGTATAAGACGCTGGTTCAGGAAGCTCAATGGCTGAAAGCACATCCAACGGATGCAGCCAAGATTCTCTCTCCATTGTGGGGTAATTTGCCGTTGGCGACGGTTGAACAAGCGAACCAGCAACGCAGCTATCAGATCGAGCCAGTGAATAAGAGCGATTTGGCTGAGCAGCAGAAGATTGCAGATGCGTTTTATCAGGCGAAGCTGCTGCCGAAAGCGATTGATGCGCAGGATGTGGGCACCTGGCAGCCGCAGGCGAAATAGCCGCCCTGCCAGAGAATAATCTGATAAAGCCGGTTGGCGTCGGGGATCTCCGAAGATAGCAGTGAAGCTTTGCCGCTGGATGCCGATAGACGTATCAGGCTTTCTCAAAGCCGTTTCCGCCCCCCATTAGTCGTTTTAAAGGAGAGCAAGATGGATGTATCACAGATTACTTCACTGGCTATCGGTCTGGAAAATATGGACCTCAGCAGTAAAGTGAGCACCCTGGTACTGAAAAAGACCCTGGATAATCAGCAGTCAATGGCAGCAGGAATTCTTAATTCGATTCCGCAACTGCCGGCCAATCCGGCAGTTGGCCGTAACATCAATACCACCGCATAAACTCGCGTTGCATCGTTGCACTCACTGAACGACCTCTGATAGCGTGTATTTTTAACCACTCCCTACTCCAGGGAGTGGTCGACACGCTAATCAGGGATGTTTCGTGACGATTTTCTTTCCGCTTATCTATCTGTTTGCCGGATGGTTGCTGGGTAAAACTGCCTGGGATTGCAAAACGGCTGCGTCATGGATATTGACGCGTATCGCTATTCCCATCGTGATCATCTTTAATATATCGACCCGCTTTCACAGCATGAGCACCATTATTATTGCCACCGCGATATCCATGATGGTGCTGCTGCTGGCAGGTCGCTATGTTTTTGCTGACCCAATAAAAAACCTCTGTTTTAGCTATCTTAATATCGGCTGGCTGGGTCTGCCCGTCGCCAGCGTGCTATTCGGCAATGATGCTGCGACCATTATCATTGCCGCCTACGTCGGCAGCTCAATTGTCGGCAACTCGCTGGGCGCAGGCATGCTCTCCGGCGAGAAATTTAATCCAATCACGTTGATGCGCACCCCGCCCGTCATCGCTCTGATGATCGGCGCAGCATTGATTCCGCTGAGTGATTTGGTGGCTCTTCACTTTGATAGCCTGTATCAAATTGCCAAATTTATGATGAGTTTTCTTGGCATGGCCGTTTTAGGAATTTGGCTTTCAAAGACAACAATATCGATGCGCGATTTTCGACTCGAACTGCGTCCGTTTCTCACTCGCTCAATAGTTTTCGCTGTGCTGGTTTCGTTGCTCCTGCTGATAGCCGATCAGTTCAACGCACCACTTATTACGCAAAATCCAGCAACGATGTATCTTTTCTGCCTGCTTCCCCCGGCAGCCAATATTATCGTGCTAGAGACGCATTACCTGGGCACTGGAAATTCAGCGCAGGCGATTTCATGTGGGACTTGTATCAGTATCGTTGCGATAGCGCTTTATTCGGGTGCTGTTTTGGGTGGCAGAGCGTTAGGGATATGGGGTTGAGAGGATGTTTGAACGGGTTAACGTGATGCTCTTTAGACACTCATTTATCCTTTGTCGCGACATGAGCAAACAGGTTGCGCGGCATTAACTTTAGGTCGTGCTATTTAAAAGGACATAAGTAATGACCGTTCAGCATGAGCCCTACTGGAACCGGATGGTGCCCGAACTGACCGTAACGGACTTCACTGCCTCACTGCTTTTTTATACTGATGTATTGGGATTCGAGATTATGGTCAGACGAAGCGATCCCGAATTTGCCTATATCAACCTCGGTGAAGCACAATTGATGCTTGAGCAGTATCACGCCGAAGGCTGGAATACTGCTGAACTCGTCAAACCGCTCGGGCGCGGCGTGAATTTCCAGATTGAGGTGGATGATATTGCGTGTGTGCTGGCGCGGGTGAGGAAACATGGCGTGCCCCTGTATCGGGATCTGCGTGAAAGCACCTATCAGATTGGAGAAACCACGGCTTGCCAGAGAGAGTTTCTCGTTCAGGATCCGGATGGCTATCTTTTGCGTTTTTGCCAGTTTGTTGAGTGAGGGGGATTGTGGATGTTGGGGGCTGCTTTTAGCGTAATAGCTTCCTGGGGCTGGGGCCGCTTTGAGCGCAGGCGGTGTGAAAACTACTTTGGTCGCTTAAACTGCCAAACAAGGGTTGAAAACTGCGCTCATACGTAGAATCTGGCTCTGCCAGCCAGTCGAGTACTCCCAGATTTTGCGTAGATGCGCACACTTCAGTTTTGGGGCAGAGTTTGCACACAGCCTGAGCGAGGAGCGGAAGGTCCCAACTGTCCCTACAGTCGATAGTGGTATTACTAACTTTGGCGTACTGTATTGAAAGGGACAGGTCAATTGCTCGGTTGATATTTAACCTGCTGCCATAAACGCCAATCCACTTTTCATCAAGTATATTTTCCTGAATTGATTGCGCATAACATGTAATGGAGATGTTAATGGTTATTACAAAGTTAATTATTGAGGGTTTTAAGGGGTTTAAAGACCGATTCTGCATCGAGTTCAATGAGTCAGTGAACATTATTGTAGGCGATAATGAAGCAGGAAAAAGTACCATCCTTGAGGCTATCAATTTAGGTTTGACGGGTTTGTATGCAGGAAAACCTGTCAAGAACAACATCAGCCAATATCTCTTTAATGACCAATTGGTGAAGGAATATCTAGCCAGTCTCACAACCACAGCTAAATTGCCACCGCCAGCGCTATTCGTTGAGCTCCACTTCCAAAAAACGCCTGACACTGTTTTCCTGGAGGGGGATGGTAATTGCCTGAAGTCATCCTCAGTGGGAGTTGTATTCAAAATCAAGTTTAACGAGGACTACAAGGCTGCCTATGAAGCACTCTTAAAAGTAGGTGATATCAGAACGTTGCCTATAGAGTATTACGATATTGAGTGGAAAAGCTTCAGCAGGGACGCACTTTTATCACGTAACATCCCCCTCAAGTCTGCTTTTATCGATTCATCCTCGGCCAGAGGCAACAATGGGTCAGATGTTTACATCAGCAGGATAATCAAAGACTTGCTCACGGATGATGAAGTCATCAGCGTTTCTCAATCGCACCGTAAGATGAAAGAAGCCTTCATATCAGACAAGTCTATCGAAACCATTAATAAGAAAATTATCAGTGCAAGCAAGATCACCAGTAAAAAGGTCACTATCTCAGTTGAGCTTTCCTCTCAAAAAGCATGGGAATCAAGCCTGATTACCTGCCTGGATGATGTTCCGTTTAATTACATTGGAAAGGGCGAGCAAAGCATTGTGAAGACAAATTTGGCGCTCTCGCACAATAAAGCCAAAGAGTCGAATATCATTCTCATTGAAGAGCCTGAAAATAACCTATCGCACACCAAGCTTAATCTGCTCATTAAGACCATCAAAGACAACTGTGAAGGTAAACAGATCATCATTACGACTCACAGTAGTTTCGTTGCGAATAAACTCGGTCTTGGTGATCTGATTTTTCTCTCGAACCGCAAGACGACCAAGCTGGCTTCTTTAACACCTGGCACAAAAGAATTTTTCGAAAAAATTGCGGGTTACGACACGCTTCGAATGGTTTTGTGTAAGAAAGCCATTCTGGTTGAAGGCGATTCAGACGAGCTTGTGGTTCAGAAGGCCTACATGGATGCGAACCAGGGACGGCTACCCATTGAGGACGGGATCGAAGTTATTTCAGTTGGGATTTCTTTTCTGAGATTTCTGGAAATAGCCGCGATAATTGACAAACCTACCCGCGTCGTAACCGACAATGATGGCGATATTGCCGCAATTCAGAAAAAATACAGCACCTATCTGGGCGTGAATATAAAACCACACATTGATATTTGTGTTGACCCGATTGTTGATACCGGTACGCTGATGGTGGGCACAAAAAAATACAATTACAATACTCTTGAGCCCAAATTGCTGAAGGCGAACAGTAGGAAAACCCTTAATGCCGTTTTAGGGACTACACATACTTCTGATGATGACTTACGCGTTTACATGCATGCGAATAAAACAGATTGCGCATTGAAGATATTTAACTATACGAATACTGCGGCGCTCAGCATACAGTATCCGCAGTACATTCTGGATGCGATCAAATGAACAAAGTCATCATCGCATCTGCGGGAGCAGGTAAAAGTACCTTTATAGTCAGTGAAGCATTAAAGGCCGTCACTTCAGGGAAGCGTATTCTGATTACCACGTTCACCGAGGCATGCCGGGATGAAATAAATGTCAAAGTCATTAAAGAGAATGGATGTGTCCCACCTAATTTGTATGTGATCACCTGGTTTTCCTTTCTGATTAAACATTGGATAAAACCCTATCAGGGGTGTTTATTTGACTATGACGTCAAAGGGATGCTTCTTTGCAGCAGCAAATCCGGTGTAAAGCCTTATAAGGTAGCGGGGAGACCCATCTACTGGGGGGAGAAAGATTTCAGGCAGCACTATTTCAGTTCTGATTTTAAGCTTTACTCCGATAAAATGGCCAAACTTTCTCTTCGCTGTGAGGAGAAGTCGAGCGGAAAAATCATCGCTCGGTTGGCGTCGTGCTTTGATGAAATTTATGTGGATGAGGTTCAGGATCTTGCTGGTTACGATCTTGAAATTCTTCAAACACTGTTCAGGTCACCCATTAAAATCACTCTGGTCGGCGACCCGCGTCAGGCCACTTACAGTACCGTCAATACCGAGAAAAATGCGAAGTACAAAAAAGCTGCCATCGTGAATTTCTTTGATGACAAGGCGGTAGAGATCACAGTTGATGATAAAATGTTGAATGAGAACTATCGGTGCTTTCATGAAATCAATGATTTTGCCAACAAACTTTATCCTGCCTTTGCCCCTTCAGCCTCTAACGTTCGTGAAATATCCGGTCACGACGGGGTCTTCCTGCTACCCGAAAAATTACTGAATCACTATCTAGAAACGTATACTCCCGTGCAATTGCGCTGGGATAAAAGGCGTACCGTTGATGAACGTTATCCTGTCTTTACCTTTGGTACATCTAAAGGCCTGACATTTGAACGTGTGATTATCTTTCCTACCGAACCTATGCTGAAGTGGTTCCAGGATAATAGCGCTGCACTCACTAATGATTCACGAGCCAAGTTGTATGTTGGTCTGACTAGGCCAGTTAAAAGTGTTGCGATTGTCTTTAATGGTGGCGCAGATTTTAACTCTAATGGGATTAAAATTTACACTTCAGGGTAGAATCATGAGGGCTCTCAAATTCTTACGTTGCTGCTTGTTTTCACTGAGCTAAGGATAGCACTAAGCGGCCGAACTAACTGAGCAGAAGGTCTGCTGTGAGCGATCAGCAGACATTCGTGTTTCAAACCCGTGGCACCCTGAGTACCATCAATGGCATAATGCAGTCCGTTGGAAAGACCTCGGGCAGCTATGAGCGAGAAGCCGACGTTAGTAATTGAGTCATCATGGATGTTGCTAGCAATACCTTATGTCAATCAACTGGGAAGCTGTCATGTATGTTTGCAGTTGCTCTTTAGTTCCAAATGAGCATAACGGGTATCTCCTGCCATAAAAGTGGGACCGCTATGTTTTACTTTATAGTTGAAAAACTTGAATGTATAACATGTTGATTAGAGCTGCCAGTTTCTTTAGTGTAATCTCTGAATTCAATAAGAGAGCCCTACTAGACTCCCTCAGAATTAATTAAAGGAAATTAAAGTAGATGCCAAGCAGACTTGATATTTATTTAAATCGCATAAGCCATTTATCACAAGTTTTCTTAGTTGCCTTTGCTATTTTCGGTTATTTTTATACTGTCAGGCCGATTTACCAAAAGGAATTACTCTCTGAGGATATTGCGAAAAAGGAATTTGAACTTAATGGTTTAAAAAAAGAGTTAAAGAGATCATCTGATACTCTTCAAGGTAATATTTTAGCACAGAGTGAATTGCTAAAGGATATTGATAATTTAAATCTCCAGCAAGATGAATTGGAAAGGAAATTAAAATCCACAAATGCTGAGTTATCAGAGTCAATTCGCGCATTAAAACAACAGAGTTCTTTGGCTAAAAAAGCAGTCGATGATAATAACAGAAATTTGTCATCAGTTTTCTGGGAAAACTTTAATGGATTGATTGGAGATACTTACTTAAGGAGCAGCATAAACCGGACGAACAAAAGCCTTAGTAGCTCCCCATCCTATCCTAACTTTGACGAATTGTATGTTAAGCCATACACAGCAATTAGTAATGCAATAAAGATGGGTAATCATAATTTTTATGAAAGTG
The DNA here is from genome assembly GCF_056678875.1 of Pantoea folii. NCBI lineage: Bacteria > Pseudomonadati > Pseudomonadota > Gammaproteobacteria > Enterobacterales > Erwiniaceae > Pantoea > Pantoea folii. The sequence goes on along the minus strand of NZ_JBWXON010000023.1, from coordinate 29,205 downwards.
CTGGGAATATACCTGAAAGACTTCGCAATGATCTTTTGAAAAAAATCTCTATTGCGCTTGAAAAAAACAAAGAAAGACTAAATAAATATCCAGACGGTTTTGAAGATAAAGTAAAGTTGCTTCAAGATAGAATGAAAATCTATGACCCTAGGAAAAGTACAGATGATATAATGAAGCGATATGAGATTGATAGAGAATTGAGGCACTATATCAACTCTCAAAATAAAATCTCTTGGAGTATAGCTTCAGACTTTTTGGCGCTTATTCAAAAAACTAATTAGATTAATTTTTACAAGGCAGGAATGTTGTTTTTAGTAGGCGTGAAGGATTCCCTTATGTGTCGAAGATGTAGAAGTCAATATGATCTGATCCCACAGATTAATACAGATAGATGTTAACATTGTCCGCTGTTGGCTGTGAGTTCAACTGATGGACGCAACACACTTATTGAACCGCTCTGCGGGTGATTCATATTCTAGCGTTTTTCTCGGTCTTTCGTTGAGCTGTCTGGCAACGCTGTTTAGTCTCTGCTGACTGTGAACCGATAAGTCAGTTCCCTTTGGAAAATATTGTCTTAGCAACCTGTTCGTATTTTCATTCGAGCCACGTTGCCAGGGAGATTGAGGATCACAGAAGTAAATCTGGATGTCTGTTGCTACAGTAAACCGGGTGTGGCTGGTCATTTCAGCTCCCCGATCCCAGGTTAATGTTTTATATAGCTCAACAGGTAATTCCCGAGCTTGTCTGATGAGTGCAGATATAACCGTTATGGTCTTGTTGTCCCTGATTTTGGCTAACATAACAAAGCGGGAATGGCGTTCTACGAGGGTGACGATATAGGAGTTTTTCGAGCCCTGGATCAGATCACCTTCCCAGTGACCAGGGATGGCTCTGTCTGAGGCTTCCGGTGGCCTTTCGCTGATAGGTATCGCATTCGGGATTTTCCCTAATCCTTTCCCTTTAAGTGATGACGTTCGGGATCTACGTACCGCTCTTACGCTTCTGAGGCATTGCTGCAGCTCTTTTTTTAATGCCCCCCGGGTTTGTATAAAAAGCGTTTTATAAATCGTTTCGTGTGACACATGCATTTCCTGATTATCCGGATAACAGCGTTTCAGCCAACCGGCGATCTGTTCCGGCGACCAGTCCTGATGCATCTTCTCTGCAATGATTTTACACAATGTGGGGCTTTCAATTAGCTTGCAAGGTTTTGGTCTCAGAGCATTTTCCCACGCAGCAGTATCGGCTTTTGCTGCACGGTATTGCTTGGCACCTCCGTGCCTCCTGACCTCGCGGCTAATCGTTAAGGGTGCTCTTGATAAGTTGGCAGCAATGTCCCTGATACTGAGTTTTGCTACCAGTCCTCTGGAAATCTCCTCTCTTTCATCAAGCGTAAGCGCTAATCGATGCCGCTTTCGAACGGGAGGACGGTAGCCACCTGTCTGGTGGATTGTGGGCATGATGGAAGAATGAAATCTGTCGAACATTCTGGCGATATCATGCAGAGAATCACCTTGCTTATATCTGTCCCAGATAATCGCCTTCTGCTCTGGCGTGTAGTTAATCCGAGTTCTTCGTTTCATGGCAACGTCCCCCCTTGATTAAGGATAGCGTTGCATCGAGCCATTGAACTCACAGCACTAAGCAGACTTCCAACAGCCAATGTTCGCAGTGCTCGATCTGCGGACATTGCTGACACCATTCAGTTTGAATCATTTAAGAGCAGGTCAGCACTGTCATATTTATAACTTCTTTTATAAATCAATATTTAGTCAGCCCAAGGTGATCCCGCAGATGGGTTCCTTCATATTCGGTCCGAAAGATGCCTCGTCGTTGCAGTTCCGGCACCAGAAGTCCAGTTAATGCCTCTACCCCTGTTGGGAAATGAGTAGGCACAGCAAGGAATCCATCACAGGCATCGGCATCAAGCCAGGCTTGCATCTGATCGGCAACCGTGGCCGGGGAACCGATGGCTTTCAGATAGCTGCCTTCCGCGAAGTAGCGGGCAGTCTCGAGGACGGAGAGATTTTTATCACGGGAAATGGCCATAATCGCGTCCCGGTGCGATTTTCCCGCGTTGGATTCAGGCAGTTCTGGTACAAGTTCATTAAGGTCAAACTGGCGAAAATCGACCCCTCCTGCCAGTGGTTTCAAATTACTTAGGGCAATGTCATCTGGAATCAGGGCTAACATTTGGTCGGCCAGTTCTCTGGCCTTCTGGTCTGTTTCGGCAATGATGGGAGTAAGCCCCACCATGATTTTGATTGAATCGGGTGAGCGCCCGAATTCCTGAGCGCGCCGACGAATGTCATCACGAAATGCGCGCCCGCCTTCGATGGTGGATTGCAGTGTAAATACCACATCAGCTGTTCGTGCCGCCAGCGCCCGACCCGGCTCTGAGGCACCGGCCTGAAAAATAACAGGTCGCCCTTGTGGGCTGCGCCCCATCGGAAGTGGACCACGAACCTTAAAATGCGTCCCCTGATGCTGTAGAAAATGCATCTTATCAACATCGAAGTAAACACCGCTCTGCTTATCCCGTGTGATAGCATCCTCATCCCATGACTCCCAAAGGCCGTTTGTGTCATAACGTCACCTTTTATTTTTACTGTGCAAAAGCGCGATCTCATCGCCTGGATGATTAGCCTGTGCATTGCCATCGCAGTATGGGTAATTTAAGGTGTACTAATCCATCAGCATAAACGCACTACCCTGTTGCATAAAACTGTACAGGATCCCTATGAGTCCGTTTTCCCGCTTTGCAGCCTACTTTATGGAGGTTGCGCGCCATGGAAGTCTTCGAAAAACAGCGGAAAGGCTGCACGTTTCCGCGTCAGCCATTAATCGGCAGATCCTCCAGGCGAAAGAAGATCTGGGTATACCTTTATTTGAGCAACTGCCGGGTGGCATGCGTATGACTACGGCAGGTGAAATTCTCTACACTGATCTACTCCGCGGGCACGTGAATTCAACCTGACAAAACAGCGATCTGATGAGATTAAGGGGCTGAGGCGTGGAACAGTCAGTATCGGGCGGGTTCAGGCTTTAACGGAGGGGCAACTCTGTGACGAGATTTCTGCCATTGCTCAAGAGCATAGCTGGCTGGATCTCCAGCTAAATGTTTAAAGCAGCGCCGTAATCACACAGCAGGTGCGGAACTCCGAAATTGATTTTGGACTTATACTCGCCCCGGAAAGCGTTGTCGGATTTGAAGTTTTAGCCCTTGCTGAACATCATTTAGCTAGCCTGATAACAAACGAGCCATCTTCTTTTTTGATTTTGGCTCCTCGATCTGCCCAGCGATCCGCAAGCTCAAAAAACTCATCGGCACTGATATTGAAATCCAGCACAACCTCCCTGAACTCACCACTTTTCAACAACTCGTTCGCTTTTTTTAAGGACTTTGCGGTTGCGCTTTTCATCGATTTTCTTCTCCGAAATTTGAGTGGGCGATTCTTGTTCAATGCAGGATATCTCTGGTTGGTTCTTTAGTCGCAAAAAAATGCGCCACCGGGCGCATTTTCATCCATAGGATGACCCGCTACAGAGCCCCCTTCCCCTGCGAGTGAGCATTCCATCCTTTGATGATGCTCACAAAGGCAAGACCTACCGGGATAAGCGATCCCCACAAGACAGCATTCCAGCCATAAAGGTTTAGCAGTGCGCCGGAAGAAAATGACCCGACCAACATCACACCGAATACCACAAAGTCGTTCAGGGACTGAACCTGCGTTTTTTCTTCTGCCCGATGGTACTCAACAATTTTTGCTGATGCGCCAGTGAAGCCAAAATTCCAGCCGATGCCCAGCAGAATTAATGAAAGCCAGTAATGAAAAATGTCTGTTCCGCTTAGGCCTGCAGCAACGGATGCAACGGTAATCACTAATCCAGCGGCCGTCACTCGCATGGAGCCGAAACGGTTAATCAGCCTGCCCGTAAAGAATCCTGGCCCGTACATGGCAATAACATGCCACTGAATACCCAGATTCGAAGCCTGCTGAGAGATAGCATGCATGTGCATGGAGAGCGGTGCGGCAGTCATCAGAAAATTCATAACCATATAGGTTACCGCACCGCAGAACACCGTCAGAGTAAAACCAGGCTGACGCACAATGACGCGCAAAGGGCGCCCTTTTGACTGTATTGCCACAGGAGGCTCAGCAGGTGTAACGCCTTTCAGGATAACGGCAGCAATAGCGGCTACACATGCCTGGGCTATAAAGGTCACGGCGAAGGGATGAGGTGGCCAGAGATTCATCGTCGTGGTCACCAGCATCGGACCGATGACGCCTGCCAGAACACCGCCTCCCATGACCAGAGACAAAGCACGCGCGCGGCGTTCCGGGTTGACGCCGTCTGTTGCTGCAAAACGAAAACTTAGCGCAACCGCGGCGTAGGCCCCGCCAAGAAATCCAGCGAGACAAAATAGCAGGAAGGAGCTGATCACAACGGCCAGAGCTGCCATGAGACCGGTTAACACCCCTGCACCGGTTCCCACCATAAAGACGGTTTTACGGCCCCTTTTTTTAGCCAATGCGCCGAAAGGCAGGATGCATGCAGCCATCCCCAGGACAAACATGGTGACCGGCAATGTGGCGAGCGTTGGGCTGGGCGCAATATCATTACCCACGATGGCGCCAGTGGCATAGAACACCACGGCATTCGCGCCGGCAAGCGCCTGGCACGCGGACAAACGGAAAATGTTATTTTTTTGCTCTGCGACGGAAAGTGTGTGTTCTGCGAACATCTGATCGAGCATCCTTAGTGATTGTAAGCACGAACCCATAACGTGCTTTTCCTTACGCCTCGTTTGCCTGTTCAAACGGCATCGCCTCGATGATGGCAGGAACCACAAAGAGGCGACTGAAACATAATGTTGTTCTGTCTGCGCCGGAGTGCTTACAAACCCGAACGGATGAACGGCATCGCCATCATGCGTTACGTCCTGCCATCACGCCACCATCAATGTCCCAAATTGCGCCGGTCACCCAGCCAGTCTTGTCTGAAAGCAGAAAAGCCACGGTCTCAGCTATGTCTGCCTGCGTGCCCACGCGGCCAATCGGATGGAAGCTGTCAAAGCTGTTCATCACGTCTTTCACGTCGTCTTTTGGGATAAAACCTTCGTAAATCGGTGTATGCACAACCGCCGGTGAGACAGCATTCACGCGGATGCCCTTTTCAGCCAGCTCGATAGCCAGGTTTTTGGTCATCGCGTGCAGCCCCGCTTTTGCCATTGAATAGGCAGAGGACGGCGTGGCGCCGATTGCCTGCTGTGCCCACATAGAACCAATGTTGACGATTAAGCCTTTAATCTCGGCCGCAACCATATTGCGCACCACATCGCGGGTGATAAAGAAGGTGGCGCGGTTGATGCTCATGTACATGTCATAGTCAGACGCTTCATGTTCGATAAACGGTTTTGGGAAGAATACCCCTGCGGCATTCACCAGCAGACTGATGTCTTTATGTTCCGCATTGATGGTTTTAACCACTTTCTGCAGTCCTTCCTCTTCTGTCAGGTCGGCCACAATCACAGATACCTTGCTGTCCGCAGCCAATGCCTGACGAGCCTGTTCAGCTTTATCCTGACGGCTACCCACCAGCACAACACGGCCTCCGTTTTCTAAAATCAGTTTCGCCGTTTCGAAACCCATGCCGCTGGTACCGCCGACCACTAACAGTTTTTTTCCGGCAAAAGATGTGTTCATCACTAACCTCATAAATCGTTGATTATCATGAATGAAGAGTAGAGCTCTTAATTGTGTGAACGCAGAGTGCCATCACGGCTTCAGGTTGACGAATGAGAAGAAGTTGTGTCACAAGAAAGAAAATCTTTTTCGTTAACTCTGTTAGCGTTGATCAGGAATATTTCTATGCGATCGCTAAACCGACTGAAATGGCTGCATGCTTTTGAGGCAACCGCGCGGCACGGAAGCTTTACCGGCGCAGCGCAAGAGCTGGGTGTCACGTCAGCAGCGGTTGGTCAACTCGTCCGATCGCTCGAAGATTGGGTTGGGCACCCGCTGCTTCACCGCACACGCAGCGGCAAAGCGCGTCTGACACTGGTCGATGAAGCTCAGGAAGCCCTTGAGGACATCACTCAGGGCTTGGACAAGCTCGAAACCGGCCTGACTAAACTGCGTGGCCGCCGTGCGCGCTCAGCCATTGTTGTCACTGCGTCACAGGTTTTGATGATGAACTGGCTGATGGAGCGCCTGAACCGGTTCTCTGAAGTGCATGAAAATACAGATTTGCGCCTCAACGTGACGGACAAGCTGATGGATGTGTCACACGGTGAAGCGGATATCGGCATTCGTTGTGGGCTGGGAGACTGGCCTGGCGTGAACAAAACATGGCTGATGGATGAGGAGGCGGTATTAGTATGCAGTCCACGGCTTTCCCCGCCGCAAAAAAAGGCCTGTGGTAAATGGCTCGCCACGCAAAAGTTGATTCATGATGACACGCCACATCCCGGTGCAGACTTTCCTTCATGGGAGGATGTTCTTAAGGCGGTAAATGCTCCTGAAGCACTTGAGAGTGGGCTGCATATCAACTCCTCTGCAGCAGTGATTTTATCAGCGCTGAGCGGCCGGGGTGTTGCCATTGTTCGCCATGCGCTGGTTAAACAACTTATTGAAACCGGTCAACTCGTGCAGCTCCACCCTGAACAGCGCTGGCCGCTGAAATGGTCTTATTATCTGGTGACACCGCAACATCAGACTATGCGAAGTGAAGTCAGAATGTTCCATGACTGGCTTATTGGGGACGTGAAGAGTGATGATGAGTCAATCGCCTGTGAAGACAATCAATAAGTGGTGTATTTCGCAGGCAACCTGACTATGTTAGTGAACATATGCCGAATGCATTAACACCCCAAAACGAGGTTAAGGATGATTTCACTGGGTTTTGTGTCAAAGAAAATGCTGACTAATTGGAGTGACGTTCCGCCCTACCTGCCTGATTTCCAGTTCCACGAAAAACACAGCGCGGTAATCCAAACCATCAGCCCGGAAAAGATCATGCCGCTTATCAAGACCTTCGATATTGAGCAGGATGCGGTGATCCGGGCATTGATGTCGATACGACAGTTGCCGCGTAAACTGCAAAGAAAGGCCCCTGTATCCCAGGATGATCAATTCGGTCTGCAAACCTTCACGCTTCTTCACGCCTCTGCTTTAGAACTTTGCTATGGGTTAAGAGGCGAGTTTTGGCGCGCCGACTTTGGCCTGGAAAAGATTTCAGACGCTGAAGAGTATCAGCAGCCCGCGCGGCCGGGCGCTGCAAAGCTGCTGCTGCGCTATCAAGTTAATATCATTAATGACAGCCAGTCCGAACTTATTACGGAAACGTTCATTCACTGCCCGGACAAAACCTCTCATTTTAAGATGGCAGCTTATTGGCTGGCGATCAGAGCGGGAAGTGGGTTGATTCGACGCAGAACGTTGAGCGCCGTTAAGCGTGAGCTTGGAAAAAATTTAGATAAGGAAACGAGATGATTTCGCAAGAGAATGCTGAGCATTATGTCTGGGGTGATAACTGCGACGGTTGGTATTTAGTCAATCGTCAGGACATGTTGATTATTCATGAGAAAATGCCTCCTGGCACCTGTGAAACACGTCACTTTCACTCCGTATCCAGACAATTCTTTTTCGTTCTGCAGGGCGCCCTGACGATGGAACTGGAAGGTGAGAAACACGACATCAAGGCCCAGCAGGGACTGGAAATCGCCCCCGGTGCAAAGCATCAGGCCAGGAACGACAGTGAATCTCCAGTGGAATTTCTTGTTATCTCCCATCCAACGCCACGAGGGGATCGTATTGATCTTTCAGCATGCTGAGTTTCAACGATAATGAACCCTCAACCCTAATGAAGGCAGGCCATGAATCACGAAAAAGAAGCTGACCATATTATTGACCTGTATCGGGAAGGTGCCGAAGTCTGGGATAACCATCGCATTAAGCACTTTATCGAGCAGCACTGGTTGGCGCGTTTTCTGGATCTGATTCCCGCTGGCGGTGAGATCCTGGATGTGGGCTGCGGCGCGGGTATTCCTATTGCGCAGCACTTTTTGCAGCAGCAATTCAAGGTCACGGGGGTGGATGCTTCCGAGCCGATGATTGCTCGCTGTCGGGAAAGGTTCCCACAGGCGCAATGGCATATTGCCGACATGCGCACGCTGGCACTCGCGAAGGCTTTCAACGGCATCATCGCATGGGACAGCTTCTTCCACCTGACGCGCGATCATCAACGCGCGATGTTTCCACGTTTTGCTCAGCATGCCCAGAACGGCGCGGCATTGATGTTCACCAGCGGGCACAGCGACGGCGAAGCAATGGGCACTTTCCTTGAACGCCCACTCTATCATGCCAGTCTGGATCACGATGAATTCCGCCAACTGCTGTCGGATAACAGTTTCAGCGTGGTTAATCAGATCACCGAAGATGCCACCTGCGGTGGCAGAACGGTGTGGCTGGCTCAGAAAAACAAAACTGCTTAGAGCGCAAAATCGACGTGCTGGCCGCCAGGCATATTTACGCCAATCGTTAATTGCCCGCCCAGCGCCTCAACATAACGCTTTAAAGTGGCAATTTTCAGATCTTCGCCGCGCGCTTCAATTGCTGCAACCGACGGTTGAGCGATTCTCATCACCGCCCCTCAATCATCCCCCACATCCCTGCAAACACCCCGCTCAGACTTTTGTTTCCCACTTCCGAAAGGTGGTTATCGTCGCGATACAGCGGCACATTCTCCCTGGCTCCGTAGCAGTAACGGCTGTCACACAATCCCTGCGTGGCATCCAGCAAGGTGATGTTAGGTGAGAGCGCCACGATCTTGTTGAGCATTGCCAGCGCGTCCTGATGACGTAATTGATACTCAGCGCGAGATTGCTGAATGGTCAGCACTTTGCCGCGCATCGCATCGCGTGACATGCGATAAATCACGTCATAACCGAATTCCGGCACCGGCGTCATGATAAAGACGCGATGATGGCTGGCGAGCTGTTTCACTGCGGCGCCAAAATGCTGTTGGTAGGCGGCAACAGAACTGCCGTCCTGCCTGAAGCTATAGGTCGGTGCGCTGCTGCCGCTGCCATATTCGCCGTGCAGATAAAACGACATGCGATTGATGATCAATACCGATGCGTTGGGGTATTTGCGTTCAATATCAGCCATTGCCGCTTTTACAAAGCCACCGCAATCAGGGCTGGCGCTGCGTTGAATATCCGGCACTGAAGGACAGCCAGACTGTGCGATGAACACCACGCCATCCTGCGTTCCCGCGCTGGCCACAATCGAGGACAACATGGCGGCGGCGTGGCTATCACCCAGCACCACCAGATTCACCTTGCTGGCATCGCCAAATACGCACTGTGGTGATGTGATGCCGCTGAGCACAAAGCAATTTTTAGCCAGCGCAAAGCGTTGCTGTGAATAGTGATCGATTGAGGCCACCACGGCGGGTGCGCGTGAAGGGATTCCCGCCCTCGCAACGATCGTCACCCCAAACAACATCACCACAGCAGCCTGTCCCAGCGCGATATAAGTTTTCCGGCTGAACCAGCTTTGCCTGTTCTCAACCCAGACGTAAGAAGCCCAACCAGCAGCCAGTGACAGCAGGATCAGCAGCACCTGGCTGATGAACGTGACCGGCCAGTCCGCCAGATGCCAGAACACCCACAAGGGCCAATGCCAAAGATAGATCGAATAAGATGTTTTGCCGATGTGCTGTATCACGCGATGATTCAACCACCGGCAGTCCTGTACCCCTGCGTGAAGAATCAGCGCGGTGAACAGCACCGGTATCAGCGTCATAATGCCCGGCCACGCGATATTCTCATCAAACATCAGTGCACACAGAATCAGCGCCAGAATACTCAGTGGTGGAACCCAGCCCTGCCCGCTCAATCGGGTTTTAGGTGCCAGATACACTAATCCGCCAACCAGCATTTCCCACGCGCGGGTGGGCAACAAATAATAAGTCGCGGTGAGATGATAATCAGTGGCAACCATCGCCAGCACCAGGCCAAACGACAACAGCGCAGCGATGCCCATCACCCAGACAAATTGCTGGCGCAGGAAACGTGCGGTGAACATTAATGCCAGAGGCAATAATAAATAAAACTGCCACTCAACGCTTAATGACCAGGTATGCAGCAGCCATTTATATACCGATCCGGTATCAAAATAACCGCCCTGTTTGAAATAGACCACATTGGATATAAAGCTGAGGCTGGAGACCGCATGCTCCGCCATGCGTTGATACTCGTCTGGCGGCATCAGGAAATAACCCATCAACATTAATATTGCGCACAGCACCATTAAGGGCGGAATGATACGTCTGCAGCGTGCAGCATAAAACGCCATTAGTGAAAATTTATGATTATTGAGCCGCGACATAATAATTTCGGTCATTAAATAGCCGGAAATAACAAAGAACACATCAACACCGAGGAATCCCCCACTCATCTGGGAAAAACCAAAGTGATAAAGGATAACTAACATAACCGCATAGGCACGCAGCCCGTTAATGTCAGAGCGGAAAGTCATGGGGATGATCCCTGAAAGAGTTTTTCAGGATAATGTAAAGATTGTGATAAGGCGCAGCAATCGATGAAAAGCCTGTGATTTCATCGCCATCATACAAGAAATGGAACTGTGCACCCGATGATTTATCTCAAGGTGATTGAATGACACCTCGAATTATCATCAGGTTGTCAGAGGTAAAAAGAGGAACACCTTAACGAACTGATTATTGACTTAAATGAAATGAGATCAGGATATTCAGAATAGTGGCACACTCTCATCAGCCGATATTAACGTTCCATAACAGTAAGCAGTTAAGGTTTATTTGGTGCTAATACCGCGATTGCCCCCCCCATTAAACGATAATGTGCAGGCGTGCGGCCAATAATTTCCCCATCAGCATTAATGTCATGCGGACGCCGGGTATGCAGGCTAAATTGGGTGCCGCTCAGCGTGCGCACACTTCCCCAGCGACCATGCGTGCCACGGCGCAGTGAAGGAAACAGCGCCAGAATTTGCCACCAGTGACGTACTTCCAGGCTATACGCATCCAGACGACCATCATCGGGTGCCGCATCCTTCTCAATCGTCATCCCACCGCCGTAAAAACGGCCGTTGCCCACCGAAAACTGCACCGTTTTAATTGCTTCCTGCTGGCCATCATAATGCAGCATGGCGCTGAACGGGCGGCTTTGCCGCAGCAGACGTAATGCGGCCAGCGCATAACCTGCTGTGCCCCACTTTTTCTTGGCTGCTGCGGTGAGATTGCGTGCCAGACTGGCGGAGAAGCCTACGCTGGACACGTTCAAAAACAGATGGCCGTTGACTTCACCCAGATCGATACGCCGCGTGTGACCTGTGACGATGATGTTGATTGCTGCATCCACATTAAAAGGAATGCCTAATGTACGGGCAAAGTCATTGGCCGTGCCGAGCGGTAAAATGCCCAGCGGCAAGCGGGATTGCATTAGCCCTGGTGCCGCTGCATTCAGCGTGCCATCGCCGCCGCCGACAATCACCACATCCACCTGATGCTGATGCGCCAGAATCAATTCACTGTAACTGCGTTCATCATCTTCGTGCGGGGTAATCAGGGAATAGCCTGCTGCCGATAATTGCTGATGTGCCAGATCCGCCCACTGCGCACCACGGCGTGCCCGACGATTGACCAGCAGTAGCGCGCGCCGCTGCTCAGGTTGAGCACCAGAATGGGTCATTTCGATATTTCTCTGAAATTAAAGACATCAGGCGAAAGTAAACAGAGATAACGCAACTGGCAATCTTCCTTAGATATCTTTACACCCATAATAAGATTTATCTATATCTGAAAGTTATTAAGATCCCCTTAAGATTTTTGTGCTTCACTTATTCATTGGCGAACACCAGATTTGACGCATTGCGTTATCACAATACTCTCCATGAGCAAGGGTGAATTATGCTGATAAAACTGAAGCGCACCAGAACACACGTTGAAGATCGTAATCTCGCCCTGTGCCTGGCCACATCAGCGGGATTATTGAACGCCATGGCGTTAGCCGCCTTTGGCTTTTTCCCCTCGCATATGTCCGGCAACATCGCACAAATATCCAGCGATTTGAATGAGATGGATATACGTAATCTTAAAGTCTTCATTGCCATGATTGGTGCCTTTGTCACCGGTGCGGTGGTGGCAAGGATTTCGGTGGTGCTTGGCGTGATTAATGGACTGCGCACCATATTTAGCTGCATTCTGCTGGTGGAAGGCGTGCTGTTAATTATGACGTCATTGTTCGAAATTTATTATTTCTCGTCGAATAATAACGCAGAAATATTACTACTACTGGCATTTTTAATGGGTGTGCACAATTCCACCTCGACGCAACTTTCGAACGGCCGCGTACGATCGACCCATATTACCGGCACACTAACCGATGCAGGTATCTCTATCGGTTCGGTATTTGTTGCATTATTACGCCGCGATCCCTCCAAAAACATCCGTGCCTTTAAACAGCAACTGAATACCCATCTGGTGACCATCTTCTCCTTCCTCACCGGTGGCATTGTCGGCCTGCTAATCTTCAATGCGTTAGGCTTCGGATCGCTGATTGGCCCCGGATTGATTCTGGTGGTGATTGCCTCGCTTTCGATTATTTTCACGCTTTATAAAGTGAAAAGTCGCAGCTACACCAGGGCGATCCCTTCTTAAGACGGAATCAGCAGTAGTCATTCTGCGATGCAGGCGATATAACAAAAGCAGGACAATCTCATCGCAGAGGACGACATGGCGCTTTCACACGAATTGATTCTGATCTACACAACCTATTTTGTTGCCACCGCCAGCCCGGGCCCGAGCAATATGGCGATTATGGGCACGGCAATGAAGAAAGGACGCGGTGCCGCACTGGCGCTGGCAAGTGGGGTGATCAGCGGTTCGATGATGTGGGCGCTGCTGGCGGCCTGTGGCGTGTTAACCGTGCTGGCAACCTTTGCTCAGCTGTTGATAGTGCTGAAAATCGGCGGTGGTTTATATCTGCTGTGGCTGGCCTATAAGGCGGGTAAATCGGCTTTACGCCGTCCTGATGCGAATGAATTCAGCGCCAGCGGCGACAAAGTCGCCTTTATCAGGCTGTTTCGTCAGGGTATTTTGATGCACGTTGGCAATCCTAAGGCGATTTTGACCTGGGTGGCGATCATGTCGGTGGCTTTGAAACCAGATGCAGCGGCCTCAACTTTGCCGATGATCATCGCAGGATGTGCCACGATCTGCGTGCTGGTGTTTTACGGCTATGCGCTGTTGTTCTCCACTGCGGTGATGGCGGTATTTTATCGCCGTATCCGCCGTGGGCTGGATGCGCTGCTGGCGTGCTGCTTCGCCGTTGCGGGATTAAAACTGGTGTTTAGCCGGAATTAAACGGGGGCGGTGCTGGCGAGAGCAGCACCGCTTGCAGATCAGGAGTTGTTTGGCGCAGCGGCCTGCGTTTCGCTAAAGGTCGGCTTCTGACGCGTCACCGAATAGACCACGTTTTTCGGTCCTTTGGTGTCGGTGGTCACATCCACCGACGCGATGGTCACCTTGCCAAAACCAAACAGCGTCTGAACGTAACCACCGATCTGGTGTTTACCTTCAGCAACGCGAATCTCTTTATTCTCGCCTTTCTGCAACAGCCCGGCATCCTGACCATCTACCGTCACATAAACGGATGAGCCGTCATCAGTGCGGGTGACCAAATGCGATACGTTAATCACCGTAGGGCCACTTTCAAACTGCGAAGGAATGTTGTCATTCTCGATGGGGGCAGCGGCTGGAGCGTCAGCTTGCGCCGTAGCGTTGCTTTCTGCGGCGTGGCGTGCACAACCGGTAAGCATAAGTGTGGCCGTCACAGCGGCCAGAGTGAAACGCGAAAACATCGTGACGAAAAACCTTTTGCTAAATGAGAAGCGATTATTTTAGCGTGCCTCGCGGAGTGATGACAGTCACACAAATCCAGTATTTTCCGAAAACCTGTCTCCAGGTGTTTCATCTGCAGGAAAGCAGCACGGAATGCAAATAGGTAAAACCAGGGCACCTGCAAGGACGCCCTGCCTTATCGCGATTACCAGCTGTAGCTGACGGACGCCACAATTGAACGACCACTGCCGTAGAAGCACGCGCTGGTGTTGCTGCAGGAGGCAACATAGTGCTTGTCGGCCACGTTGTTGACGTTCAACTGCAGCGTGGTGCCACGCAGTGAGTTAGCCGCTTCGCCCAGCTCATATTTCGCCATCACGTCATACAGCGTGTAGTGCGGAACCTTGTCCTGACCGATGGAATCCGCCCAGGCGGTGCCGGTGTAACGTACACCACTGCCGAGCGTCAGACCGTTTAGCGCACCATCGAGGAAGCTGTAGCTGCCCCAGGCAGATGCGGCATGACGCGGAATACTCGAAGGCGTTTTGCCGACCTGCGCCGCGGTGTTGCTCTCTTTGGTTTCCGCATCGGTAAAGGTATAAGCCGCCATCACCTTAATTTCAGGGGTAATTTGCGCGTGCGCTTCCGTCTCGATACCTTTGGACTTCACCTTACCGATCTGCTCGTTGTAACCCAGTTCGCTGTTGTAAGAGGTGATGTTTTTCTGCGTGATATCAAACGCGGAAACCGTAAACACCGCATCCCAACCCACTGGCTGATATTTGATACCGATCTCCGTCTGCTCGCCGGTAGTCGGTGCGAACGGATCGCTGCCCGGCGCACCGGTGCTCAGGTTGGGTTCGAACGAGGTGCTGTAGCTGATATACGGCGACAGGCCATTATCGAAGGCGTACAACAGACCGGCACGGCCGGTGAACTTGCTGTCATTCTGTTGTGTGGTGGTATTTTCCATACGGTCCTGCGTACGCGTTTCCGCCCAATCCTGGCGACCGGACAGCAGCAGATTCCATTGATTCCATTCCAGCTGATCCTGCAAATACACGCCAACCTGATCGAGCTTTTTGCGCGTGCTGGTGTTCAACGCCAGATCGCTCTCATTAATCGTCACGCTGGTCGGATTCGCCCAGTCGAGAATGTACTGATCACCGCTGTCGCGCCACAGTTTGTTATCGACATCGCTCCATTTGTAATCCAGTCCGCCCAGCACGGTATGCGCAACGTTGCCGGTATCGAACGTCGCTTTAACCTGATTATCAATGCCCAGCTCTTTAGACTTGATTTTGTCATGCTGCGGACGACGGTTGATCTGATGGTCGCTGCCATCCACATCGAAGGTATAGACCAGGTATTTGTACGACTCATCCATGTTGCTGTAACGCATATTCTGCGTGAAGCTGATGTTGTCGTTGAAGTTGTGCTCGAAGATGTAGCCAACCGAAGTCTGCTCGCGTTTCGCTTCGTTAAAGCTCGGATCGCTGACGTTGAAATCGTAAGGAATGTAGCCCGCGCTTGTGTTAAACAGCGTGCCGTTAGCAGGCAGGAAGTTACGATATCCGGCCTTTGGCTCGTTTTGATACATCGTCAGCAAGGTGAAACTGGTGTCCGCGTTGGGCAGCCAGGTCAGCGCGGGGGCAATCGCCATGCGCTGCTGTTTGTTATCTTTCACGAACTCATGTTTGGTGCTGGCGATACCGTTGAGACGATAAAACAGCGTGTTGTCGTCATTTAGTTTGCCGCCGAAATCAAACGCCGCTTCGCCCAGATGCTGATTACCGGTGCTGAGCTGAACTTTATGAATGCTCTGCGCGGTTGGGCGCTTGCTGGTCATCGCGATGACACCGCCGGGGTTAACCTGGCCGTACAACACCGATGCCGGGCCATGAATCATCTCCACACGCTCCAGCAACCATGGGTCGATCTGTCCTGCCGCGCCAGCCTGGCCGGATAAGCCATAGCTCAAGCCATCGAGGAATTTCGGTGCATAGCGGAAACCACGCGCGATGATTTCATCGTTACGGTTCGAGTTTCCACGGTAGTTGGTCAGCACGCCGCTGGTGTAGCTCAGTGCATCCGCCACCGACGGCGCCGCCTGATCGTCCATCTGCTGACGCGTAATCACCGAAATCGATTGCGGGGTTTTACGCAGTGGCGTTGAGGTTTTGGTACCTGCAGCGCTCTCTTTCGCCACATAGCCTTGCAGTGGAGACGTCACGCTTTCACGCGCATCTGCATTCACGGTGATGGTCTCTTCTGCCGCGACGCTGAAAGTGGCAGGCGCCACCAGCAGAATTGAGGCCAGTGACAGGTGAAGACGGGAGAATCTGAACGGAAGTGCCACAGCAGGTATTGCTAAATTTTTTGCTTTAACGGACATAGTTGCCATCTCTATTTCAAACTGCCTTGTCGATGAAATAATCCGTCCATTCCTCTTCACCCAACGGCGAAAGCTGTAACGGATTGAAATATAACTTCCTCTGATAAAACTCGGCCCTGAATCCCCCTTAAAAGCCTATTTCAGAATAATCATCTGAAAAATAGGGGATTTATTCGGCGCAAAAATAATATTGCAAATGTAAATCGTTATCAATAGCATTTGCATTACGTTTGTTAATGTAAAGTCTTTGAAGAAAATGTGGAGAGAGATTGCAGGATGTTTCTCAGCGATGCAGAACAAATGACGCAAATCTGGTTGCCAACCGGAACAGTTACCCAGTGGTTACAGCAGGACGATCTCGGCAGCCATCGCTGGTGGGAACAGCTTCATAAGGCGGGTACGCCGGTGATTGAGCATGAGGCTGATGGCGAAACGCACATGCATTTCTTCTGGCGCGATCCCGAGGGCCGTTCCGAGTCATCGTCTACAAAAAGGGTCTATGTCGATATAAACGGCGTCACCGACCATCACAGCCAGGCCCCCGAATCCCTGGTTCGCGTCGGCAACAGTGATGTCTGGCATTGGTCGACGCAGATCGAATCTGACTGGCGTGGCAGCTATAGCCTGATCCCGGTGACGGATGACCATATGCCCCCGCTGTTCTGCGGCAGTGACGAAACCTGCCGGGTGCTGCAACGCAAGTGGTGGATCTCGCTGATGCCGCTGGCGATCCCCGACATGCTGAATCCTTCGCCCCCGTTTCTGAGCAGCCGCCGCTTTGCGCTGAGTAATGCGCATATGCCCGAGGCGCCTGATCAATCTGCCTGGCAACAGTTGGATGCCGGATTGGCCGACACCTGGCCAGATGGCCTGCAAACTTTGCAGTGGCACAGCGATCTGCTCAACGTCACGCGTCACGTCTGGCTTTACACCACCGGACAGACTGCGCAACCGGATCAGCGCCCGCTGGCGATTCTGCTGGATGGGCAGAATTGGGTATACGGGCAGCCGATTTTCAGCGCCCTCGATCAGAGCACCGCAGCAGGTGAACTGCCGCCTGCCTGCTGGTTATTTATCGACGTGATCGATAGCCAGCATCGCGAGGTTGAGCTGCCCTGCAACGAAACCTTCTGGCAGGCGGTGCAACAGGAACTGTTGCCGCTGGCGCGTCAGCATGCCGCGTTCAGCAGCGATGGCTGCCGCACATTGGTGGCGGGGCAAAGCTACGGTGGCCTCGCGGCGCTGTACGCCGGTCTGCATTGGCCGCAGCGTTTTGGCCGCATCCTCACGCAATCCGGCTCGTTCTGGTGGCCGCACCTGCAATACATCCGTGATTACGCTAACCGTGAACAGCACGCGCCGGGTCTGCTGCTACAGCGTTTGCAGGACAACGCCCTGCCCGTCGGCAAGCTGAAGATTTTCCAGGAAGTCGGCGATCGCGAACAAGACATGCTGTTCGTGAATCAACAAATACGTCCCGCGCTGGAAGCCGCCGGCCACGAACTGTTTTTCCGCTGCTACGCCGGAGGGCACGACGCGCTGTGCTGGCGCGGCGGCTTGATCGACGGCTGCCGCTGGCTGCTGGCCGATCTTCTCTCTGATCCAACCTCAAAAGGTAACCACCATGTCTGAACAACAAAATCCGTTTGATAACGACGCGCTCGATTTTCTGGTGCTGATCAACGCGCGCCAGCAATACAGCCTGTGGCCCGCATTTGCTCAGGTGCCTGCGGGCTGGCAAAACGTGGCGGGTCCGCTGCCGCGTGCCGCAGCGATTGAGTACATCGAAACACACTGGCAGGACATGCGACCAGCGACGCAACAGACGTCGTCCAGCGCACATTAATTTTTCGCTTTTTTAACTTTTCCTTTTTCGATTTTTTTAGACGGGAACATTCCTTTGGCATCGTTAATCACGCATTCACCTGCGTATCCTTTGGTGGCGGCTCAGCCCGGCATCTGGATCGCTGACGCTATTGCGCAGCAGCGCAATCAATTTACCGTGGCGCACTACAGCGTGCTGCACGGCGACATCAACCGCGCCGCCCTGGACAGCGCCATCCGCCAGACGATGGCGGAAGCCGATACCGTGCAGGCACGCTTTGGCCTCGATGAAAACGGGAATCCCGCGCAATGGTTTGGCGCGCAGGCACTGGTGCTGCCGGAGTGGCATGACTTCAGCCAGCGCGCGGACGCCACCGGTCAGGCGCATAAACTGATGCAGGCCGATCTGCGCGCCGAACTGGCGGCCGACGGTGATAAGCCGCTGTATCGCCACGTGTTAATGCGCGTGGGTGATGGCAGCTGGTGGTGGTATCAGCGATATCACCATCTGCTGGTTGATGGCTTCAGTTTCGAAGCGCTGACGCAGCGCGTGGCGGCCATCTATGCCGAACTGTGCCGTGGCGAAGAACCCTCACTTTCACCCTTCACGCCGTTTAGCGAGGTGATTGATGAGTATCAGCAGTGGGGAGTATCCCCGGCGTTTGCCCGTTCCGCCAGCCACTGGCAGACCTATGCGGCTGAACTACCCGAAACTTTAACGCTCTCCAGTGAAAGCGTAACGGATGCTGGCGATCGTCCGATCAGCTGCCACGTCGCGCTGCCGGAGTTGACAACGTTGCGCCAGCACGTAGCGTTCCAGGATTGCAGCGAAGGCGATATTGTCAGTGCCCTGCTGGTGGCTTATCTGGCGCGCATTAGCGACAACTCGCGCTTAGCGATTGGCTTTCCGTTTATGCGCCGCATGGGCTCGGCGGCACTGACGGCGTTGGGGCCGGTGGTTAACGTGCTGCCGCTGATCTTCGACATCCCTCATCACACTGATTTAGCCGCGCTGGTGCAGCAGGTACAAGCGGAAATCCGCAAAGCACGCCGTCATCAGCGCTATGAAGCAGAGCAACTGCGTCGCGATCTGGGTTTGGTCGGCAGCAGCCAACAGCTTTATGGGCCGGTGATCAACGTCAAGGTCTACCATGATGATCTGCAATTCGATGGTATTCCGGCGGCGACCCACACCTTAGCCATGGGCCCGGTTGACGATATCGAGTTTGAAGTGGGCTTCCGTGATGGCGCATTGCAGTTAACACTGGTGGCTAACCCGACGCGCTACGACGCACAAATGTTACAGCGTCACGCAGACCGTATTCGTCATCTGCTCACGCAGTTCGCTGCACAACCCGAAGCCACTCTGGATACGCTTTCGATCATTGCTCCAGACGAACAGGCTGATTTACAGCGCTGGTCCACTGGCCCGAAAATCACCCCGCCTGCGGGGGCGACCACCATCGTGGATATGCTGCTGCAACGCACGGCACAAAGCGCTGACCTGACGGCAGTCGTCTGTGGCACACAGTCACTGACGTATCGCCAGCTGACCGACCGCGCCATGCAACTGGCACATGCCTTGATGGCGCGTGGCTTACAAGCAGACGACGTGGTGGCGATGGGTATTCCGCGCTCGGTGGATTCGCTGGTCGCCATCTTTGGTGTGCTGGCGAGCGGCGCGGCCTACATGCCGCTGGATCTTGACTACCCACGCGAACGTCTGGCACTGATGTGTGACGATGCGCAACCCGCATTATTGCTGACTCACTCCACGACACTGGCGCAGATGCCGGCCCTTCCCGCGCTGTGCATCGATCAGCTGGAGAGCGAACTGGCGGCACAGCCGACCAGCGTACCGAGCACTCTGCTGTGCGGCGACGATCTTGCCTATATGATTTACACCTCCGGATCCACCGGCCGGCCAAAAGGCGTGATGAGCACACATCAGGGATTGCTGAATCTGTTCCTGTCACATCACGAACATCTGTTTGGACCGGCGATTGACCGCTTCCACGCCAGCAACCCGCGCCGCATGCGCGCCGGTCATACCGCGTCGTTCTCATTCGACTCTTCGTGGGAACCGCTGTTCTGCATGCTGATGGGCTGCGAGCTGAATATCTTCGACGAAGAACTACGTCGCGATGCCTGGGGTTTGATTCAGCAGATGAACGCGGTGCCGGTCGATCTGCTGGACATCACGCCGTCATTCTTCTCTCAGATGATCGACAGCGGATTACTGGAAGCGGAAAACCACCGCCCTGCGTTTGTCATGATTGGCGGTGAAGCGGCCACGCCGACGTTGTGGAAACTGATGCAGCAACAGCATCAGATGGAAATCCACAATTACTACGGCCCGTCTGAGTACACCATTGATACCCTCGGTGCCAGCGTGCTGGCTTCTCCGCAGCCGGTAATTGGCCGCCCGGTGGGTAACAGCCAGGTTTATCTGCTCGACAGCCAGTTGCGTCCAGTGCCGATTGGCTGCACCGGCGAACTCTACATCTCCGGAACCGGCATTGCGCGCGGCTATCTGCGCCGCCCGGATCTGACAGCCGCGCGCTTTGTGGCTAATCCCTTCCGCGAAGGCGAGGTGATGTATCGCAGCGGCGATGTGATGCGCTGGCGTCAGGATGGTCAACTGGCGTTTATCGGACGCGTGGATCACCAGATCAAAGTGCGCGGTTTCCGCGTCGAACTCGGTGAAATTGAAAACGCGCTGGTGGCACTGCCCGAAGTCAGCACCGCAGTGGTGATTGCCGAAGTAATGGGCGCCACTCACCGTCTGATTGGCTACTGCTCGGTGCAGGATGATGCCTTGCGCGCCGATCCGCAAATCAGCAACCGCTTGCTGGCGCAGTTGGGTAGCCAGTTGCCGGACTATATGCTGCCAGCCGTGCTGATGGTGCTGGATGATCTACCACTGAATGTGAATGGCAAAATCGACCGCCAGGCACTGCCGAAACCCCATCAGGCTCAGCAACAGCAAAGCCGCGCGGCGCGCACCCCGCAGGAAGCGTTAATTTGCCAGGCGATGGCCAGCCTGCTCGGGCTGGAGAGCGTCGGCGCAGAAGATGACTTCTTCTCACTCGGTGGTGACAGTATTTCGGCAATGGGCCTCAGCACCGCCGCTCGCCGCGCTGGTTATATGCTTCGCCCACGTGACATTTTTGCCGAACGCACCGCCGCATGTATGGCGCAAGATCTCGCCCCTCTAACGCAACACACTCGACATGCCCGCGTGTCGCAACAGGGCGCGATTGGTGGTCTGCCGATTCTGCACTGGTTCCATGCGCAGGCGGGCATTAACGCGCGCTTCGCCCACGGCGTGCTGCTGTCGGTGCCGCCAGAGCTGCAACTCGCGCAGCTGGAACAGCTGATTGAACAGCTTACCAACACGCATCCAGCCCTCAACGCCTTCACGCGTGATAAGCAGTTAGTGGTGGGCGAATCGCTCTCTGCGCGCCCTGCGCGTTGTCGTGTTATCGAAGTGTCAGCATATGACCAGGCCGCCGATCAGGCCTTCCGTGACGATGCAGCACGCCTCGATCCGGCGACAGGATCATTGCTACAGGCAACCCTGCTCCAGACACAAGGTGCAAGCTGCGGATTGGTGTTAACGCTGCACCATCTGGTGGTGGATGGCGTGTCATGGCGAGTATTGCTGGATGAACTGCAACAGGCCGGTGATGCACTGCTAAGCGGTGCACCGATCACCTTGCCTGCCGAAGAGACCTCACTGCATGACTGGTCCGCTACGCTGCTGGCTAACCTGGCATCACGCGCCAGCGAAATGCCGTTCTGGCAACGCATGCTGGAACAGCCGCTGCCGGCGCTGGGTGAGCGAGCCTTAACGGGTAACGAACGTGTCTTGCATCAGCGCACCCTGCTGGATGTGGCCACCAGCTCTGCCTTGCTGAATACCCTGCCGCAGCAGTTCCGTGCCACCAGCGAAGAGTTACTGCTGACGCTGCTCTCACTGGCGCTGCGCAGCATGAACGGCAGTGCGTCACAACGCGTGACGCTGGAGTCACACGGCCGTGCCGAGTTGCACGATCATCAGGACCTGGCGCGCACGGTGGGCTGGCTGACAGCGGAGTTTCCTCTGCTGCTCGCCCTGCCTGCTTCGGCCGACCTCAATGACAGCGTGCGCGCGGTGAAATCCGCGCTGCGTGCCGTGCCGGATCGTGGCATCGGTTATGGCCAACTGCGCTGGCTGGATGCCCACCGTGGCATTACATTGGCGAAACTGGCCGCCGACCATGCGCCACAGGTGCTGTTCAATTATCTCGGCCGCTTTACCCAATCCGCCGGTCACTGGCAGCCTCAGCGGACCGCGCAGCAGTTCCGCGACACTTTTGCGGTGATTCAGGACGATGCCATGCCGTTACAGCACGCACTGGAACTCAACGTGTTTGTTGATGACCAGCAGCTGGCGCTGAACTGGAGCTGGGCGGAGGGCGTCTTGCATGCCGATCAGATTGAGCAACTGCATCAGGCCATCGCTCTGGGTGCGCAACAGCTTTACCACTTCGCAGAGCAACAGCCACAGCAGGCCGCCAACACGCTGGTCGCTGCGGAAATCAATCTTGAAGGCGTTGATGATGCGCTGCTGCAACGTTTGCGCGCACGTCACGGGGCCTTTAGCCACGTCTTGCCGCTGCTGCCATTGCAGAAAGGATTACTGTTCCACGCGCAGACCAGTGGCGCGCAAGGCAGCTATAACTCACTGACGCGATTAACCCTCAGCGGTGATGTGTCGGTAGCATCGGTGCAGCAGGCGCTCAACCAGGTGTTGCAGCGCCATCCGCAGCTCGCCGCCAGGTTTGATAGCGAACTCAGTCTGAACCCCCTTCAGTTGCTGCCGGAAGGCGATCTGCATTGGCCACTACAGGTTCTGGAAGTCGAGGATATTGACGCCACTGAACATCAGGCGCTGTCACAGGATCTGTTCCAGCAGCCGGTGATGTTGCAGGCGACGCTAATCCCGCATCGCCATGAAGCACGCTGGACGCTGCTGCTCAATGCGCATCATCTGGTGGTGGATGGCTGGTCAACGCCGGTGATTTTAAACGATTTACTTAGCGCATTGCGTCAACAGCCGCTGGCCGCCCAACGCACCCATTATGCCGACATCGTGCGCCAGCTTAGCCAGCGTGATGAGCATCAGGCTCGCCAGCAGTGGCAAGAGTGCCTGCGCGACGTGCGGCCCACGTTGCTATATCCCAATGCCGCCGAGAGTGCTGTTCAGGAAAAACGCATTACGCTGGACGCCTCGCTGGAGCGCGAACTCTATGCGCTGTGCCGCACTCGCGGATTGACCCTCAACACCGTGATGCAGGGCCTGTGGGGCATGATGTTGTCGATTGCCAGTGGTCAGCAGGACGTGATATTTGGCGCGCCGGTTTCAGGTCGTTTCGGCCAGATTGAAGGGATCGATCAACATGTCGGTCTGTTCAGTAACACGCTGCCGGTGCGCGTGCGGTTTGATACTCAACGCCCGTTGCTGGAGCAGTTAGCCGCGCACCAAAATCGTCAGATCCAGCTGATTGAGCAGGATTGCCTTGGACTGGCTGAAATCCAACAGCTGGCGGGTGCGGGTACGCTATTTGATACCCTGCTGGTGGTGGAGAACTATCCTGATAATCAGACATTACTCGACGCCAACGCGAAGGTGCGCTGCGACGCGATCCACAACCGCGGCTATACCCACTACCCGTTAACGCTGCTGGTGCTGCCGGGTGAACAGTTGACGCTATTAATGGAATACCGCGCTTGCGTCACCGATGCCGACCGTCTGGCTGAACGCCTGTTGCTGCTGTTACAGCAGCTGGTGACCACACCGGATCTGCCGTTAACGCAGTGGCGTTTGCAAACCCTCGCCGAGCAATCGCTGCTCGAGTGGGTCAATAACACCGGCGTGCAGCTGGAAAATGAAACCCTACAACAAGCCATCGCCCAGCAAGCCGCACGCACACCGGACGCGCTGGCGCTGTGTGATGTTGAGCATCAGCTCAGCTACCGCGAGATGCAGCGTCAGGCCACATTGCTGGCCGATCGACTGATCGAAGCGGGCGTGATGCCAGGCGATATCGTTGCCGTTGCCTTGCCGCGTTCGGTTCGTCTGAGTATTGCTCTCACTGCCATCTTGCAGGCGGGCGCAGCCTGGTTACCGCTGGATATTGGCTATCCCGATGAACGTCTGGCGTACATGGTGGACGATGCACGACCGTGGGTGGTGATCACCGAGTCGGCGCTGGAAAATCGTTTTGCTGGCTTTGGCACTCTGATGATGTTCGATCGCCTTGCCAGCGCACAGACTGTGGCACGTCATCCATTGCCTACACCCGACGCGCAGCGACCGGCTTATGTGCTTTACACCTCAGGTTCGACCGGCAAGCCAAAAGGTGTGGTGGTCAATCAGCGCGCCATCGTTAACCGCTTGCGCTGGATGCAAGCCAGCTATCCATTGCGTAGCGACGACGTGGTGTTGCAGAAAACACCGTGCAGCTTTGATGTTTCGGTATGGGAGTTTTTCTGGCCGTTAATGACCGGCGCACAGCTGATGATGGCGCCGCAGGATGCCCATCGCGATCCACAGGCGTTGTGGCAGTTGATTGACGATTACCAGGTCACCACCCTGCACTTCGTTCCGTCGATGCTGGCCGCCTTTGTCGGGCATGTCAGTACGCACACCGATCGTGCCTGCGCTTCACTGCGCCGCGTATTTTGCAGCGGAGAAGCGCTGGCCTGCGATCTGGCGCGCAGCTATCAGCAGGTGATCGCCGCTCCGCTGCATAATCTGTACGGCCCGACCGAAGCCGCCGTGGATGTCACATGGCAACCCGCCAGCGGTAGCGCGCTCGAAGGCCTGAATGGCCCCGGCGTGCCGATTGGTCGTCCGGTGTGGAACACCCAACTGCATATCCTCGATAACCTGCTGCGCCCGGTGCCAGTCGGCGTGCCGGGCGATCTCTATCTCAGCGGCATCCAGCTGGCAGATGGCTATTTGCATCGCGCTGATCTTACCGCGCAGCGCTTTATTGCCGCTCCGTTTGCTGATGGCGAACGTATGTACCGCACCGGTGATATCGCCTGCTGGCGTGAGGATGGCGCCGTAGAGTATCTGGGGCGCAGCGACGATCAGTTAAAGATGCGCGGACAACGTATCGAACCGGGTGAAATTGAGCAGGCGCTGGTGGCATTGCCGGGCGTGGCGCAGGCAGTCGTGGCTGCGCGCAATTTGACACAACAGGCGGCGGCGGGCGTCGATAATCGCCAGCTGCTCGGCTGGCTGGTGGCTCAGCCTGGCGTGGCACTGGACATCGAACAGGTAAAACAGCAGTTGAGCACTCGCCTGCCCGCCCACATGCAGCCGGTGAGCTATTTGCTGCTGGACGATTTGCCCCTCAGCGCTAACGGCAAACTGGATCGTAAAGCGTTGCCGTTGCCGCAACGCAGCACGCAGGCTGGCCGTCTGCCGGAAACGCCTCACGAGCAGATGCTGGCAGAACTGTTCCAGCAGCTACTGGGATGTGAGCAGGTGTATGCCGACGATGATTTCTTTGCGTTGGGCGGTCATTCCCTGCTGGCGATGCGACTGGCAGCAGAAATGCGCCGCCGTGTAGCGCAGCCGGTGAGTGTCGGACAGATCATCGCCGCACGCAGCGTGGAGAAACTGGCAGCGCTGTTGTCAGGCGATGCCAGCGACAGCAGCGGCAACGGGGAACTGCTGCCACTGCGTGCCGGTCAGGGGCCGACGCTGTTCTGCATCCATCCGGCATCAGGGTTCGCCTGGCAGTACAGCGCGCTGCTGCACTATCTCGACGGCGATTTCCCGATTGTGGGGCTGCAATCACCGCGCCCGGCGGGTGTTATCGCAGCCTGTACAAGTCTAGAAGCCATGTGCGATCGCCATCTGGCTGTGATTCGCGAGCAGCAGCCGCATGGGCCTTATTTCCTGCTGGGCTACTCACTGGGCGGCACGCTGGCACAAGGCATTGCGGCGCGTCTGCAGGCCAATGGCGAAAGCGTGGCCTTCCTTGGTCTGCTGGATACTTACCCGGCCGAAGGACAGGACTGGCGCACGCCCGATGCTGAAGAGGCGGAGCAGGAAGTGGCGCGGGAACAGGCCGAGTTTATGGCTGCTACTGAAGATGAGCGCGATCCCCTGTTACGTGCCGAGAAAGCCGCGATGTTTAGCACCATCGTCGCCAACTACAAGGACGCAGTCGCCCGGCTGGCGGAAGCGCGTACGCCACGTTATGCCGGTAAAGCCACGCTGTTTATGGCAGAGAAAACTTTGCCTGCCGACATGGATGTGCCTGCAACCTGGAAACCGTTTGTTTCAGACCTGGAAATCTGGCCGCTGGATTGCGAGCACGCTGACATTTTGTCTGCCACCTCGCTGAAAGTGCTGGGTCCGCTGATCAATCGTTTGTTATCTGAGAGTCGCTCATAACACCCGGCCTTTGGCCACTTAATGTGGGCGCACTGATGTGCGCCCCTGCTCGTTTTAACAATGGATATTTATGGCTAAGCCTTCAATTTTTCTTGATTTCAGCCTGCTGAAAAACAACGCCGCGTTTCGCGCTATCTTCTGCGCCCGCATGCTATCCGTATTTGCGCTGGGCATGCTGGCAGTGGGCGTACCGATCCAGATTCAGGCCATGACCGGCTCGACCTTACAGGTTGGCGTGGCCGTGATGCTTGATGGTATCGGCATGTTTATTGGCCTGCTGCTCGGGGGCGTGCTGGCAGATCGTTATGATCGCCGCAAGCTGATTCTGTTCGCGCGCGGCACCTGTGGTATCGGTTTTGTGCTGCTAAGCCTGAACGCGTTTAGTCCTGCCCCTTCATTGTGGGCGCTCTATTTCCTCGCCTTCTGGGATGGTTTTTTTGGTGCGCTGGGCATGACGGCGCTGATGGCGGTGATTCCGCTGATTGTAGGACGCGAGCATCTGGCGGAGGCCGGTGCGTTGAGCATGTTAACCGTGCGACTGGGGGCGATCTTGTCTCCGGCGCTGGGTGGCATGATCATCGTGGCGGCGGGCGTCGGCTGGGCCTTTGCCGTGGCCGCCATCGGCACGCTGGCGACGCTGATCCCGCTGGTGCGGTTGCCCGCGATGAAACCGGAGCAGCAGGAGCCTGAACACCCTTTGCGCGCGCTCGCCAGCGGCATTCAGTTTGTCTGCCGGCATAATGTGGTGGGTGCGGCCGTACTGGTCGGCTTGCTGCTCAGTATGGTGGGCGCGGTGCGCATCCTGTTCCCGGCACTGGCGCAAACGTGGCAGGTTGATGCTTCGGCGCTCGGGCTGATGTATTCCGCCGTGCCGCTGGGTGCGATGATCGGCGCATTCACCAGCGGCTGGGTGCGACAGTTGTCACGACCTGGTCTGGTGTTGCTTGTGAGTGCACTGGCTGCCTTTGGTTGCATCGCTTCTTTGGGGCTGTATAGCCAACTGATTCCGGCGTTGCTGGCATTGGTGGCTTATGGCTACAGCAATGCTATCGCTTCCCTGCTGCAGTTTATTTTGATTCAGCACCATACGCCGGACGCTTTGCTGGGCCGAGTCAACAGTTTGGGCACCGCGCAGGATGTGAGCGGGGATTCGTTGGGTGCTTTAGGACTCGGCGCATTGGCGCGTGCATTGAGCGCGCTCAACAGCGTGCTGTGGTTCGGCGGCGTGGCGGCGAGTTTATTGCTGCTGATCGCGCTGGCCGCACGCGGTTTGCGCTCGGCACAGCTGCAGCAAGAACCACCGGCCACTGAGCAAGCCGCGGCTTAGTGTACGAACTGCCGCTCAATACTGCTGAGCATATTGCTGGCACTGTAGTAATCGAGGCGGAAGGTATCGTTACCCATGGCAAAAATGTCGTGATGCTGCACAGCGGGTAAATGCGCGAGGAACGGATTCTTCGCCACCTGCGGTACCGTTTTTTCATCGGCGGCGAACAGCAGCAGCGTATTGCCGGTGACGCCATCCGCCATGGTCTCGCCGTTGAGTTGGATGATGTCGTTGCGTTTGCCCATGCTGGTACTGCCCTGCAAGTTGGCAGGCGGCATCGCCAGCGTGAAGCCCAACGCTTTCAGCAACTCTCCCTGTGCCGAAGCCGGCGTCCACACATTCATGCCCCGCCCATCTTCGTAATAGACAATCGCCGAGGTGGGCTGTGGCGGCAGGGTAATTTTGCTGCGCAGTGTCTCGACGCGTTGGTCAAACTGCGCGATTGCCTGTTTCGCCTCTGCTTCGTGACCGGTGATATTGCCAAGCTGCAACGCCAGCGCCTGCCAGCTCTTATCGCCGTAATCAACCACCAGCACGGGCGCGATGGTTTTCAGCTGATCGTAGAGTTTCAGCGCAGAGTCCCCACCGGTCGCCGCGATAACGATCAGGTCTGGTGCCTCCGCGGCTATCGCTTCCGCGTTGGGCTGGGAAACATAGAGCGGCTTGACGTGACGTGCTTTGGCGACCTCCCCCCACTGGGTAAAGAAGCCCTGGGCATCGGACACACTGCTGTTGCGACTGGTGGCGCCAGACCCAATCAGCGGCGCGTTAATCGCCAGTAAGGTGCCGCTCAACGTCACGCTGGTGGAGACAATGCGCTGCGGTGGCTGCTGTAAGGTGAACGGGCCTTGCAGAGTGGGTATGGTGCGAGGCCAGCTGGCTGAATTTTCAGCGGCGGTAGCCTGGTTAAACACGGAAATGAGGCAGAAGAGTAAAGCCAGAACGGGCAGACGCATCAGGTTATCCATCACTTGATAATTGAGAATGGATATCATTATCAAAATAAAGATGGGGTGCAAGAGGATTTGGTGACCAGGGCTGAGGAAGGTTGCCGAGGAGTGGTTGAGGGTTGGTGATTGGTGAAATTTGATGCTGAAGTGCGGATGAAGATTGAGTGGTCGTGCCGAATGGGCTAGTGGTTGCGTTCTGCGTTCTGCGTTCTGCGTTCTGCGTTCTGCGTTCTGCGTTCTGCGTTCTGCGTTCTGCGTTCTGCAGGTTAGAGCATAAAAGATGAAAGGTGAAAGGTGAAAGGTGAAAGGTGAAAGGTGAAAGGTGAAAGGTGAAAGGTGAAAGGTGAAAGGTGAAAGG
>NZ_JBWXON010000022.1:0-111017 GCF_056678875.1 Pantoea folii | reverse complement strand
GGTGAAAGAGAGACCCTATAAATATCCGACAGCCAGAAGAAAAAATGCCAGTCAGGCTTAACTGACTGGCATTAGCCATGTGGCTGCCCTTTTTTATCTGCAACGTCCGGCAGGTTTATTCGCCGGTGCCGGTATTATTGAGCGCTAATGAAACCGCCAGCGTCTGCGCCAGGCAGAGGGAGGCCACCTGCGAACGGAAGCCATCCACCTGCGCTTCGCGCACTACAAAGCACACATCGCTGAAAGCGGCCAGAGGGCTCACCTGGCTGTCGGTGATGGCAATCAGATGTGCGCCGCGCTTGGCACCCAACTCAACCAGCTCAACCGCTTCACGCGCATACGGCGAGTAGCTAATGGCAATCACCACATCTTTGGGATTCACCATGCTCAGTTGCTCGGTAAACATGCCGCCGAGACCGTCGATCAGAAACGCACGACGCTCCAGATGGCGCAGCGCATACACCAGATAGGACGCAACGCTGAAGGAGCGACGCAGGCCAATGATGTAGATATTCTCCGCTTCATCCAGCATCTTGACCGCTTTATTCAGCTGGTCCGGATTAACCTGCATCGCTAACTGCTGCAATGCCTGGCTGTTCACCATAGTAAAGACGTTGAGGATTTCTACCGGGCTTTCAGGCGAGCTGGCGCTGTCATCAGTAGCAGTCTGGCGGAACAGGCGAGCACGCTCGGTGTAGTTCACGGTTTCTTCCATCAGGTGCTGACGGAAAACCTGTTTCATTTCGTTGAAACCGCTGAAACCAAAGGCGTTGGCGAAGCGGATCAGCGTGGAGGGCGGCACATCGGCCTGTTGCGCGATGGAAGCCACGGTATCGAATGCAATGCTGTTGCTGTTATCAAGAATATAACGAGCCACCTGCTTCAGGCGTTTACTCAGCGTCTCATAGCGACGACGGATATCGTCCTGTAACAAGGTTAATTGGGTTGGATTGTTGGTCATGACTTCGGCCCGTCAAAAAATGAAAATATGGCTGGATAATGAGCGCTATAGTACCAGATGGATGGAAAATTTCATTTGTTTGACGCTATCGTGACGCTTATTTCATCGGTTTATGAAATGCCTCACAAAAAGAAGTGATTAGCGGCAGTGCTGATGCCCATAAAAAAAGCGGCCCTTGCGAGCCGCTTTTGCACTGCTTTAACGCCAATCAGCCACGCGCCGCGCGCCAGTAGCCAATCAGTCGCAGATAGTTGCCTTTCACCGTTTCAATCAGCGCTTTGTCATCCAGTTCACCGTTGAGCCATTGGCGTGACGGTTGGCCGAAGATGGTGCGTCCGACGGCAAAGCCTTTAACCCACGGCGCTTGTGCCGCCGCAGCGAAACCGGCTTTCAGCGTCTCTTCCGGTGCATCGAGGCCGAGCAGCAGAATGCCGCGGCAGTGGGGATCGTGCTGTTCGATCAACCCGCTGATGGCCTGCCAGCTCTCTGCCGACAGCGGTGGCAGTTTCCACCAGTCCGGCTGAATGCCCAGGCTATAGAAGTGGCTCAGCATGTCGTAATAGTACGATTCATTACGGTCCGGATTGCTCTCCGGCAGAATCAGTTCCAGCAGCAGCTCATGCCCGCTCTTGTTACAGCCGTTCCACACATCAAGTACCAGTTCATCCTGCTCTTTACGCAGCTCGGCGCTGTCGTGCGGATGGTAGAACACCAGGCATTTCACCACGTGCTCTGCTGGCCAGTCGACCAGTTGCGAACCGATGTTACCGTGCTCCAGACGCAGGGGACGCGAGCTTGGCAGTTCGATAGGTCGGCCAATCCACCAGTTTTTGCCGGTAATCGCGTTCAGCGCTTTCTGGCCGTAGGTGGTATCCGCCAGAATCCCACTCTTCTCATTTAAGCCTGCTTCGTTGGCCGCTTCCTGCGCCGCCTGTAACAGCAGCAGTTTCAACTGTGGGATCTTATCTTCACTGACGCCTGCTTCACGGGCCATATCGGCCAGCTGTTTGCGATGGTCGAACGCGAACACGTTGAGTTCTGGCCACTGCTGTTTACGCGTGGTGACGCGGTGCAGATGGTTGAGACGCGCATCCAGATCCGGGCGTTTTACGTCTTTGTCGCGGCCGAGGAAATCGTCCAGCTCTTCTTTGGTTGGCATCGCTGGCGCGCAACCATGGCGTGAGACCACCAGCGCACCACAGGCGTTGGCGTAGCGGCAAGCCTGTTCCCAGCTTTCATCATTCAGCCAGCCGCGCAGCAGGCCAGACATAAAGGCATCGCCTGCACCCAGCACGTTCAGGACTTCAACGCGAACGCCGGTTTGCAATTTTGTCTGCTCCCAGCTGTCCGGGATATCACCTTCAAACACCACGCACCCCAGCGGTCCACGTTTACAGACCAGCGTGGCTTTACTTGCCTGGCGCACATTTTTCAGTGCTGTCAGCGTATCCGTACTGCCGCCGGCAATGTGGAACTCTTCTTCCGTTCCTACCACCAAATCGAAATAGTGCAGCACTTCCTGCAATTGTTTCGTGACTTCACCGGATTCAACGAAACGCGTTTCGCCATCGCCCAGTGACGTCAGCCCCCACAGCACTGGACGATAATCGATATCCAGTGCGGTGCGCAGACCATTTCGCTTGGCGATATCCAACGCTTTCAGTACTGCCGCGCGGGTTTGCGGATGTGAAAGGTGCGTACCGGTGACCGCGACAGCACGAGAAGAGGTGATGAATTCCTCTTTAATGTCATCCGGCACCAGGCCCATATCGGCACAGTTGTCGCGGTAGAAGATCAGTGGGAAGGTATCCTCATCTTTAATACCGAGGATCACCAGGCCGGTCAGGCGGTTTTTATCGGTGATCAGCCCATCGGTGTTACAACCCACGCGCTGCAATTCTTCTCGCAGAAAGCGGCCGTTATGTTCATCCCCTACGCGCGCCAGCATGGCTGATTTCAGGCCCTGAATGGCTGTTCCATAGGCCACGTTACCGGAAGAACCGCCCAGATATTTATTAAAGCTGGTCATATCTTCCAGACGTGATCCGATTTGCTGACCGTAGAGGTCGACGGCGATGCGTCCGATACAAATCACATCAAGCCGCTTCTGTTGTGTACTCATACCTGTGGTTTCCTTCTGTGATAAGCAGACACTGGGGCGAAAACGCCCAACATCAAGCGCTATGCTTCCGGGTTCTCAAGGTGCCTGATTGGCTATGGTGGCAGTATGAGGAATAAAAATTCCAAATACAATATGAAATGAAACATCCATCGCGATTTTGTGACCGAGGTAAAACTCTGCACGATGCGCTATCACGGCATGCTGTTTAGCATCGGTTTCACTGATGCTATGGCTTGTGAGCCAGGTCGCAGGAAAATGGCTGTGAATAAAGGAAGCTACTGAAGTGAAATGAAATTTCGCTATCTTGTTAAAATGCTATTTTGTCATTTCACTTTTACCCCAGCAACGGCCTCCGCTGGCAACGTTTCATCTCTGAATTTGATCTCCATCGCAAAATGAAATGTTTCTTCTGTAATTACGTTTAATGAAAAAAATATTTGTTTATAATCGCCACACGTTTCACTTATCCGCGGGTGCCGTGACGGCAGCGAAAACCCGAACCGCGTTGTACCTCACGTCAGGTACCAGCATGTAAAGGAAGAAGCATATGGGCACAATCAGACTTACCACGGCACAGGCGCTGGTGAAATTTCTTGATAACCAGTATCTGAACGTTGACGGCGTTGAAACCAAATTTGTGAAAGGCATTTTTGCCATTTTTGGCCACGGTAACGTGCTGGGACTGGGGCAAGCGCTGGAGCAGGACAGCGGCGATCTGGTGGTGCATCAGGGTCGTAATGAACAGGGGATGGCGCATGCGGCGATTGGTTTCGCCAAGCAGTCGCTGCGTCGTCAGATTATTGCCTGTACCTCTTCAGTGGGACCGGGCGCGGCGAACATGATCACCGCAGCTGCCACGGCGACCGCGAACCGCATTCCTTTACTGCTGCTGCCGGGCGATGTGTTCGCCACGCGTCAGCCCGATCCCGTTTTGCAGCAGATCGAGCAGAGCCACGATCTCAGCATCAGTACCAACGATGCCTTCCGCGCGGTGAGCAAATACTGGGATCGCGTTAGCCGTCCTGAACAGCTGATGACTGCCTGTATTAATGCCTTGCGTGTGCTGACCGATCCGGCGGAAACCGGTGCCGTGACCATCGCGCTGCCGCAAGACGTGCAGGGTGAGGCCTGGGACTTCCCGGAATATTTCTTCCAGAAACGTGTGCACCGTCTGGATCGCCGTCTGCCGACAGCTGCTCAGTTGGAAGATGCTCTGTCGCTGATTGCGCGTAAAAACAAGCCGCTGATTATCGTGGGTGGCGGTCTGAAATATTCCGATGCCGGTGCCGCGCTGCTGAAATTCGCGGAACGCTTTAACGTTCCGTTTGCGGAAACACAGGCCGGTAAAGGCACCATTGTTTCTGATCATCCGCTGAATGTGGGTGGCGTCGGCGAAACGGGCTGTCTGGCTGCTAACCTGTTGGCGAAAGAAGCCGATCTGGTGATTGGGATCGGCACGCGCTACACCGATTTCACCACCGCTTCGAAATGGATTTTCCAGAATCCTGAAGTGAGCTACCTCAACATCAACGTCAGCAATTTCGACAGCTACAAGCTCGATGCAGTGCAGCTGTTAGCGGATGCGCGTGAAGGGTTGACCGCACTGGAAAGCGGACTGAAAGGCTTTGAGAACCACTGGGGCGGTCAGGTTGAGCAGGCACAAAGCAAGCTACTGAAAGAGACGCAGCGTGTGTATGCCGCCACTTATAACACCGACGATTTTATTCCCGAAATCGCCGATCACATTGACCGTGAAGCGCTGTTTACTGAGTTTGAGCGCCTGACGCAGTCAGTGCTGACGCAGAGCAGCGTGCTGGGCACCTTAAACGAGCAGCTCCCAAAGGATGCAGTGATTGTCGCGGCAGCGGGCAGTCTGCCGGGCGACCTGCAACGCATGTGGCGCACCAAAGATTACAACTCGTACCACGTTGAATACGGCTATTCCTGTATGGGCTACGAAGTCAATGCCGCGTTGGGCGTGAAGCTGGCCCAGCCGCAGCGTGAAGTCTATGTGATGGTGGGTGATGGCTCGTTCATGATGTTGCACTCCGAGCTGGTCACCTCGATTCAGGAAGGCGCGAAAATCAACGTGGTGCTGCTGGATAACATGACCAACGGCTGTATTAACAACCTACAGATGGAACACGGCATGGACAGCTTCACCACCGAGTTCCGTTTCCGCAACCCGGAAGGCGGCAAGCTGGATGGCGGCTTTATTCCGGTCGATTTCGCGGCGATTGCGGGCGGTTACGGTTGCAAAACCTATCGCATTACCACGCTGGAACAGTTGGAAGCTGCACTGATTGACGCGCAGAAACAGACCGTTTCAGTGCTGTTCGACATCAAAGTGCTGCCAAAAACCATGATTCACAAATATTTCAGCTGGTGGCACGTTGGTGTGGCTCAGACTTCAACGTCTGAACGCACGCAGGAAGTGGCCGACAAACTTAACGTGCATATCGAACAAGCACGTAAGTACTAACACCCTTTTTAGGCCGGCGTTCGCCGGCCTTGTTTAACCCTATGTCCCCCAAATAATTCGAGAATCAGGAAGGCGGCCAACGAGAGCAGCCAACGCACCTGCATCTTGAAATATGAAGGGCATACTTATCCGACTCTACAGGTGTAATTATGACGCTCAAACTCGGTGTAATTGGTACCGGTGCAATTGGTCAGGATCACATTCGTCGCTGCAACAATGTGTTGCAGGGCGCGAAAGTGGTGGCGGTTTCAGATATCAACGTGGAAGGGGCCCGCGCGGCGCTGCAGCGTCTGAATATCGAAGCTGAGGTGTATCAGGATGGTCATCAGGTGATTAACTCGCCGGAGGTGGATGCCATTCTGGTGACATCATGGGATCCGACCCACGAAGAATTCACCCTTGCCGCCATTGCTGCTGGCAAGCCCGTGTTCTGCGAGAAGCCGCTGGCGATGAGCGCCGAAGGCTGCCGTCGCATCGTTGATGCCGAAATCAAACACGGTAAACGCCTGGTGCAGGTGGGCTTTATGCGTCCGTACGATTCAGGCTATCGCGCGTTGAAGAAAGTGATCACTGACGGTGAAATCGGCGAGCCGCTGATGCTGCACTGTGCGCACCGCAACCAGAGTGTGGGGGAAAATTACACCACCGATATGGCGATCACCAACACCCTGATTCACGAGCTGGATGTGCTGCGCTGGCTGACCGAGGACGATTACAAATCGGTGCAGGTGGTGTTCCCACGTTCGACCTCGAAGACCCACGCCAAATTGAAAGATCCGCAAATCGTGCTGTTCGAAACCCAGAAGGGCATTCGCATCGATGTCGAGATCTTCGTGAACTGTGCTTATGGCTATGACATTCAGTGTGAAGTGGTGGGCGAAGAGGGCATTGCCAAACTGCCTGAGCCTTCATCTATTCAGATGCGTAAAAACGCGCGTCTCGGCAATGCGCTGCTCACTGACTGGAAAGACCGTTTTATCGAGGCTTACGACGTTGAGCTGCAAGCTTTCATCAATGACGCCACGGCGGGCAAGTTGACCGGGCCTTCCGCCTGGGATGGTTTTGCCGCTTCCGTTGCGGCGGATGCCTGCCATAAAGCCCAGAACAGCGGCGCTATCGAGCCGGTGACCATGCCAGCGCGTCCAGACTTTTACGCCAAATAACTGAGCCTGTGCGCTAACACTTCTCTCTCAGAATCAGGGAATTGAAATGAACAAAGACAATGTAAAACTGGCGATTGCGCCAATCGGCTGGACCAACGATGACATGCCAGAGCTGGGCAGCGAAAACACCTTCCAGCAGACCGTCAGTGAAATGGCGCTGGCAGGCTTTACCGGCAGTGAAGTCGGCAGCAAATATCCGAAAGATCCGGCAGTGCTGAAACCGATGCTGGAAATTCGTGGTATCCAGATCTGCAATGCCTGGTTCAGCACCTTCTTCGCCAACGGCGACAAGGCGAAAACCATCGACGAGTTCACCCAGCACATGAACTTCCTGCACGCCATGGGCGCGCGCGTGATTGGCTGCTCTGAGCAGAGTAAAAGCATTCAGGGCACCACGCTGGCGGTGCTGGAGCAGAAGCCGATCTTCACCGATGAAGAGTGGCGTCTGACAGCGGAAGGCTACAACGAGTTGGCTGAGATTGCGGCGAAGAAGGGCATGCGCGTAACGCTGCACCATCACATGGGGACCGGCATTCAGACCCCAGCGGAAATCGATCGCTTTATGGAATCGACCAATCAGAATGTCGGCCTGCTGTATGACACTGGCCACATCTACTACTCCGAAGGCTCACAGCAGGCGATGCTGGATGTGCTGACCAAATATCTGCCACGTATTTTCCACGTGCACCTGAAAGATGTGCGTGACAGCGTGGTGGCTGAGGTGCGTGAAAAATCACTGTCGTTCCTCGATGGCGTGAAGAAAGGCACCTTCACCGTGCCGGGCGACGGCGTGATTGATTTCAAACCGGTGTTCAAAATCCTCGACGATTACGGTTACAAAGGCTGGATGGTGGTGGAAGCGGAGCAGGATCCGGCGCTGGCCAATCCGTTCGAATATGCGGTGAAAGCGCGTAAATATATTCGCGAGAATACCGGCTTATAAGTTCAATGATGCGCGACTTATCGCGCTCTTTTGAACATCAGACACAATAAAAAAGGCCGTTATCCCTTGCAGGATAACGGCCTTTCTATTTGGCCTGGATTATGAAGCCAGCGACAGCGCCGGTTTCTGACCGTTGACCGCCAGCCACTCACGAATGCGTGCCTGCTCGGCTTCTGTCAGCCACATACCTTGTTTGGTACGACGCCAGATTGCATCATCCAGTTCGCGCACCCATTCATTTTTCACCAGGTAGCGCAATTCAGCTTCATAAAACTCGTGACCGAAGTTCTCGCCCAGATCCGCCAGACTGCTTGCGCCTGCCAGCAGTTCTTCGGTGCGGCTACCGTAGGTACGGGCAAAGTGGCGCGCCATGCCCTCGCTGATAAACGGATAACGACGACGTAAGCCTGCGGCGTAATCTTCACGGGTGCCAGAGAAATCACCGCCTGGCAGTACTGCTGATTTAGTCCAGGCTGGGCCGGCGTTGGGATAGTACTTCGCCAGTTTCTCCAGTGCGTGCTCTGCCAGCTTACGATAGGTGGTCAGCTTACCGCCAAACACCGACAGCAGCGGCGCCTGGCCATTGTCGTCATGCACATCCAGCGTGTAATCACGGGTGATGGCCTGCGGTGAATCCGATTCGTCATCACACAGCGGACGCACACCAGAATAAGTCCAGACGATGTCATCTTTGCTCAGCTGCTGTTTGAAGTGTCCGTTAAACACTTTCAGCAGATAGCTGATTTCGTTGTCATCGATCTTCACGTCTTTCGGATCGCCTTTGTACTCCACGTCGGTGGTACCGATGATGGAGAATTCATCCATCCACGGAATGACAAACACGATACGGTTATCTTCGTTTTGCAGGATGTATGCCTGCTTTTCGCGATGCACGCGCGGTACCACGATGTGGCTGCCTTTGATCAGGCGAATACCATACGGCGATTTCAGCTTCAGGCCATCATCAAAGAATTCTTTTACCCAAGGTCCAGCGGCATTGACCAGGCCTTTGGCACGCCACGTGAAGGTTTTGCCGGTATCAATATCTTCCGCTTCCACCATCCACAGGCCACTCTCACGCCATGCACGGGTCACGCGGGTGCGGGTGCGCACTTCGCCGCCCTGTTTCACCACTTCCTGCGCGTTGAGCACGACCATACGCGCATCATCCACCCAGCAGTCAGAATATTCGAATCCGCGCGTGATCTCAGGCTTAAGGGCCGATTCCGCGCCAAAACGCAGGCCTTTACTGCCCGGTAAAGTGGTGCGTTTACCCAGACGGTCGTACATAAACAGGCCAAGGCGAATCATCCACGCCGGACGCAGATGCGGGCGATGTGGCAAGCGGAAGCGCATTGGGAAGGCAATGTGCGGTGCCATTTTCAGCAGCACTTCACGTTCAGCCAGCGCTTCGCCCACCAGACGGAATTCGTAATGTTCCAGGTAGCGCAGGCCACCGTGGATTAATTTAGAGCTGTTGGAGGAGGTTGCACAGGCCAAATCCCGCGCCTCCAGCATCAGCACTGACAGTCCGCGTCCTGCAGCGTCCACTGCAATGCCGGCTCCGTTAATGCCGCCGCCGATCACGATCAGGTCTTTGGTTTCCACGTCATCTCCTCCGATGTTCGGAATAGTTCTAAAATGTTCGTTTTCGAGCGTAATAATAATCGGAAACCAACATTGATGCCAGCGCTTAACTCAATAAAAACATTTTTGCGTGATATAGCTAACATTCCTGCAGGAAAAAAAATCCATAGCCATAACTTTTGTCAGGTTATCGCGACGGATTCTCAGGTTAAACTAGGCGCTAATTGTGACGACCTTATGAGAGACACCATGGAAAACTTCGAATGTATTTCGGTTCAGCAGGCTAACGAGCACATGGCACAAGGCGCGCAGCTGGTGGACATTCGCGACCCACAAAGCTATGCCATGGGCCACGCGACAGGCTCGTTACATCTGTCGAACGACAATCTGGCGGACTTTATCGCGCAGGCGAATCATGAGCTGCCGGTGCTGGTGATGTGCTATCACGGCAACAGCAGCAAAGGTGCAGCACAGTTCCTGTTAGGGCAGGGATTCAACGCCGCGTATAGCATCGATGGCGGTTTTGACGCCTGGCGCGCCGTGTTCCCCTCGCAGGTAGATACTGGCAGCGTCTGACACGATCACACAAAGGAAGGGGAACCCGCACGATGCGCATCACTCAGTTCAACAACCCACGTATGGCGCAGGCGTTTGTGGATTACATGGCAACGCGCGGCGTCACGCTGCGAATTGAGCGCGAAAGCCACTATGTCATTATGATGGATGATGAAGGCCGGCTGGAGATGGTTGAAAACGAACTTGCCCAGTTCGTACGCGACCCTAATCATCCGCGCTATCAGGCCGCCAGCTGGCACACAGGCAGTACCGAAAGTGGCTTGCGCTATGAACGCAGCAACATCTGGGCGAATATTCGTGAACGCGCAGGCCCGCTCACCATGACGATCATGATCGCCTGCGTGGCGGTGTTCATCATGATGCAGATTGTCGGTGATGATGTGGCGCTGGATTGGCTGGCGTGGCCTGCTGACTCCTCACAGTATTTCCAGGTGTGGCGCTGGTTTAGCCATGCGTTGTTGCACTTCTCACTGCTGCACATCCTGTTCAATCTGATGTGGTGGTGGTATCTCGGTGGCGCAGTGGAAAAGCGTATTGGCAGCGGTAAGCTGTTTGTGATTATGCTCATTTCCGCGCTGTTGAGCGGCTGGATGCAGGCCAAATTCAGCGGTGTGCTGTTCGGCGGACTATCGGGCGTGGTGTATGCGCTGATGGGTTATTGCTGGCTGCGTGGCGAGCGCGATCCCGAAAGTGGCATTTATCTGGAGCGTGGTCTGATGGGCTTCGCTATTGTATGGCTGATTATTGGCTGGTACGGCGCTTTTGGGCTGTCGATTGCTAACGCTGCACATGTCACCGGCTTGCTGGTCGGCCTGGCCATGGCGTTTGTCGATACGCGCAATGTGGCTCGTCGGTAGCAGGTATAAAAAGAAAACGGCTCTGAGCCGAGGAGAGAGATGTGAAGCAGACGCAACGTCATGACGCCATTATCGATTTGGTGCGACGCCAGGGATATGTCAGTACGGAAGAGCTGGTGGATCACTTTGAGGTGAGCCCGCAAACCATTCGGCGTGACCTGAACGATCTGGCCGATCAGAATAAAATCCAGCGCCATCACGGCGGCGCGGCGCTGCCTTCCAGCTCTGAAAACACCGCATGGCAGGACCGCAAAATGATGTGGTCAGCGGAAAAAGCGCGCATCGCCGAGCGTGTGGCGAGCCAGATCCCGGATGGTGCCACGTTGTTTATCGATATCGGCACTACGCCGGAAGCGGTGGCGCATGCGTTGCTGAATCACAACAATCTGCGCGTGGTGACCAACAACCTCAATGTGGCGATTTTGCTGATGGCGAAGCCGGATTTCCGCGTCATCATCGCTGGCGGCGAAGTGCGTACGCGGGATGGCGGCATCATGGGTGAAGCGACGCTGGATTTCATCTCCCAGTTTCGCCTCGATTACGGCATTCTCGGCATCAGCGGCATCGATATGGATGGCTCACTGCTGGAGTTCGATTACCACGAAGTCCGCACCAAACGCGCGATAATCGAAAACTCACGCTGCGTGATGTTGGTGGTGGACCATTCGAAATTTGGCCGTAATGCGATGGTGAACCTGGGGAATATGAGCCTGATTGACTACATGTATACCGATCAGACGCCGCCTGCCAGCGTGCTGAAGGTGATTGAGCAACACGAAGTCCATCTCGAACTCTGCTAATCCATCCTGTCGGGGCGGTTGCTATGCCGCCCGCAGAATGGCATCAGGTTGCGCGCCACGCGTAAATCCACTTTTTTCCCTCCATCCGCATTTCCCTGTCGCTTTTTTCTTCGCCCCCGGCTTTACTTATCCTTTCTGGTTATGCGCTCGCCCGTCTTTACCGTTAACGGACTCGAAGGGATTGATATGTCGCAGCAAAAATTTAATAAAACACGTTTCGACGCCGCACTTACCCGCCAATGGCAGCACCTTGGACTCACCTCCGCCCAGCAAATGACACCGCATCAGTGGTGGCAGGCATTAAGCCGTGTGCTGACCGAGATGCTCGCCACGCAGCCGCCCGCCACACCGCGCGCAGGCCAACGCCATGTGAACTATCTGTCGATGGAGTTTCTTATCGGCCGCCTGACCGGCAACAACTTGCTGAATCTGGGTTGGTACGACGAGGTGAAGGAAGCGCTGGCCGCGCATCAGGTAGAACTCAGTGAGTTGCTGGAGGAAGAGGTGGATCCGGCGCTTGGCAACGGTGGATTGGGGCGCCTGGCCGCGTGTTACATGGACTCGATGGCCACTGTCGGGCAGGCCGCGATGGGACATGGCCTTAATTATCAGTACGGTTTGTTCCGCCAGACCTTTGACGATGGCCAGCAAAAAGAGGCGCCAGACGACTGGCAGCGCAACAGTTATCCGTGGTTTCGCCATAACGCCGCACAGGATGTGCAGGTTGGCATCGGCGGCAAAGTGAAGAAAAACAGCGATGGCTCGCTACAGTGGCGACCTAAATTTCAGCTTAAAGGTGAAGCCTGGGATTTGCCGGTGGTCGGCTACCGTAATGGTGTGACGCTGCCGTTACGTTTGTGGCAAGCCAGCAGCGTGCATCCGTTCGATCTCACCCTGTTCAATGATGGCAAGTTCCTGCAGGCCGAACAGCCCGGCATTGATGCTGACAAACTCACCAAGGTGCTGTATCCCAACGATAATCACGCAGAAGGTAAACGCCTGCGCCTGATGCAGCAATATTTCCAGTGCGCGTGTGCGGTGGGCGATATTCTGCGCCGCCACCATCTTGCCGGGCGCTCGATCCACACCTTGCCCGATTTTGAAGTCATCCAGCTCAACGACACGCATCCCACTATCGCCATCCCGGAGATGCTGCGTATCCTGCTGGATGAGCATCAGTTGAGTTGGGATGAAGCCTGGCACATCACCAGCCGCGTTTTCGCCTATACCAATCACACCTTGATGCCGGAAGCGCTGGAGCGTTGGGATGAGTCGCTGGTGCGCGATCTGCTGCCGCGCCATATGCTGATCATCCGCGAAATTAACCAGCGTCTGAAAAAAATCGTCAAGAAGCAGTGGCCCGGCGATAGCGCGACATGGCAAAAGCTGGCGGTGGTGGCCGACGGGCAGGTGCGTATGGCGAACCTGTGTGTGGTGAGCTGTTTCGCCGTGAATGGCGTGGCTGCGCTGCACTCTGAGCTGGTGGTGAAGGATCTGTTTCCGGAATACCACCTTCTGTGGCCAAACAAATTCCATAATGTGACCAATGGCATCACGCCGCGCCGCTGGTTGAAGCAGTGCAATCCATTGCTGTCGAACCTGATTGATGAAACGTTGCAGGTAGAGTGGGCCAACGATCTGGATGCACTGGAGTGGCTGGCGCCCTATGCGCGTAAAAAAGCTTTCCGTCAGCAGTTCCGCACCATCAAGCAGCAGAACAAGCTGCGCCTGACCGTATATATCAAACGCGTGACCGGCATTGATGTGAATCCCGATGCGCTGTTTGATGTGCAGATTAAGCGGCTACACGAATACAAACGCCAGCACCTCAGCCTGCTACATATGCTGCACTGCTATCGTCAGCTGCGGGACAATCCTGATAACCCCGACTTTGTGCCGCGCGTATTCCTGTTCGGTGCCAAGGCCGCACCGGGCTACTACCTTGCCAAAAACATCATCTACGCCATTAACAAAGTGGCCGAGGTGATCAATAACGACCCGAAAGTCGGCGATCGGTTAAAAGTCGTGTTTATCCCTGACTATCGCATTACCGCCGCCGAGTTGATGATTCCGGCTGCCGATCTCTCGGAGCAAATCTCGACCGCCGGTTATGAAGCGTCCGGCACCGGCAATATGAAACTGGCGCTGAACGGTGCGCTGACCATCGGCACGCTGGATGGCGCGAACGTCGAAATCGCCGAAGCGGTGGGTGAGAAGAACATCTTTATCTTCGGCAATACCGTGGATGAGGTGAAGGCGCTCAAAGCCAACGGTTACAGCCCGAAAAAACTGCGCAAGCAGAATAAGTATCTGGATGGATTGCTGAAAGATCTGGAGAAGGGCAAGTTCAGCGAAGGTGACAAGCAGGCATTCGATATGCTGCTCACCAGCCTGACCAAAGGTGGCGATCCCTGGCTGGTGCTGGCCGATTTCGAGGCGTATCTCGACGCGCAGCAACAGGTTGAAGCCTTGTGGAAGAACCCGGAAGCCTGGACCAAAGCGGCGATACTCAACACCGCACGCACCGGGCGTTTCAGTTCCGACCGCTCAATCCGGGATTACCAGCAACGTATCTGGCAGGCCGCGCGCTGATTTCCAGCTCGCTATTGATGGCCGCTCGACATGGTTTCGAAAAGATTTTCGTCGGATACGCATTGATGCGCACCGCACCCAAGGAGACGTGATGACGCTCAGCAAACTGGATCAGGCCGCGCAGGACGCGGGCATTGCGGTAGATTTTACCAACGCGAGCGGTGAGCAGGTGCGTATTCACGACGACACCAAACGCGCGCTGCTGGCGGTGATGAATACGCCGCAGGGTAAAGCGCCACCCTTGCCGCCGGTGCAGGTTTTCACTCCGCGCCGTCCGCGCCAGTGTTGCCCGCAGGGTAAAGGCGAGTTTAGCTGGCAGCTTGAGACCGAACGGGGCAAAACTTACAGTGGCCTGCTTCAGGCAGGCGAGACCTTCACATTGCCGCCACGTCTGCCGCAGGGTTATCACCGTTTGACCTTACGGCAAGGACGTCAGCAGTGGCACTCGCGCATCATTATCGCGCCGCGTCGTTGCTATTTATCTGAACCGCTGGCACAGGGAGACAAACGCTGGGGCGCGCTGGTACAGCTTTATACGCTGCGATCTGATCGCAATTGGGGGATCGGTGATTTTGGCGATCTTGCGCAAATGCTGGAGCAGATCGCCGCTCACGGAGGCGATTTTGTTGGCCTCAACCCGCTACACGCGCTTTATCCTGCGCAGCCTGAACACGCCAGCCCTTATAGCCCCACCTCGCGTCGCTGGCTGAATATGCTGTATATCGACGTTAATCAGGTGGCGGCATTCGCTCAAAGCGCTGAAGCACAGCGCTGGTGGAAACTCGCCAAAACGCGCAAGGCTGTGCAAGCCGCGCGCGCCACTGACTATGTCGATTATCGAGCGGTGGCTGAGTTGAAAATCACCGCGCTACGCCTGTCCTGGCAGCATTATCAGCCTGAGCAGGAATTCCTGCAATTTGTCGCCGAGGGCGGCGATCATCTGCGCTATCAGGCGGCGTTTGACGGCATTCTGGCAGAACGCAGCGCTCAGCAGGAGAAGGAGTGGGGTTGGGCGTCATGGCCGGAAACCTGGGGCAATGCCCATCAGCCAGAAGTTCAGCAGTGGTGTGCTGCACATGAGGACGAGATTCAATTCTGGTGTTGGTTGCAGTGGCTGGCGCAGCAGCAATTTGCCGCCTGCTGGCAGCGTAGCCAGCAGCTCGGCATGACGGTGGGATTGTACCGGGATTTGGCGGTCGGTGTGGCGCAGCACAGCGCAGAAACCTGGCAGGACCCGCAGTTGTATAAGCTGGGGGCTTCGGTGGGGGCACCGCCGGATCGCCTGGGACCATTGGGGCAAAACTGGGCGTTGCCGCCGCTTGATCCGCACGAGATGCGCGCGCGCGGCTATCAGCCTTTTATCGATTTATTGCGCGCCAATATGCGTGATTGCGGCGCGTTGCGTATCGATCACGTGATGGCGTTATTGCGGCT
The DNA here is from genome assembly GCF_056678875.1 of Pantoea folii. Taxonomy (NCBI): domain Bacteria; kingdom Pseudomonadati; phylum Pseudomonadota; class Gammaproteobacteria; order Enterobacterales; family Erwiniaceae; genus Pantoea; species Pantoea folii. The sequence goes on along the minus strand of NZ_JBWXON010000022.1, from coordinate 95,500 downwards.
GTGGTGGATTCCGTATGGTGAGACAGCGGACAAAGGTGCCTATGTGTCATATCCGGTGGACGATTTGATGGCGATTCTGGCGCTGGAAAGTCAGCGCCATCGCTGCATGGTGATCGGCGAGGATTTGGGCATTGTGCCGCCGATCATCGTTCGCATGATGCGCAGCCACGGCATTTTCTCGTGGAAAGTGCTGTTCTTCGAACAGGAGCGCGATGGCCGCTACCGCCAGCCTGCGGCTTATCCTCGACAGTCGATTGCCAGTGCCAGTACTCATGATTTGCCCACGTTGAGCGGATTCTGGCAGGCGGAAGATTTGGCATTGGGTGAAAAGCTCGGCATGTATCACGATAGCGTGCTGCACTCCCTGCAACAACAGCGCACGGCACAAAAGCAGGCTTTGCTGGACGCCTTACAGCAGGCGGGGGCCATGCCAGCTCGCAGTCGTCAACCTGCGTTGAAGCAACCGCTGACGCCGACGATCAATGTGGCGATGCACCGTTACCTGGCCCGCACGGAGAGCGCATTACTGGGATTGCAGCCGGAAGATTGGCTCGGCATGACAATGCCGGTCAACGTGCCTGGCACAGTGGATGAGTATCCCAACTGGCGGCGCAAGTTATGTGTCACGCTGGAAGAGATGTTTGCCGACAAAGCCGTGAAGCAAGTTCTGACAGCGGTGAATGACGGACGCAAAGCGAGGTAGAAATCTGCGGCAGCGCGGGTGCGCTGCCGCAAGAAAATCAATAGTAAGAGTGCTCGCCGCGCTGGTGTTCAGTGAGGTCACGCACACCTTTCAGCTCAGGGAAGGCCGCCAGCAACTCTTTCTCGATGCCATCTTTCAGCGTGACGTCGATCATTGAACAGCCGTTACAGCCGCCGCCAAACTGCAGAATCGCGTAACCGTCATCGGTGATTTCCATCAGGGATACACGACCACCGTGACCCGCCAGCTGTGGGTTGATCTGCGCTTGCAGCAGATACTCCACGCGCTCAACCATTGGCGCATCATCAGACACTTTACGCATCTTGGCGTTTGGCGCTTTCAGCGTCAGCTGGGAACCGAGGTTATCGGTGACAAAATCGATCTCAGCATCTTCCAGATAAGGCGCGCTCAGCTCATCAACATAGGCTGACAGCTTTTCGAACTTCATTTCAGTATCAGTGGCTTCTACTGCATCGGGTGGGCAGTAAGAAACACCGCATTCCGCGGTTGGCGTACCCGGATTAATGACGAATACGCGAATTTGTGTGCCATCTTCTTGTTTTGACAGCAATTTTGAGAAGTGCTCTTGCGCAGCATCAGTAATAACGATCATGGCGATTGCTCAATAGTTGACTAAATTACTTGGTTATAATACGCCCAACGCCGACGCTCTACAAGGTACGGCACAGGCAGCCAATATGCACGCTGGCCGCGCCTTGGGCCAGCAAAATGCGGCTGATTTCTGCCACCGTGCTTCCGGTGGTAACCACATCGTCGATGAGCAGGATATGGCGTCCGCGCACTGGCATTTCAAGGGAAAAGGCCCCGCGCAGATTCTTTTTCCGCGCCGAAGCGCGCAACGCATGCTGGACCAAGCCCCGCCGTCTGCGGCGCACCCCCGCACGATATTCACAACCTAGCCAGTGTGCCAGCGGTTTTGCCAGCAGCTCAGCCTGATTATAGCCACGCTGCCAGGCACGACGCCGATGTAACGGCACACTCAACACCAAATCGATGCGCGGCGTAAGGTTATCGCGGCGACTATTTAACAATTTTAACAAAAGGAGTCGTGCCAGCATCACTCTAAGTGCGGTTGCCCGAGAAAATTTCAGCTGGATGACCCAATCACTCAGCGGCGGCAGGTAATCACTCACGCAAGTCAGGCTGTGCCACGGCGGTGGACGACGCAGACAGCGGCCGCACAATCGGGTGCCGCTGGCCGGCAGTGCACAGCAGGGGCAGATCGCGGGCAGCGCCGGGATTTGTTGCACACAGCGGCTGCATAGCCCGTGTCTGGCAATCTGTAATGGCAGGCGGCATAGCCAACACAGGGCAGGGATTGATAGCATAGCGGCCTCTTTTCACTTTTCGGGAGTGTAACCGATGAGTTCGCTTTACTGGCACACCACAGGCACAGGCGATCGCGATCTTGTGCTGCTGCACGGCTGGGGATTGAATGCCGAAGTGTGGCAGAACATTGTTCCACGACTCAGCCCGCATTTTCGTCTGCACCTTGTGGATCTGCCTGGCTTTGGCCGCAGCCATGGATTTGGTGCACTGACCTTAGCCGACATGGCTCAACAGCTGCTTCCACAACTTCCTGAGCGTGCAGTGTTGCTCGGTTGGTCGCTGGGGGGACTGGTTGCCAGCCAGATTGCACTGACGCAGCCTGAACGTGTCACCGCGCTGATTAGCGTGGCGTCTTCGCCCTGTTTTACCGCGCACGAGGATTGGCCGGGCATCAAGCCTGAGACGCTGGAGAGCTTCCAGCAGCAGTTGAGCAATGATTTCCAGCGCACCGTAGAACGTTTCCTGGCCTTGCAAACCATGGGTACGGAAAATGCGCGCCAGGATGCACGTCAGCTCAAAGACGTGGTGCTATCGCAGCCAATGCCTTCGGTCGCAGTGCTGGAAGGTGGACTGGAGATATTGCGCGAAGTGGATCTGCGCGCGCAGCTGCCGCAGTTGGCAATGCCCTTGATGCGTTTGTATGGATCGCTGGATGGATTAGTACCACGTCGAATTGCAAAGCAGTTGGATGAAGCGTTACCGCGTTCACCTTCAATTGTGATGGAAAAAGCGGCGCATGCGCCATTTGTCTCGCATCCTGACACATTTTGCCAGCATATTATCGAGTTCATCCAAGCGGTTACCCGTTAAATCTGTTGCGGCAGTGGAAATTCTTTCACCAGCGGTAATACTTTTGACGTGAGCTGAGCTGCTTCGCGGTGTGTTCTTTTGCTATCTCGCCTGTTGTGCTTCGCGGCCGCTGACATCCCAATAATGCAAAAAATGGATGAGGGTAATGCTATGAAGATGATGAAATTGGCTGTGGCTTCTCTGGTGATGAGTGCGGTGTCGTTTTCAGCGTTCGCCGCAAAGGAAGTGACTAAAGAAGAAGTGCAGAAAATGAATCTGGAGAAAATCGGTACGGTGACCACCACGGCGGAGACCACCTCACCGATGGATGCGAAGCGCGAACTCTCCAAAGCGGCCGATGAGAAAGGCGGCAAATACTTTCTGGTGATTGCGGGCCGCGAACATGGCAAGTTCAGCGCCACGGCGGATGTTTACAAATAATCAGCCACGCAACCACATAAATTGCCACGCAGCCAGCGTCATTGGCTGGCTGCCATCGATTTTCTCGCCACTGATCACATCCTGATAATGTCGCGCCTGCGGCAGATGCGTGGTCACTTCCCGGCTGCTGAGATTAAACACGCACAATAAGCCCTCTTCACTGCCTGACGGATGTCGCCGCAACATCAGCAGGGTATTTTCACTCTCCAGCAGCGTCATCGCATTATCCGGATGGAACGCGCTCTGGCGGGTGCGCAGCTGGATCAATGCGCTGAGTCGTTCATACACCTGCTGACGCAATGGGTCATCGCCGCTGATCCACTGTTCCATTTCACGCAAACTGTATTTCTGGCGATTGATGGCGCGGTTGTGTCCTGCCGCGCGCACGCCTTCATTGTCGTTGCGCGATCCCAGAATGCTTTGGATATAGATCGCCGGCACGCCCGGAAAGGCGAGCAGAATGGCGTGTGCCAGCAGGAATCGGCGCAGACGCGTGTCATCGTCATCATTCTGCTGGTTGAGAGCATCGAAATAGGTGACGTTAATTTCGTAAGGGCTGGTGGTGCCATCGGGATTGTTTTTATAAGACACCAGCGCCCCTTCCAGCGCCAAATCTCGCACCAGTGCTACGATCTCCACTTCAGACAAAATACCGCGCGCAGGATTGAGGCCAATGCCATCGTGCGAGGCAAGGAAGTTGAAGAACGTGGTGGTGCCGTTACCGGTGCCCAGCGTGCTGGCCCATTGACGCAGCGCGCGTGCGGATCCTGAATGAATGGCATGGAGCACCAGCGGCGGCAGTGAAAACTGATACACCATCTGCGCTTCATCGTGCCCGTTACCAAAATAGCTGATGTTGTCTTTATGCGGCACATTAGTTTCGGTGACGATCACTGTGCCCGGTGCCACTTCGTTGGAAATGGCGCGCAACAGCTTCACCAGCTGGTGGGTTTTCGGCAGGTGAATGCAATTTGTACCCGGCGTCTTCCACATATACCCCACCGCATCGAGACGAACATAATCGGCGCCCTTGTTCAGGTAATCCAGCAATACGCCCACCATGCGAATCAGCACGTCAGGATTGGCAAAGTTAAGGTCGATTTGGTCGGCGCTAAAGGTGGTCCAGATAAAGCGCGTTTCACCATCAGCCATCTCAAACGGCGTCAGTAATGGCGAGGTACGAGGGCGCGTCACGGCGCTGAGATCGGTGGCCGGTGGCATGCTGATAAAGAAGTCATCCCAGCCAGGATCCTGCGCCAAAAAGTGGCGGAACCATTGGCTGTGCGCCGACATATGATTACAGACAAAATCGAACATCAACCGGGTTTCACTGTGCAGCGCCGCAATATGCTGCCACTCGCCACAGAGAGGATTCACCTGGTGATAATCAATCACGGAGAAGCCATCGTCGGAAGAATAGGGAAAGAACGGCAGCAAATGCACCAGGTTGAAAGTGGATTGCAGATGCTGCTGATAGAAGTGCGAGAAGCTGGCGAGCGTGGGCTGATCGGGTTCACGGAACTGATCGGCGTAGCTGATCAGCACCACATCCTTCTCGTCCCAGTGGGCTTTGCGCGGCAGTTTAGCGGTATCGTGCGCTGCACGAATGTGGGAAAGCAGACGCTCACGTGCGGCGACGGGGAAGCGGCCTTCGTAAATCTCATCAAGTAGGGCGTTGATTATGTCCATCAGATCGTTGGGCCACGCGGAAGGTCATTTTTTCACACGGATTTTTTCAGCGTAGACGGATGAGGGGATTTATCAACTTGATATGTGCGGAAGCAGAGCTGATTCCGCACAAAGGGTAGTGCTCATATCTGATACTGGGCAGGTGATAAAATCAATTCAGGTTACATTTCAGCACTATAAATTATATCAATTATTTTTTATTGATAAGTCTAATTATTTTTGAATGGTTTATGAATAATGATTTTTTGGATAAGCCTTGATGCCAAAGAAGTCTTTACACGGATAATCAAACAGGGTTTGTAGTGCGATATTTTGCAACCGCTTTTAAGTGATACCGTAATGGTAGTTAGAATGCCCGCATCACATAATTTTCTTTTCAGTTTGAAGGCTAACTGAGAAAGATTGTTCTGAGTGATGGATTCAAACCTCCTTGGCCACGTCTGTCTTATTAATGTTTCAACTGTGCTTTTTGTTTTTTTATTTTTCATTAAGTTTGAATAAAGAGTGTATTCCATTTTTGTTAATTTAATGTTCCTTCGATTGACGTAAAGTGCATTAACGTAATCATCAATGATTATGATCATCATTCTTCCTTGTATGTGTTCGCATTGGTTTTAATCAACCATAATGGAAGTGTTATAATAGGCAACTACTTTTTGTGGATTTTAATAAGCTGCTTGCAAAATAACAATCATGGATTTGGTTTTAAGTTTTATTACTTTCATTGGTTAATTATTAATTTAAATGACTGAGCCATCACCCCTGTGATATTTAAATTTATCTTTCCAGGATCGTTATTATTTCTTTGTTATTAATGATTGATACAAGTATAGGGTGGTTGCCATTTTTACTCATTCAATTGAATATGATTGAGTTTTGATTGTTATGGGGGGATAAACCATCCAGACCTTGTAATATTGAAAACATATAGCACAACACTTTTTTCATTAAGGAGATGTATATGAATGGATATGGTGATGGTACCAACTGGAGCTCTGAACGCGGCAATGGTACTGGGTATAGTGGCAGCCAAGGCAATGCGGGTAACGGGGCAGGGAGTTCTTCTAATGGGAAGGCTTATGGTGGTGGATTGTCTGTTAATCCGAAAATAGGCGAGAAACAGGCCAAAAAACCAGGTATCAATCCTGCTGAATTTGTAGGTTATACATTAGGTATTAACGGCGAGCTAATAGGCATAACAAAACACAACTTGGGAGATGCATACGGTGTAAATTTAGGTTATCCAGAAGAGTCGACACTTTCCCCCGGGCAGCAAAATAATTCAGCTCCTGGAGGTAGTGTACCTTATAATTTAGATATATCTGATGCTCGCGTTACTGCGTTGAAGAAAATTATTCAAAAAAATGCTCGTTTAGCAAACTCCACTCAGTCTGGTACTAGCATTACCGCTGCGAGGCAAGCGACATTAAAAGCCAAGTTAGAATTGTCAATTATCATGGAGGCAAGGAAATTACAGCCATCATATTCTGATTTGCAGGATGGTATAAGACTGGTAACAGATTTTTATAAAAATTTATCAGAGCGGATTAGTGCAAGGGTATCGTTTCATGCGCAGTACTTCACTGAAGAAATAAAAGGTAAGAAATTAAGAAGTGTCAACGATGCAATAAAATCTTTTGAACAATACAAAGTTTTGAACGGATCTAAGTTTAACAGCGCAGAACGTAAAAAATTGGGGGATGCTGTTAGAAAAATTGATTATGTAACGTTTGCTCGAGATTTGAATCGATTTAGTAGAGGGTTAGGGTTCTATGGTGCAATTTCCGACTTTATAGATGTCATTAAGGAGATTGCATTGGCTACTCAGACTAATAACTGGAGAAATGTTATCGTCAAACTTGAGAAGTTAGTAGCAGGAAAATTGGCGGCCGCATTAACTGCATTCGCTTTCAGTATTATACTCGGCACTGGAGTAGGCATTGTCGGATACGCAATCATAATGGCACTCGTTGGTTCTTTAGTTAACGATTCATTGATCAATAATTTGAATTCTAAAATGGGTTTTAAATAGAGGTTTAAGCCGGGGGATTCCCGGCTTTACTTAACTTCATAATGAAAAATAGAATGCTTAGAGGAATGGCTAATGTAAAGCAAATCAAAAAATAGATAGCTTTTATTCCTTGCATTCCCGTGTCATTTTCAAAAAAACCAGTGGTCCAAAAGGTTTTAGATGTGAATTTCAATGCAAAACTTTCGATAGTGAATTTTGCAGAGGGAAATAGAATCCCACAAACTGCAAGAAAGATTAATCTGGAGTTTTGGCTGATATCTATAGCTGCATCACGCATAATTATTGTAGTGATGACAAATAATAGCATTCCTAACGCAGCATTTTTTATATAGTATGACTTTGTCATTTTAAGTCCTTTTGTTATTACCATTCATCCTTTGAGTGGTCTATATTTCACTATTAGAAGTAAACTTACTGTGCTGTAAATCATATTTTTCTAATTTATATTCTCTCAAGAATTACATGTTTAACCATTCAATTCTTTTGTGATTATTTGGCCTTGCAATTTATCTGGCACAACAATTCCCGATTCTTTCCTAAAACAGCCAAAAAGATCCTTAGGCTGAGGAGTTTCTTTACTATATCTGGTAATAGATTAGCGTTAGCTTTTCTTATTATTAGAGCAAAGAATCCAGAGTAGAAAGGCTCTGATGCTTAATAGGACAGCATCAGAGCACATGGCTACAAAGTGATAAATTCAGGTGCTATTTGGTAAGGCAATTAGCGCTTCTTACCGAACGCGGCGGCCAGTGCATCACCCATCGCGCTATTGCCAGCTGGCGAATTAGCCGGCTTGCCGCGTGCTTTGTTATTGGCCGCGGGACGTGCATTCTCTTTGCCGCTGCTGCGATTATTGCCGCCGCGCGCATTGCTCTCGCCGGGCTGCTCGTCAAGTCGCATGGTGAGGGCGATGCGCTTACGCTGCATATCCACTTCCATCACCTTCACTTTGACGATATCGCCCGCTTTCACCACCTGATGGGGATCTTCGACGAACTTGTCTGACAGTGAAGAGATGTGCACCAGACCATCCTGATGCACGCCGATATCCACGAAAGCACCAAAGTTGGTGACGTTGGTGACCGCGCCTTCCAGAATCATGCCCGGCAGCAGGTCGTTCAGCGTTTCCACGCCTTCGGCAAACTGCGCGGTTTTGAACTCCGGACGCGGATCGCGCCCCGGTTTTTCCAGCTCTTTCATGATGTCGGTGACGGTTGGCAGACCAAAACGCTCGTCGGTGAAGTCGCGCGCGTTGAGATCACGCAACCCACCCGGATTGCCCATCAGCTCGCTCAGCGCCTGTTCAGTCGCGGCCAGAATACGTTCGACCAGCGGGTAAGCTTCCGGGTGCACGGTGGAGGCATCCAACGGGTTATCGCCGTGATTGATGCGCAGGAAGCCGGCGCACTGCTCGTAAGCTTTTGGCCCAAGACGGCTGACTTTCAGCAACTGCTGGCGATTCTGGAAGCGGCCGTTCTCATCACGCCAGGTGACAATGTTCTGCGCCATCATGCGGGTTAAGCCTGCCACGCGCGTCAGCAAGGCGACTGAAGCGGTATTCAGATCCACGCCGACGGCGTTTACACAGTCTTCCACTACCGCATCCAGCTTCTTCGCCAGTTGGCTTTGGCTCACATCATGCTGATACTGGCCGACACCGATGGATTTCGGATCGATTTTCACCAGTTCGGCCAGCGGATCCTGCAAGCGACGCGCAATGGAGACGGCGCCGCGGATGGAAACATCCAGATCCGGGAATTCCAGCGCGGCCAGTTCCGATGCGGAGTAGACCGATGCACCAGCCTCACTGACAATCACTTTCTGCGCGTTGATCTGCGAGAACTGCTTCTGCACGTCGAGGAAGAAACGCTCGGTTTCACGTGAAGCGGTACCGTTACCAATCGCCACCAACTCCACCTGGTGTTGGATGCACAGTGCTGCCACAACCGATGCGGCTTTCGCCACCTGCCCGGTGTGCGGATAGATGGTGTCATGTGCCACCAGTTTGCCGGTGGCATCCACCACGGCGACTTTCACGCCGGTACGCAGGCCCGGATCGAGGCCCATGGTGGCGCGCATGCCTGCCGGAGCCGCCATCAACAAATCGTGCAGGTTGCGGGCGAATACGTTAATCGCTTCATCTTCTGCGCGTTCGCGAATGGTGCCCATCAGTTCGGTTTCGAGATGCAGCAGCACTTTGATGCGCCAGGTCCAGCTCACCACCGCTTTACGCCAGCTGTCTGCCGGAGCATTGTTCAGACGCAGTTGCAGGTGATCGGCGATCAGCGTTTCACCGTGGCTTTCGCGCGGCGCTTCTTCGAATTGTGGATCGGCGTTCAGAGAGAGTTGCAGCACGCCTTCATTGCGACCACGGAACATCGCTAGCGCACGGTGAGAAGGAACGGTACTGAGAGGTTCGTGGTGATCGAAGTAGTCGCGGAATTTCGCGCCTTCTTCCTCTTTACCTTCCACCACACGCGCTACCAGATGCGCGTTTTTCCACAGATAATCACGCACTTTTGCCAGCAGCGTGGCGTCTTCGGCAAAACGTTCCATCAGGATATAACGTGCGCCATCCAGCGCTGCGCGCACATCGGCGACGCCTTTATCCGCATCCACATAGCTTGCAGCCAATGACTCGGGTTCCTGAGAAGGATCGCTCCATAGCGTTTCAGCCAGTGGCTTCAGGCCCGCTTCGATGGCGATCTGCCCACGCGTGCGACGTTTCTGCTTATAAGGCAGATACAGATCTTCCAGTTCAGTTTTGTTCAGCGTGCCATTGATGGCCGTGGCGAGTTCTGGGGTGAGTTTGCCCTGCTCGTCGATGGATTTCAGAATTGACTGGCGGCGATCTTCCAGCTCACGCAGATAGCCAAGGCGGCTCTCCAGCTGACGCAACTGGGTATCATCCAGCCCACCGGTCACTTCCTTACGATAACGTGCGATAAACGGCACGGTGTTCCCTTCATCCAGCAAGCTTACAGCGGCGTCAACCTGGTCGGCGCGAGCCTTCAGCTCACTTGCGATAATCTGGCTCAGTGAATCTTTCATCATCATTAACAATGCTTACACAGGGTTGGAAAACAGGGGACAGTTATACGGATTGGGGCGGCAAATTGCCAGCCGGGGACAGGTGAATCCGTCTTTTTCTGAATGCAGCGCGAACATCGCTGTGCACACCTTGCTGAGAGCAAAGCAGTCGCTTATTGTTGGCCTCTTTGCAGTAACGATACCTTGTTATCACGAGTAGACGTCATGAAAACCCAACTGATTACCCGCGAAGGCTATAACAAATTACGTGCCGAACACGACCATTTGTGGAACGAGAAGCGTCCGGAAATCACCAAAATTGTCTCCTGGGCGGCTAGCCTTGGTGATCGTTCAGAAAACGCCGATTACACCTACAACAAGCGCCTGTTGCGGCAGATAGACCGCCGTGTGCGCTATCTGCGCAAATGCCTCGCCGATCTGAAAATTGTCGATTATGCGCCGCAACAGGAAGGAAGGGTGTTCTTTGGTGCCTGGGTTGAGGTGGAAAATGAACAGGGTGATGCAAAGCGATTCCGCATTGTGGGGCCGGATGAAATCTATGGCGATGCGGTTAAGGATTACATCTCCATTGATTCACCGATGGCCCGTGCGCTGATCAAGAAAGAGGTGGATGACGAAGTCGTGGTGAATACGCCGGAAGGACAGAAAGTCTGGTTTGTTAACTGCATCGAGTATGTGAAGAACCCAGAGTAAAAAAGAGGCGGAGAATAATGGCTTGGGTAAAAAAGCCTTGGGTGCAACTTATTCTCCGGTGGCGAAATGGGCTGGCGTAAAAGGGGAAGCGCCGCAGCATTGCCGCGCCTGAAAGATTTGGATTATTTGCCTGGCGTGGTCGCGGTGGTGGTCGATGTGCTGCTGGTGCCTTTGTCACCGCCGCCCATGGTTGCCAGTGCCACCCCTAACAGTGCACCCACGGCACCCACACCCATCGCGTCTGAATTGCCTTTGGCGGTAGTGGAGGCCTCGGCTCCCGCCGCTTCACCCGCGCTGGTGGCCGCATGAGCCTGAGAAAGGCTGACCAGCACCAGTACACTCAGCAAGACCGCAGATTTTTTCATTTTTCTCTCTCCAAAGATGCGCAATATCAGCAGGAACCCTTGCAGTTTCTGAGATCGTTGTGTGGGAAGAAAGTGCTGATTAGTGTCTGATTAATCAGACTTTATTTAACACTGGCCTTATCTGGCGCGAGATGCGTATTGTTCCGAGAGCAGATGAGCACTGAAAACGAAAAGAGCCAGATATTATGCTGCGAATGATCGCCCATCGAACGATTCTGGCCTGCCGACTTAAGCCAAATGGCCCCAAATGCTGTGATAACGAGCGGTATTCGGCCCGGTGATCCATTTTCGAAAAGAAAACCGCGTAAATTTTCGGATTAGCGCTAAGCGGATGGAAAGCCCCGATAAAAAGCGCGAGACAACGCGCATTTCAGGGCTTAAATTAAATATAAGCTGCTGTTTAATATGCTTTGTAACAATTTCGGCTAGAATATAAACCATTAATAACTGTCACATGCAGGCATCTTTTTTACACAATATTGACTCAGGCAATGGCGCCTTTGGGAGTTGAACAATGCAAGAGAACTACAAAATTCTGGTCGTCGATGATGATATGCGTTTGCGCGCACTGCTCGAACGTTATCTCACCGAGCAGGGCTTTCAGGTGCGCAGTGTCGCCAATGCCGAGCAGATGGATCGTCTGCTAACTCGTGAATCATTCCATTTAATGGTGCTGGATCTGATGTTGCCAGGCGAAGATGGCTTGTCCATTTGCCGCCGTTTGCGCAGCCAGAGCAACCCGATGCCGATCATTATGGTGACGGCAAAAGGCGAAGAAGTGGATCGTATCGTTGGGCTGGAAATCGGCGCTGATGATTACATTCCGAAGCCGTTTAACCCACGTGAACTGCTGGCCCGTATTCGTGCCGTGCTGCGCCGTCAGGCCAATGAATTGCCAGGTGCGCCTTCACAGGAAGAAGCGGTTATCGCCTTCGGTAAGTTCAAACTGAACCTCGGCACGCGTGAAATGTTCCGTGAAGATGAGCCAATGCCGCTGACCAGCGGTGAGTTTGCAGTGCTGAAAGCACTGGTGAGCCATCCGCGCGAACCGTTATCACGCGATAAGCTGATGAACCTGGCGCGTGGCCGTGAATACAGTGCGATGGAACGTTCTATCGACGTGCAGATTTCCCGTCTGCGCCGCATGGTAGAAGAAGATCCGGCGCATCCACGCTACATCCAGACCGTTTGGGGTCTTGGCTACGTCTTCGTTCCGGACGGCAGTAAAGCATGAGGCGATTGCGCTTCTCTCCTCGCAGTTCGTTTGCCCGCACCCTGTTATTGATCGTTACCTTGCTGTTCGTCAGCCTGGTAACGACCTATCTGGTGGTGTTGAATTTCGCCATTCTTCCAAGTTTGCAGCAGTTCAATAAAGTCCTCGCTTACGAAGTGCGTATGTTGATGACCGATCGACTGCAGCTGGAAGATGGCACGCAACTGGAAGTGCCACCTGCCTTCCGGCGTGAAATTTATCGTGAACTGGGTATTTCGTTGTACACCAACGCAGCGGCAGAAGAGAGTGGCCTGCGCTGGGCACAGCATTACGAATTCCTTAGCGAGCAGATGGCGCAACAGCTGGGTGGCCCGACCGATGTCCGTGTCGAGGTTAACAAGAATTCCCCCGTGGTCTGGCTGAAAACCTGGTTGTCGCCAGACATCTGGGTGCGTGTGCCGTTGACTGAAATCCATCAGGGCGATTTCTCGCCACTGTTCCGCTACACCCTGGCGATTATGTTGCTGGCGATCGGCGGTGCCTGGCTGTTTATCCGCATTCAGAACCGACCCCTGGTCGACCTGGAGCATGCAGCGCTTCAGGTCGGTAAAGGCATCATTCCTCCTCCGCTGCGTGAGTATGGCGCATCGGAAGTGCGTTCCGTAACGCGAGCCTTTAACCAGATGGCGGCGGGCGTCAAACAGCTTGCCGATGACCGTACGCTGCTGATGGCGGGTGTCAGTCATGATTTGCGCACCCCTTTAACACGCATTCGTCTCGCCACCGAGATGATGAGTGAACAGGATGGCTATCTGGCCGAGTCGATCAATAAAGATATCGAAGAGTGCAACGCCATCATCGAGCAGTTCATCGACTATCTGCGCACCGGGCAGGAGATGCAGACCGAGCGCGCCGATCTCAACAGTGTGTTGGGTGAAGTGGTGGCGGCGGAAAGCGGCTATGAGCGTGAGATTGAGAATGCGGTGATGCCGGAAGAGTTGATGCTGGATATCAATCCGCTGTCGATTAAGCGTGCCGTGGCGAATCTGGTGGTGAATGCCGCGCGTTATGGCAACGGCTGGATCAAAGTCAGCAGCGGCCAGGAACTGAATCGCGCCTGGTTCCAGGTGGAAGATGATGGTCCGGGTATTAAGCCCGATCAGCTTCAGCATCTGTTCCAGCCTTTTGTACGTGGCGATAGCGCACGCAGCACCAGTGGCACCGGCTTAGGGTTGGCGATTGTGCAGCGTATTATCGACGCGCATGAAGGCTCGCTGGAGATAGGTGAGAGCGAGCATGGCGGATTGCGCATTCGCGCGTGGTTGCCGATACCGGAGAATAACGGTACGGCGTTAGTCAGCACGCATCACAGTTAACGCTTCGCTCAGATAAATGTGGAGCGATGACTGTTTCGCCTGCAGGCATCCGCGACTGGCTGCGTAGCCCTCAGCACCACAGTTGAAAAATCACGCCGCTTAAGACTGAGTATCAATGAGCCGCCATTAGGCGGCTCATTCACTTCACAACTGCGGGCCAGCCTGAACCAGCGCTTTTCCGGCATCGTTATCGGTATACTTCTCAAAGTTGGTGACAAAACGCTGCGCCAGACCCTGCGCGGCCTCATGCCACGCGGCTTCATCCGGCCAGCTGCGACGTGGATCCAGAATCGCATCATCGACTTTTTCCAGGGTCGCAGGCATCTGCAGGTTAAATACCGGTAGTGTTTCCATCGCTACGTCGTCCAGCTCACCCGCCAGAATCGCATTGATGATGGCGCGGGTATCTTTCAGTGAAATACGTTTACCGCTGCCGTTCCAGCCGGTGTTAACCAGGTACGCTTTAGCTCCCGCTGCTTCCATGCGCTTCACCAGCACATCGGAATATTGCGTTGGATGCAGCGTCAGGAAGGCCGCGCCGAAGCAAGCTGAGAACGTCGGGGTGGGCTGAGTGACACCGCGCTCGGTACCGGCCAGCTTGGCGGTAAAGCCCGACAGGAAGTGGTACTGGGTCTGTTCTGGCGTTAAGCGCGAAACCGGCGGCAGTACACCAAAGGCATCAGCGGTCAGGAAAATCACGCGCTGCGCATGGCCCGCTTTGGATACCGGCTGCACGATGTTTTCAATGTGCTCAATGGGATAGGAAACTCGCGTGTTCTCCGTTTTGCTGGCATCGGCATAATCAACGCTGCCATCCGCCCGCACCACGACGTTCTCCAGCAGCGCATCGCGGCGGATGGCGCGATAGATTTCCGGCTCGGCTTTCTCCGACAGATTGATGGTTTTGGCGTAGCAGCCACCTTCGAAGTTGAAGACACCATCATCGTCCCAACCGTGTTCGTCATCGCCAATCAGCTGGCGATCGGGATCGGTGGACAGTGTAGTTTTACCGGTGCCAGACAGGCCGAAAAACACCGCTACGTCACCCGCTTTACCCACGTTCGCCGAGCAGTGCATTGACGCGATGCCTTTCAGCGGCAGCAGGTAGTTCATGATGGCGAACAGGCCTTTCTTCATCTCGCCGCCGTACCAGGTGCCGCCAATCAGCTGCATGCGTTCGGTGAGGTTAAAGGCGACAAAGTTCTCAGAGTGTAAACCCTGAGCCTGCCAGTCCGGGTTGGTGCATTGCGCGGCGTTCATCACCACAAAATCCGGCTTAAAGGAGGCCAGCTCGGCTTCATCAGGGCGGATAAACATGTTTTTGACGAAATGCGCCTGCCAGGCGACTTCCATCACAAAACGCACACTCAGGCGGGTGTCGGGATTCGCACCGCAGAAAGCGTCGATGACAAACAGACGTTTGCCAGAGAGTTGTGCGGTGCAGCGATCTTTCAGCGCCTGCCAGGTTTCCTGCGACAACGGCTGGTTGTCATTTTTACCGTTGCCGACATCATTCCACCACAAGGTGTCACGCGTGGTGTCATCGCGCACGATGTACTTATCTTTTGGCGAACGTCCGGTAAAGATGCCGGTATCCACGGCAATGGCGCCGCTTTGCGTCTGGGTGCCGCGCGCATAACCTTCCAGTTCCGGGCGAGTTTCTTCCTGAAACAGCGTATCAAAGTCAGGGTTGTACACCACTTCTGTGGTGCCGCTAATGCCCAAAGCGGCAAGGTCTTGCGATGTCAGGCCGTGAACGCGCATGTGGCTGCTCCTTAGATCGATGCTTCATAGCATTTTTATGAGGGGTCTGCGTCCTGTCGTGCATGGCCGGACAGGGCAGATCGCGCGCAGTGTACACGTCTGAGCAGGGCGTAAAAGTGAAGAGAGTTAAAAATGCGAGCTGGAACGTGACAAGCAGTGAATTCTGCCAGTTAAGAAACTAAAGTCAGTGTAAGTTAGTTAAATTACGCGAAAGTTGATGGGTTAATTCCTGACAGAAATGCGGGCGGCGATGCCGCCCGTAGGGGAATTAGTGCAATTGATCGCTGTTATTTGTAGGTGCGTTGCGAATCGCAGCAATGTCTACGGCATCGTAAACATAATGCGAACCGCAATAGTCGCAGTGCATATCGATCTTTCCATCCTCTTTGAGGATTTCATCCACTTCTTCAACCGGCAGCGTATTCAGTACTTCGCCACAGCGTTCGCGTGAACAGGTGCATTTGAAACTGACTGGGGTCGGATCAAACACCGTGGCCTCTTCCTGATGATACAGGCGCCACAGCACATCCGTCGCGGGCAGCTCAATTAGCTCTTCGCTCTTCACGGTTTCGGTCAGAGTGGCCAGATGATTAAAATCATCCTGGCTCGGCTCTTGTGCAGGAAGTACCTGCAACAGAATACCGGCAGCGCCTTTATCGCTGGTACGAATAAACAGGCGAGTTGGCAACTGCTCAGAACGCATGAAGTAATCCTCCAGGCAGCCAGCCAGCGTATCGGCTTCCAGACCGACGACACCCTGATAACGCTCGCCTTTTTCCGGAGAAATGGTGATGACCAGATAACCGTTACCCACCATCTCTTTTAGGCTGCTACCCGGTGCAATATCGGCATCTTCCTTCACGCGTGCAACGCCACGTAATTCCTGCTTGTTGTTGCCATTGATCACCGCCAATGTCAGTGGACCATCGCCCTGTAACTGAACGGTGATGTCGCCATCGAATTTCAGCGTTGCGGTCAACAAGCTGGTCGCGACCAGCAATTCACCCAGCAGGTTTTTCACCGGTTCGGCGTAGTCGTGGTTTTTGACAATCTCACGCCAGGTTTCGGATACGTTAACCAGCTCGCCGCGCACGGCGACATTTTCGAACAGGTAACGGTGCAGTTGATCTTGAACAGACATAGTGTTTCTCTCGTTGGGGCGACGGTTATTCATCGCCCGACAATTTAAATTTCATCAGATCGCGGCGCTCTTTTTTATCCGGGCGGCGATCGGGGTGCGGCATGGTCAGGGCATTCATTTTGCGCGCCAGTGCCGTTTTTTCACGCTTCTCAATGCTGGCGGCGGTCTCCGCATACATCCCTTGCGCTTCAGTGGCTGGGCGGCGTTGATCGCCAATGGCGGTAATCACCACCGTTCGTTCATCGTTGCCCTGGCGCAGCGTTAGCTCAGCCTGTAGTTCCACAATTTTACTCGGTTTGCTGCGCTGGCCGTTGTAATGCACTTTACCGCCATCGATCATTTCGCGAGCCAGCGCGCGCGTTTTATAAAAACGTGCAGCCCACAGCCATTTATCGAGGCGGACACCTTCGCTGGTTTTTTCTTTCATTGCGGCTCCTGCTTTAACGCAGCGTTTCACACAACTGGCGATAGTCTCGCACTGCAGCATGACGCTGGAAAGATTGATCGGGCCGACCGGAATCCGGATTGCTGACGCCTAAACACCAGCGAATGCCCCAGCGTGCCGCCGCATCGAGGATCGCTTCGCTGTCATCAATAAACAGCGTGCGCTCGCTATCGAATGCAGTTTGCTGCTGAACGGCCTGCCAGAGACGTGGATCCTCTTTCGGATACCCAAAGGTATGGGTAGAAAGTAATAAATCAAGGTGGGGAGCCAAACCGGTTTGCTCCAGCTTTACCTCGAGGTTGTACGGATGCGCATTGGTCAGCAAAATGGTGCGTTTACCCGCAGCACGTAGTGCCTGGAGTAGCGGCAACGTATCCTCGCGCATGGCGGCACGGTGACGTTTTTCCCATGTCATGGCGCGGATATCTAAGGCCAGTTCTTGCGACCAGTAATCAAGACAATACCAGTTTAGCGTATGCACCACGGCTTGATACTTTTGCTGAATCAGCTGATGTGCCTCGGCCAGCGTGATATCACGCTCGCGGCTCAGGGTTTCAGGAACGTGTTCCAACCAGAAATGGCGGTCGAAGGCGAGATCGAGCAGCGTGCCATCCATATCCAGCAGCACGGTATCAATCCCGGACCAGTTTAGCGTCATCGTCATACTCTCTCGCCCTAAAAAATAGGGCGACAGGGTAGCACAGAAGGGAAGGGCTCAGAACAGTGAGCGCACGCTCTGCATAGTGCTCAGATTGTGATTGAAGCACTTGTCGTAATACTGCTGAATTTCCACCATGCGCAGGCGATTACGATGCACACGTCGCAGGGCCAGTAGCCCATTGATGACGCCGCAGAGGATCAGCACCAACATCAATAATGCGGTACCGAGGTATCGCCATTGCGCCATCGCATCCGGTTCATTGTGCAACGCAATGTGGCGTGTGCCGTTAGCGTCAGTGGTGATGCTGGTAATGATGCCGTTGGCAGCAAACGGCGTGTGCAACAGCATGCCGGACATGCGTTGTAATTCGCGCCATTGCGATGGTGCATCAAGATCAAACAGCGACACGGAAGGCTGTGGCTGATTCACCATCTGACGACCCTCATCACTCACTATCAGGAAGCCGCCCGGTGGTGGGCTATTCAGATTTTCTGCCGCACGACGGGTTTCACGCGAGAAGAAGGTCGAGGTCGCGGTATTCACCAGGTTCTCCAGCGCTTCCGCACTGACCGGGCGTAACAGCACGTTCATGCCGTTAAGCTTGCCGGAATCTGCGCGGTGGATCAGTGAATCCCAATCCTTAGCATTGCCCAGATTCACCAGGGCATTTTTCAGCCGGACGCAATCCTGCTGCTGGCTGCACAGATCCTGTGTTTTCAGCACTAAATCAGAGAAATCATCCAGCAGAATCATGCCCGATTTCTGTATCGCGGAGGCGAGCTGTGGATTGAGTTTCGGATCGGTGTTGGTTTCCGGATGCAGCTGACGTGTGGTGGTATCAAGCAGAGCGGCAGCTTTATCGATGATATCCGACTGCGGCTGCGGCAGAGGTGCTGCGTTATTCCAGTAAATAGCTGAGCAATCGAACGGCATATACGCATAGCTGCGATTGCTTTGATAGTTGCCCGGTACGGAACACATGCCGGTTCCGCTCACCTTCAGGTTGTCACCGATGTGCAGCGGCAGGGCGTTGAGTTTATCCACGCTATTCACTTCAATGCTTTCGGTGCCTTTTACCCATGCGAGGCTGAGCTTGATTGGCATACTGAGCGGAATCCAGGTAAACAGCATCACCAGCACCACCAGCGAACCACATGCCAGCACCAGATTTTTGCGCCAGCGCTGAACCGGGAAATTGCGAACCTCATCGTGCAGGGAGAGGAAACGCCCCTGGCGCACCACTTGCCGATTCAGATAGATGTCGACATCCGTCACCTGGCCCAAATCGTGCGCCACATAGGGTTGCCAGTGGGCGGGATAAATTAAATCGATAATGCCCAGCGAGATATTGCTCTGCTCCTGATTGGATTCACCAAACAGGCCCCAGCGTTTCGGTGCTCCGCGCAAGCAGTGCACATCGCGCAGCCCTTTTTCACCCGGGAAGCGGTAAAGGAACCACAAGCTAACCGCAATCATTGCGCAGGCTGACAGGGCAATCCACAGCATCAGGCTTCCGGGCAGCACCAGGCTGAGGAAGAACAGCAGGAAGGCAAAGCAGATAACAATGGCCTCGCGCGTGCCATCCGGCCGCGATAGACGGTACTCTTCCGGCGACTCTTTACGCACTTGCAGCAACTCGACATTTTCGCTCTCCTCTTTACGAATAGAGGCGTTGGTCGACATTGAGCGCACCAGCGGCGGCAAGGCGGGTTGTTCTACGGCATAGTTTACTAACGAGTGACCGTTGAGTGAGATCACCAGCGGCAGCGTTTGAGTGCGGATCAGCTCAACATAATTCTCTTCCGCAATGTACTGCTCCCACAGCGGTGGCAGATGCACTTCCACTTCATCGAGGTAGTAGCGCCATTGATGCGCATCATCCGTTGAGAGACCATAGCGAGTGATGGAACGTGTGACAGGATAAACATTGCTGCTCTGCGCCGTGAGCGTCAGGGATTCGGTTTCACGCGACTTCTTTGAGGAGCGGGCAGTACTCTGTTTTTGCTGTTTCGCCAGGGACGCAATGTACGCTTCAATAGCATGACGTTCTTCATCAGTGAGTTTGCGGCAGGGGGGGCTTATAAACGGCAGCGGTTTCGCCAACGGCGGACGATGCCGCATAGCGTACCAATAACCTATTCCTGCTATCAGAGAGCAGGCCAGCATGACAGCCAGAATGATGATAAAAGTGCTCATGCTTTGCTCAATCCAGCCAAAAAACTGCCTTCACGTTTACGATGTGCTCCCGATGGAACCATTATTACCAGTCAATTTTGGCGAGCATAAGTCATTCTTACAAGAAAAAACTCAGATAAAATAACGCGCAAAATCATTGAATTATAATTTATTAGATTATTCCTTAATGGGATGTTAACCACAGGACACTCAATTAAATATCGGTATTTTCTGAATTTAACAAAACCCCATTGACTTATTGTGAAAATTTAAGTGTATAGATAACAATAAGTTGTTAGCAGGCGTAAGCAAATGTGTGTCACGATGCTTTCCCTGCGCTGCGTGTCGCACATTGCTGCGGGCTTCGGTATGCTGGCGTCATCGCGATTCACAAGGCTGTGCTAAGTTTGAGGCTGATATGAAAACTCCAATGAAAAAACCTGACATCCTCAACGTGGAAGCGGTGGCCCGCTCCCGCTTGTTTACTATTGAAGCGGTTGATCTCGCTTTCAGTAACGGTGCACGCCGTGTCTATGAGCGTATGAAACCTTCCAACCGGGAAGCGGTGATGATTGTGCCGATTCTGGGTGATGATGTGATCCTGATTCAGGAATATGCCGTAGGGTTGGAAAGCTATGAGTTGGGTTTTCCTAAGGGGTTAATTGACCCAGGCGAAAGCGTGTTTGAAGCCGCAGACCGTGAGTTAAAAGAAGAAGCCGGCTTTGGTGCCCGGGAATTAGCAACGCTGGGCAAACTCACCATGGCACCGTCCTACTTCTCCAGCAAAATGAACATTGTGGTGGCTGAGGGGTTGTATGAAGAGAAGCTGGAAGGGGATGAACCTGAACCGCTGATTGTGCACCGCTGGCCGCTCAATAACCTGCTGGCGTTGCTGGACGAGCCAGATTTCCGCGAAGCCCGGAATGTCAGTGCGCTGTTCCTGGTGCGTGAGTGGCTGGTGAAGCAGGGTCGATTGACCTACTGAATACGACAAGTGCGCAATAAAAAAGCCGGCGAATACGCCGGCTTTTTTTATCAGAACAGTTCGTGGCTTTGGCCGTTGTCCATGAGTGTG
Organism: Pantoea folii; assembly: GCF_056678875.1. Classification (NCBI taxonomy): domain Bacteria; kingdom Pseudomonadati; phylum Pseudomonadota; class Gammaproteobacteria; order Enterobacterales; family Erwiniaceae; genus Pantoea; species Pantoea folii. Next base: position 74,537 of record NZ_JBWXON010000022.1, on the reverse strand, counting down.
GTGCCCACATCATGCACTGAATACTCCGTTGGCTGAGTGCCATTGATGAAGTACTCCTGACGGGTATTGCCGCCACCGTTGGCCAGCTTGCCCGTACCGCGATCGATCGTCACAGTGACAACGCCATCTGGCGGTGTCAGCGGCTGTACCGGCACGCCATCCAGCGCAGATTTCATGTACTCATCCCAGGCAGGCTGAGCACTCTTCGCGCCGCCTTCATAGCCAGAAATCTGGTCAGGAATCGCGCCTGACATGGTCGAGCGGCCCAGCGCGCGTGAATCATCGAAACCAATCCACACTGAGGTCACGACACCAGGGCCGTAACCAGAGAACCACGCATCTTTCGAGCTGTTGGTGGTACCGGTTTTTCCGCCGATATCGTTACGCTTCAGGTCACGACCCGCACGCCAGCCTGTCCCCATCCAGCCTGGCTCACCGAACACGTTGGAGTTCAGTGCGCTTTTGATCAGGAACGACAGCGGTGTATTAATCACATGCGGTGCGTATTGCTGGTCACCTGCGGGTTGCGGCTGAGCAGGCACTTGCTCCAGCTCCGGCTGTGGCACCGCCTGATTCTGCGATTGATCGGAGGTCGCGACGTTTTCCACGCTCTCTTCGCTCAACGCCAGCGATTTTTTGGTATCACCGTAGATCACCGGCAGATTGCACTGCGGGCAGGCAATCTTCGGTTTCTCTTCAAACACCACGCCGCCTTGTTCATTCTCAATTTTGGTAATGAAGTAAGGATCGACAAGGAAGCCGCCGTTAGCCATCACGGCATAACCGCGCACCACCTGCATTGGGGTAAACGAAGCCGCACCCAGTGCCAGCGATTCGGTATGGATGATGTTCTGTGCCGGGAAGCCGAAGCGCTGCAGATACTCTGCGGCGTAATCCACACCCATCGCACGCATCGCACGTACCATCACCACGTTTTTCGACTCACCCAGGCCCTGACGCAAGCGGATAGGCCCCGCATAGGTCGGCGGTGAGTTTTTGGGGCGCCAGTCGGCTCCGGCACCCGCATCCCAACGTGAAATAGGCACATCGTTCAGAATGGAAGCCAGCGTCAGTCCACGGTCCATCGCGGCGGTATACAAGAACGGTTTAATGTTTGAACCGACCTGACGCAGTGCCTGTGTCGCACGGTTGAACATACTCTGGTTGAAGTCGAAACCACCGACCAGCGCGCGTACCGCACCGTCTTCTGGATTGAGCGAGACGAGGGCCGAGTTGACCAGCGGCACCTGACCTAACCACCAGTCGTTATCGACTTTACGCACCCAAATCTGCTGGCCTGCCTGCAGTACCTGCGTCACGCTGCGGGGCGTCGGGCCTTGTAGCGTGTCGGATTTGTAAGGACGCGCCCAGCGAACGCCCGCCATACTCAGAGAGACGCTGCTGCCGTCTTTCATCATCGCGGTGGCTTCATCGGCCGTGGCAGTGGTCACCACGGCGGCATTCAGTGGACCGTAGGTCGGCAGATCTTTCAGCGCGTTTTGAATGCGGCTCTTATCCCAGCTTGCTTCGCCCACTTTCCACAGCACGTTGGTCGGGCCGCGATAACCATGACGCATGTCATACGCCATCACGTTATTGCGAACAGCTTGTTGTGCGGCCTCCTGCAGATGACGCGTGACGGTGGTATACACTTTGTAGCCATCATCGTAAGCGGCATCACCATAGCGTTTCACCATCTCCTGACGCACCATTTCGCTCAGATAAGGTGCGGAGAAGGCAATTTCGGGACCATGATAGGTTGCGACCAGCGGCGTGTTGCGCGCGGCATCATATTGCTGCTGCGTGATGTAATTCTGGTCAAGCATACGCGCCAGTACCACATTACGACGCGCCAGCGCGCGCGCATGAGAGTAAAGCGGGTTAAAGGTTGACGGTGCTTTCGGCAGACCGGCAATCATCGCCATCTCACTCAACGAAAGCTGATCAACCGGCTTACCGAAATAGACCTGTGCAGCCGCTCCGACACCATAGGCGCGGTAACCCAGATAAATTTTGTTGAGGTAGAGCTCGAGGATTTCATCCTTGCTCAGCAGTTGTTCAATGCGAATCGCCAGGAACGCTTCCTTGATCTTACGCATCAGCGTGCGTTCAGGGCTAAGGAAGAAGTTACGTGCCAGCTGCTGGGTGATGGTACTGGCACCCTGTGAAGCATGGCCGGACACCAGCGCCACGCTGGCAGCACGGAAAATGCCCACCGGGTCGACACCATGGTGCTCATAGAAACGGCTGTCTTCAGTTGCAATGAACGCTTTGATCAGCTCAGGCGGCATCTGTTGCAAGGTGAGCGGCACGCGGCGCTTCTCACCGTACTGGGCGATCAGTTCGCCATCCGCGCTGTAAACCTGCATTGGGGTTTGCAAACGCACGTCTTTCAGCGTGTTCACATCAGGCAGCTGCGGCTCTATGTATTTGTACAAACCATAAACCGTGCCTGCTCCCAGCAGAATGCAACACACTGTAAGAATCAATAAATACTTTACGAACTTCACCTGAGAATTCCCATCTGTTGTCGTTTGGGCAGTTTATAAACAATCGCGCGGTAGTATAAAGGCAAGCCTGACGCTTTGATATACCCGTCATACTTCGAGCGGCAGCTACGTCGGCTGCGCGAGCTCACCTTAGACGCTGACTTCGGTAAGCGCCTGAGTAATAGCTCGTTTTTCGCCTTGCCGCCACTCGAAAGATTGAGGGTCTCTCTTTTTTTACCTTAAAAGATAAGGAGATCGCGCATATGGCTTTTCAGCGCTGGCAAATTGGATTGGACATCCAAAACGGGCAACTCTGCGCCCTGGGCATTGAACGCCGACGTCATGGCTGGCAGTTACGCCATTGGTGGCAGCAACCGCTGCCGCACGATACGTTACGCAACGGCGTGTTGCAAACTACCCCACTGTTACAGGAGATGTTGACGCGCTGGCAGCGCCATCTGCCGAAACGCTATTCACTGCGAGTTGGCTTGCCCCCGCAACTGGTGTTGCAGCGAACATTGCCGCTGCCAGAAACCTCGCTCAGTGAGCCGGCAATGAGCCGTTATGTGGCATCCTCGGCACCACGCTTGTTTCCGGTTGAACCCGCCACGCTGTCGATTGACTACCGCTCGGCACGCAATGCAACGCAGCTGTGCATTACGGCGGCTCGGCGTGAAGTGATTGCGCAGTGGCTGGCGCCGTTAAAGGAGGCTGGCCTGCGACCCGATGTCTTTGAACTGAGCAGCCTGGCGTTGACCCAAATCGCCATGCGCATGCCGCTGCATCGTGACCAACTTTTAATCCATCCGCTTAGCGATCACTGGCTATGGACGTTAGCCGGTGAGCCGGGCACATCAGGCGCGGCCACAGAGCCTCTAACGCTGGCGAAACTACGTGAAACCTTCCCTCAGGCATCGTCCATCTTTTGCACCTCGGCCTTCAGCTTGACTGAATCCAGCGTGACGCACTGCCGACCGCTTTCATTACTGCACTATCGACAACCGCCACTGCCCGCGCAGGAAGGTGAGTTTGCCATCGCGCTCGGTCTGGCGCTGCGCCCGGAGGATGCATGATGCTGGCCGTCAATTTATTACCCTGGCGTATGCAGCAGCAGCAGCGTCGCCGCCAGCAAAGTTTTACTCTGCTGGGATGTGTCCTGCTGGCGACTGTAATGATGGTGCTGTCGTTATGGTGGCGCGGAAGTCAGACACAGGGCCAGATGCACAGGACGTTGGCGGATATCAGCCAACAGCATGAATCGTTGCAACGCCAGTTGACGCGACAGCAACTGCTGCTGCAGCAACGCGATGAGCTATTAGAGGCGCAGCGGATACGGCAGCGTAAAAAGGATGAGCATCAGCGCTGGCAACAGTTCTGGCTGCGCTTGCCAATGTTGATGCAGGACACGCTTTGGCTCAAACGGGTGGAGCGACGCCAGGGCGTCTTGCTGTTCGAGGGGCGGGCGCAGAGCATGATGGCGATCCAGGATTTTCGTCATCAATTGATGCGGCAGCCGCTGTTTGCCACGGTTAGACCGGCCAGCGTGCAGCGCCAAACCGCTGGGCACTATCGATTTGTCGTGCGCGCGCGGATGCAGGAGAACATTGGTGAATGATGCATTACAGCGCTGGCTCGCTTTAGCCCTGATGTGGCGCATCGCCTGCCTGTTGGGCATGTCTCTGCTGCTGATGCTTATGGCGTGGTGGGTTTTACTTCGCCCGCAGCAACAGGTTCATGCTGCCCAATTACGCCAGCAGGCGGTGATGTCACAACAGGTGATGCAGCGTCAGCAGCTATTGGCTGCACGACCTGCCATCAACGTACTCGAACAGGAAATCGCACGGTTACAGCAACCCATGAGTGGCGTCACTGAGCAAGTTACGCTTGAAGCTTTGATCACCGCGCGCGGCGATCAACTGGAAAGCTGGCTACCGGATAATCAGCCGCAGCAGTTACAGCTGCGTCTCGGCTGGACGCAATTTGTTCCACTGTTTTCAGCGCTGTCATTGACTCGCCTGCCTGTACCGCAGCGCTTTGAACTCAAAGAAGAGCAGGGAGCGCTGAACACACAGCTGTGGCTGGAGGATGGAGATGCGCCATAGTGCATGGCTGTTAGTGCTGTGGAGCGGCTTTACGCTGGCACGCGATCCCTTTCAGCCGCTGCCCGAGGTGCAATGTCGGATGCAGGTAGCTGAACCTGATGGCTGGCGGTTGCAGGGCATTATCGGTACTCCCACGCGCTATGTTGCCTGGCTACGCTCACCAGAAGGAAAAAATCATCGGCTTGGCCCTTCGGCTCGGTTACCGCGCTCAAGCTGGCAGGTGGCAGCATTAACCGCGAATAGCATGACCTTGCATGTCGCGCAAAGCTGCCCACCGCAGCAAATCATCTGGTCTATAAAAGGAGGATATTATGAAATGGATGACACTACTGCTGTGCCTGAGTTTGAGCCTGCCCCTGCAGGCAAATGAAGAACGCTTAAGCCTGGTGTTTGATGATGCCCCCGTTGAACGTATTTTGCAGGCGCTGGCAGATTATCAACAAACCAACCTGCTGATTGCACCTGGCGTTGAAGGGCGCTTATCACTGCGTCTGGAAAATGTAGGATGGGAACGCGCACTGGCCCTGGTGACCCGGCTGGCAAAACTCACCGTAGTGCAGGAAGAGGGCGTGCTGCTGGTTTATCCCGAAAGCTGGCAACAGATGCAGACACAACAGGCGAAAACAGAGCATGAGGAGCGGCAACAGCAACTTCCTCTTGAACAGCAGTCCGTTACGCTGCATTACGCCAATGCCAGCGATGTCTATCGTAGTCTGCAAGCGGAGCGTTCACTCCTCACTTCACGCGGCAGTGTCACGGTCGATAGCCGCACCAACAGCTTGTTATTGCGTGACACCGCCGCCGCGTTGCGTGACGCCTCGCGCTGGTTGCGCGCGCTGGATATGCCACTCGAACAGGTCGAGTTGTCTGCCCACATCATCACTATCAATGAAGAACATCTGCGTGAGCTGGGGGTGAACTGGCACACCGCACCTGCCCAAAGTGTGACGGCAGCCTTGCATCATCCACAGCTGGCGATCCCATTGGCGGTGAATAATCCTGCTTTGCGTGCGGGCGTTACGCTGGGGCAGGTCAGTGGCGGATTGCTAAATCTGGAACTCAGCGCGCTCGAGCAGGAGAACCAAATTGAAATCATCGCCAGCCCGCGACTTTTTACTTCTCATCAGCAAACCGCTTCCATCAAGCAGGGAACCGAAATTCCTTACGAGGTGAAGTCGGGCAGCAGTGGTGCAACGGCGATTGAATTTAAAGAGGCAGTGTTAGGGATGGAAGTGACGCCCATGGTGCTGGGGAATGGGCGAATTCAGCTAAAACTGCGCTTAAGCCAGAACATGCCGGGGCGTAGCCTGAACGTGGGCGAAAGCAACGTGCTGAGTATTGATAAGCAGGAAATTGAAACGCAGGTGACGCTGCGTGATGGCGAAACGTTGGCGCTGGGCGGGATTTTTCAACAACAGCGCATGCAGACCGAACAGCGGGTACCTTGGTTGGGTGAACTGCCCCTATTGGGAACGCTGTTCCGTCAGCAAACCAAAGAACATAAAAAGAAGGAGTTGGTGATCTTCATTACCCCCAGACTGGTCAGGGAAGCAGCGCTTACAGCCGGATAAAGCGGAAAATTCACTCTGATTTGCCATCTGCGTTGACGCAGGGCAGGAATTAGCTTACAAGGTTTAGCGATTTTTAAAACGGTGTAGCGGAACGCGGCAGGATAACCTTCCGATGGGCGTCAGTCACAAGCGATACTGGCGTCAGAATATATTTTCCTTAAATAAATTGAGTTAAAGCGCGGTGGTGAAAGCGTTCATTTCTAAGCTTATTTCTGTAAGTTTCAGGGATGAAAAGACACAGCCAACGCGCATGCTGCTTGAAGTGTGAAGGAAAACAGGAGGGGCGTTACCGTCTCGCGAACCACAGACCGGTCCTGTTACAAGGTCGCCGGGGGCAATTTATTCGGTTGCCAAACGGCCATGAGTGTTGAGATAATTTTCCGTCTGACTCTTGTTAATGCTCATGAGGTCTCAGTTCCTGTCCCGCCAGCACTATGCTGAACGCGGGGTATCATCAACGAATTCTTAGTAATACCGATAAAATGGCAGAGAAACGCAATATCTTTCTGGTTGGGCCGATGGGTGCCGGCAAAAGCACTATTGGTCGTCAGTTAGCTCAGCAACTCAATATGGAATTTTTCGATTCCGATCAGGAAATTGAGCGACGTACCGGAGCGGATGTAGGCTGGGTATTTGATGTGGAAGGCGAAGACGGTTTCCGCGATCGCGAAGAGAAGATCATTAATGAACTCACCGAGAAACAAGGCATTGTCCTGGCGACCGGTGGTGGTTCTGTCAAATCCCGTGAAACCCGCAATCGTCTCTCCGCCCGCGGCGTGGTCGTTTATCTTGAAACGACTATCGAGAAGCAACTTGCTCGTACACAGCGTGATAAAAAACGTCCGTTGTTGCAGGTTGAAGAGCCACCGCGCGAAGTACTGGAAGCTTTAGCTGGCGAACGTAATCCACTTTATGAAGAGATCGCTGACGTCACTATTCGCACTGATGATCAAAGTGCAAAAGTTGTCGCCAATCAGATCATCAATATGCTGGAAAAAAATTAATCCAGCGCCCTGACGGCTCAGTAATAGGTATCGGTCATCATGGAGAAGATCACTGTCTCACTCGGGGATCGTAGTTACCCCATTACCATCGCTGCCGGACTATTTAACGATCCGGCTTCTTTTTGGCCGCTAAAAGCAGGCGATAACGCCATGCTGGTGACCAATGAGACGCTTGCTCCGATCTACCTCGACAAGCTGTCAGCACTGCTTTCGCAGGCGGGCGTGAAGGTGGATCAGGTGATTTTACCTGATGGTGAAAAGTACAAGACGCTCGCTGTGATGGACGATGTCTTCACCGCGCTGCTGCAGAAACCGCATGGACGTGATACCACGTTAATTGCGCTCGGCGGCGGTGTGATTGGTGATCTCACTGGGTTTGCTGCTGCGAGCTATCAACGCGGTGTGCGCTTTATTCAGGTACCGACAACGCTGCTGTCTCAGGTCGACTCTTCGGTCGGCGGTAAAACAGCCGTCAACCATCCGCTGGGCAAAAACATGATTGGTGCCTTCTACCAGCCAGCCTCAGTGGTGGTCGATACCGATTGCCTGGCTACGCTGCCGGCGCGCGAATTGGCGTCTGGTCTGGCAGAAGTGATCAAATACGGCATTATCCTCGACGGGGAATTCTTCCAGTGGCTCGAGCAGAATCTTGATGCGCTGCTGGCATTGGATCAGCAAGCCCTGGCCTACTGCATCCGTCGCTGCTGTGAACTCAAAGCTGAAGTGGTTGCCGCCGATGAGCGTGAAAACGGTCAACGCGCACTGCTCAATCTGGGCCATACTTTTGGTCATGCGATTGAAGCGCACATGGGTTATGGCAACTGGTTACACGGTGAAGCGATTGCGGCGGGAATGGTCATGGCTGCCCGTACCGCCGAACGTCTGGGTCAGTTAACGTCGACGGATACCGATCGTATTATTGCGCTATTTTTGCGAGCGGGTTTACCGGTGCACGGCCCGGCAAGCATGCAAGCAGAAGCGTATCTTCCGCACATGATGCGCGATAAAAAAGTGCTGGCGGGTGAAATGCGTTTGGTGCTGCCTCTCGCAATTGGCCGCTCTGAAGTGCGCGCAGGTGTGGCACATGATATGGTGCTGGCTGCGATTAACGATTGTATAAAATACTGAAGATATCCTGAATAAGTTGAGCTGCAGCAAGGTGGCCATCGCATGCGTTCCAGGCGCTGACATCAGTGAGATGTCTGGATGATGGGATGCAGCCAACGTCGTTTCAGCTTGAAGTATCACGGATAAAGCAGTGAGTGGTGATGCGGTGCGTGGGAAGCGTGCTGTTTTACGGAGGAGGCTAGATGGATGAGTTCAAACCGGAAGACGAGTTAAAACCTGATGCCAGTGACCGCCGTCCTACGCGGCCACGCAAAACGTCTTCTGCGCCGAAAGTGAAGGTACCTGTTTCTCGTCAGCATATGATGATGGGGATCGGCATCCTGGTTCTGCTGTTGGTAGTACTGGGCATCGGTTCGGCATTGACCGGTCCAGATGAAAAGAAACCAGCGACCACGGCTAATAATGGCAATGCGGCGCCGACGGCAACCGGCGGTGAAAAGAACATCGACCTTTCCGGCTCGACGTCCATGAGCGGCCAGCAAAACGCCACGCCTTCAGCGGAAGGAAACGCACCACAGACGTCAGCTGCATCATCCTCGCCAGCAAGCAGCGATTCCAACTCGATTTCTATGCCAGCGGTGTCTTCTACACCGACGCAGGCTGCGCCTGTCGATACGCCAACCAATCAGCAACGTGTGACGCTGCCGGGCGATCTCAATAGTGCGTTGAGCAACCAGCAAGGTCAGGTTGATAACGCCGCACAGGGTGCGCAAGGCATTAGTTCACTGCCCACTGCGCCTGCTACGGTGAGCGGTAACGGTAAAGCGATAACGCCTCCGGCGATGCGCTCTGAGACATCTGCGCGTACCAATAGCAACGTTTCACGTGAAACGCACAGCAACACCGCGCATAAAGCGCCGGCCACGTCGAAACCGGTAGCCGGAGCAAAAGAGAATAAAACACATACCACCGCCGCTCACAATGCACCTGTGAGTGCCAGCAGCGGTGCCAGTAAGTCACTGCCAACCGGTGGCAGCTACACGCTGCAGTTGAGCGGTGCGTCGAAAGAAGAGAGCCTGAATGCCTGGGCGAAGAAACAAAATCTGAGCGGTTATCATGTGTATAAAACCACGCGTAACGGTCAGCCCTGGTATGTGTTGGTCAGCGGTGCTTACGCTACGCCAGCCGATGCCAAGCGCGCAGTGGCATCACTGCCTGCTGAAGTTCGTGCGGCAAATCCGTGGGTAAAACCGTTGAGTCAGGTGAAGAAAGAAAGTCAGTAATTGATGTGGGGCTGCGATCATGCGGCCCCGTTTAAAGCGCAAAGCTGCTGTCGGTTCCACCACAGCCCATAATTAAGATGTAATAACCACGACAGCATGAAGAAAAATCGCGCTTTCCTTAAATGGGCCGGAGGGAAATACCCGCTGCTTGACGATATCCGTCGTCATTTGCCACAAGGTGACTGTTTAGTCGAACCCTTTGTGGGTGCCGGTTCCGTGTTCCTCAACACCGATTATGATCGCTATCACCTGGCGGACATCAACGGTGACCTGATCAATCTCTATAACATCGTTAAAAACCGCACGGTTGAGTTTATTGAAGACGCGCGGCAGCTGTTCACGCCTGAAGGTAATATCGCAGAGACCTATTACGCGCAACGTCTGGCCTTTAACGCCAGCAAAGATGAATATCAGCGTGCATTACTGTTTCTCTATCTCAATCGGCATGGCTATAACGGTTTGTGCCGTTACAATCTGCGCGGTGAGTTCAATGTGCCTTTTGGTCGTTATCGCAAACCTTACTTCCCGGAAGCGGAGCTGTTGTGGTTTGCCGAACGGGCGCAAAAAGCGACCTTTGTCTGTGAATCGTACGATGTTACTCTGAACAACGCCCCTGCTGGCTCAGTGGTTTATTGCGATCCGCCGTATGCGCCTTTGTCGGCGACGGCGAACTTTACCGCGTACCACACCAATAGCTTTAGCCTGCGCGAGCAGCAGCATCTGGCCGAGCTGGCAAATAAGCTGGCACATGAAAACAGCATACCGGTGCTGATTTCCAACCACGACACGCTGCTCACGCGTGAGTGGTATCAGAATGCGGTTTTACACGTAGTCAAAGCCCGGCGTTCCATCAGCCGAAGCATAAGTGGTCGCACTCAGGTTGACGAACTGCTGGCGCTTTTCCGCTAGCCTGTTTCGTCCGCGACCAACGCATTACGCCAGCTCTGGCTGGCGCACAAAATTGGGAGAATCGGATGAAACAATTTTTGCTGGCCCCTTCAATTCTTGCTGCTGACTTTGCTCGCCTGGGCGAAGATACCGCCAAAGCGCTGGCAGCAGGCGGGGATGTGGTGCATTTCGACGTGATGGATAACCACTATGTGCCTAATCTGACCATGGGGCCAATGGTGCTGAAAGCGCTGCGCGACTATGGCATTACGGCACCGATTGATGTGCATCTGATGGTGAAGCCGGTGGATGCACTGATTCCAGAGTTCGCTAAAGCAGGCGCGACTTACATTACCTTCCATCCTGAAGCCAGTGAGCACGTTGACCGCACACTGCAACTGATCAAAGAGCACGGCTGTAAAGCGGGTCTGGTGTTCAATCCGGCGACGCCGCTCGATTACCTCGACTACGTGATGGATAAACTCGACATCATTCTGCTGATGTCAGTGAACCCTGGCTTCGGCGGTCAATCCTTCATTCCCGGCACGCTGGACAAATTGCGTCAGGCGCGTCGTCTCATTGATCAAAGCGGTTACGATATCCGTCTGGAAGTGGACGGCGGTGTGAAGATCGATAACATCGGTCAGATCGCGGCGGCAGGTGCGGATATGTTTGTGGCCGGTTCAGCGATCTTTGGTCACCCCGATTACAAAAAAGTGATCGACGAAATGCGCGGCGAACTGGAGAAAGTTAATGGCTCATTTCACTGATATCCGCGCGCTGGCGTTTGATCTCGATGGCACGCTGGTCGATAGCGCACCGGGTCTGTCACAGGCCATTGATCATGCTTTAGGCGACTTGCAGTTGCCGCCGCCCGGCCTTGCGCTGGCCTCCACCTGGATTGGCAATGGCGCAGATGTGATGATGACACGTGCGCTGACCTGGGCACTAGGCCGTGAACCGCACGCCGAGGAGCAGCGCGACGCGCGCTCGTTGTTCGATAAGTACTACGCCGAAACGGTGGAAGCGGGCAGCACGCTGTTTCCGCAGGTGAAAGAGACGCTGGCGGCGCTGCACGCCAAAGGCTTGCCGATGGCCATCGTCACCAACAAGCCGACGCCGTTTGTCGCGCCTTTGCTGCAATCGCTGGGCATTGCCGATTTCTTCACGCTGATTATTGGCGGTGATGATGTGGTAGTGAAAAAGCCCCATCCGGCAGCGATCTTCCTTGTTTTGGGTCACTTTGGCGTACTGCAAAAAGAATTACTGTTTGTTGGTGATTCTCGTAATGATATTCACGCAGCTCAGGCTGCGGGTGTACCTAATGTCGGTATGACATTTGGCTACAACTATGGCGAGCCGATTGCCGCCAGCCAACCCGATCTCACTCTCGATACTTTTAGCGAACTTTTGCCCGCTCTCGGGCTGTAATTATCAGGATATAACATGAGCAAACCCATCGTTTTCAGCGGCGCCCAGCCTTCCGGTGAACTGACCATTGGCAACTATATGGGTGCGCTGCGTCAGTGGGTGCAGATGCAGGATGATTTCCACTGCATTTACTGCATCGTCGATCTGCACGCCATCACCGTTCGTCAGGATCCGGCTGCACTACGCAAAGCCACGCTGGATACCCTGGCGCTGTACCTTGCCTGCGGTATTGATCCAGCAAAAAGCACCATTTTTGTACAGTCACATGTGCCTGAGCACGCGCAGCTGAGCTGGGTACTGAACTGCTATGCCTACTTTGGCGAGCTGAGCCGTATGACGCAGTTTAAGGATAAGTCCGCGCGTTATTCTGAAAACATCACCGCGGGTTTGTTCGATTACCCGGTTCTGATGGCGGCCGATATTCTGCTGTATCAGACCAACCAGGTACCGGTGGGCGAAGATCAGAAGCAGCATCTGGAACTGAGCCGCGATATCGCCGGTCGTTTCAATGCGCTGTATGGCGATGTGTTCAAAATCCCTGAGCCGTTTATTCCGAAATCAGGCGCACGCGTGATGTCGCTGCTGGAACCGACCAAGAAGATGTCGAAGTCGGATGACAACCGTAACAACGTGATTGGCCTGCTGGAAGACACCAAAGCGGTAGTGAAAAAGATCAAGCGCGCGGTAACCGATTCCGCCGAGCCGCCAGTGGTGCGTTACGACGTGAAAGAAAAAGCCGGTGTTTCTAACCTGCTGGATATTCTTTCTGGTGTCACCGGTAAGTCGATTCCGCAGCTGGAGCAGGAATTCGAAGGCAAGATGTATGGCCACCTGAAAGGCGAAGTGGCGGAAGCGGTTTCCGGCATGCTGACTGAGCTGCAGGAGCGCTATCATCGTTTCCGTAACGACGAAGCTTTCCTGAATCAGGTGATGCGTGATGGCGCAACCAAGGCCCGTGCGCAGGCGCAGGAAACGTTGAAGAAAGTTTATGAAGCGGTGGGTTTTGTGGCTCAGCCTTAATCAGCTAGCTGCCTGACCTATGAACGGCGAGTTGTGATGACTCGCCGTTTTTTTATGTTTAAAACCAGCGCAACTGGCGGCGCAGGCTGACCACGCGCCCGACGATAATCAGCGCCGGGCTGGCAAACTGCTGCGCCAGCGTGCTGAGTTCGGCTAACGTCGCGGTTTCCACCTGTTGTTCTGGCGTGGTGCCGTTCTGCACGATGGCGACCGGCATCGTCGCATCCATGCCATGCTGCAACAGCTGGCGCTGGATCTCGGGTGCCTGATTCAGCCCCATATAGAACACCAGCGTTTGCTGCTCTGCCGCCAGCTTACTCCACTCAATTTCGCCCTGTTGTTGCAGATGACCGGTGACAAAGCGCACGCTCTGCGCATGGTCGCGATGCGTCAGCGGAATGCCGCTGTAGGCGGCACAACCGGAGGCGGCGGTAATACCTGGCACCACGCTGAACGGAATGTTGTGCTGTGCCAGTACTTCTAGTTCCTCACCACCGCGACCGAAAATAAAGGGATCGCCGCCTTTCAGCCGTACCACGCGCTTGCCGCTCTGAGCCTGCTCTAACAGTAACTGGTTGATTTGCGACTGCGGCACGCAGTGATGTCCGGCCTGTTTACCGACGAAGATGCGTTCAGCATCGCGGCGCACCAGGTTGAGAATGGGTTCGGACACCAGACGGTCATACACCACCACATCGGCCTGCTGGATACACTGCAAACCTTTCAGCGTTAATAATCCGGCATCGCCTGGACCCGCGCCCACCAGCACCACTTCACCCTGTTGGGAGAGCGGCGCATCGAACAGCGTATCAACGATATGATCGGCGCGTGGCTTGTCACCATTCGCCAGCGTTTGCGCCAGACGATCGCTGGCAAAGAAGCGCTCCCAAAATGCCCGGCGCTGTCCCATGCTGGCGAAGGTTTTCTTCACCCGGCTGCGGAGTGTGCCAGCGAGTGAAGCCAGTTGGCCCAGATGCTGCGGCAGCATCGCTTCCAGCTTCTCACGCATCAGGCGCGCCAGCACCGGAGCGCGGCCACCGGAGGACACCGCAATCATCAGCGGGGAGCGATCGACAATCGACGGCATGATAGCGCTGGCTTCCTGCGGTGCATCCACCAGATTGCAGAAGATGCGGCGTGCTTCGGCGGCATCGCCCACTTGCTGATTCACAGCGTCATCGTCGGTGGCGGCAATGACCAGCCAGCAGCCCTCCAGCCACTGCTCTTCAAATGTGCCGGGCAATAGGTGCAACTTTCCCTGTTCAGCCCACTGCTGAAACGCAGGAGAGAATTGCACTGCGCCAACGTGCAGATCGGCACCGGCATCCAGCAGCAGGCGCGCTTTGCGCTCGGCTACATCGCCGCCGCCGACCAATAAACAACGCTTGCCTCGCAGACGGCAAAACAGCGGAAAATAGTCCATCGCTCATCCTCAAAAAAGCCCGCAATGTGCGGGCTTAAAAACGTTAAACCGATTTGAGCGCAGTGGCTTGTGGCGCCACTTGCGGCCGCTGAGCCTGTGGCGTGGCGTACCAGTATCCAAGGCCCATCAATACCATGCCAGAGAACATGTTACCCAGCGTCACCCACAGCAGGTTATGACCTATGCCGCTCAAGGTCAGGTCGGCATTATGCTGACCAAACCACGACAGTGCAAAGACCGTCATATTCGCTACCGAGTGTTCATAGCCGGAGGCGATAAAGGCCAGCAGGCACCACCAGATGGCAATGAATTTTGCCGTGCCTTCGGTGCGCACCGCCATCCAGATCGCCAGACACACCAGCCAGTTACACAGCGCACCTTTAAAGAACAGCGCCATGGCAGGCTGTGTAGTTTTCGCCAGTGCGGCACTGTGAATCAGTGCGCCTGTATTGGGTAGCATCGCACCGGCTGCGTAGTAGTAGAGCAGGGCGACAAACACCGAGCCAATCAGGTTGCCCAGCCAGGTTTGCGGCAGTACGCACCACATCTGGCCCTGGCTGATGGTCCCGGCTTTAACGCCGACGGTGAGGAACATGGTATGGCCGGTAAACAGCTCCGACCCGGCAATGATCACTAGCGTCAGTGCGATACCAAAGGTCGCGCCCATGATCAGCGGCCGCCACGCAGGATCGGCCAGATTGCCGAGTGTGAAAATCAGGATGATGGCGAGGCCGACGTAAGCGCCAGCCATCGCCGAACTGATCCAGAAGGCCAGCGGACTGTGCTGTGCCGTACGCACAATGCGCGCCGCGTTGGCGGCGCAGGTATTCAGGGTGTCAGTAAACATAGTGACGTCTCATAAAGTAAAAGAATTCTGTCAGGCGCACACTTCGACCTGGCCCGCAGTAACGCGCACCGGATAGCTCGCCACGGAACGGGCGGCATCTTCCAGGCAGACGCCGTCGCTTAAACGGAAGCGCTGTTTTTTCAGTGGGCTGGCGACCCACAGCGTGTGCTGATGTTCGGCAATCAGGCCGCGTGACAGCACGCTGGCTGCGGAGAAAGGATCGATGTTACTCAGCGCATAGAGTTGCTCATCATCATGCGGACGGAAGATGGCAATCTGCTGGCCTTTTACCAACGCGCAGACGCCGGTGGCAGGCAGGATTTGTTCGAGTTCACACACGGAATGCCACTGGCTCATGCGTCGATCTCCTCAATCTGGGTGATGGCGATGCGCTCGGCAGGACTTGCCGGACGGTGCTGATCGCGCTGGGCTACGTGCTGCACCAGCGGATCGCGCTGATCGCTGTTGATGAAGGTGCTGAAGTGGATGTGCTGCCGGGGATCGTTCACCGTTGCAGCCCATTCGCACTCGACTTCAGCCCGCAGGCGCGCCAGTTCAGCTTCCAGCTGCGCGTTGAGGCTGAGTTTGTCATCGACAATCACGCTGCGCAGATAGTTGATACCGCCCTCCATACTTTCCAGCCACAGCGAGGTACGCTGCAATCGGTCACCGGTGCGGATATAGAACATCATGAAGCGGTCGAGGTACATGAGCAGAGTGTCGCGATCCAGATCCGCCGCCAGCAGATCGGCGTGACGTGGCTTCATGCCGCCGTTGCCGCATACGTACAGATTCCAGCCTTTTTCCGTCGCGATGATGCCGACATCTTTGCCCTGCGCCTCCGCACATTCGCGCGTGCAGCCCGAGACGCCAAACTTCATTTTGTGCGGTGTACGAATGCCTTTGTAGCGGTTCTCGAGCTCGATACCGAAGCCGAGGCTATCGCCGACGCCATAGCGACACCAGGTGCTGCCCACGCAGGTTTTTGCCATGCGCAACGCTTTGGCATACGCCTGGCCGGTCTCAAATCCGGCATCAATCAGCTGCGACCAGATGGCAGGCAGATCGTCGCGCTGAGCACCGAACAGGCCGATACGCTGCGAGCCGGTGATCTTGGTGTAAAGATTAAATTCACGTGCCACCGCACCGATCGTCATCAACCCTTCTGGCGTGATTTCACCGCCGGGCGAGCGTGGGATCACCGAGTAGGTGCCATCTTTCTGAATATTGCCAAGGAACAGATCGTTACTGTCCTGAAGTGGTGCGAGTTGTGGCTTGAGCACATAGTCATTCCAGCACGAGGCCAGCAGCGAACCGACGGTGGGTTTACACACTTCACAGCCATAACCCTGGCCATATTTCGCCAGCAGCGCATCGAAGGAGGTGATCTCTTCGACACGAATCAGGTGATACAGCTCCTGACGTGAATAGGGGAAGTGCTCGCACAGGTGATTGTTGACTTCGATACCCTGACGGCTCAGTTCCGCGTTGAGCACCTGAGTGATCAGCGGAATGCAGCCGCCGCAGCCGGTGCCAGCTCGGGTTTCGCTTTTCAGCATCGCCACGGTGTGGCAACCGCCTTGCACCGCGTTGACGATATCGCCTTTGCTGACATCGAAACAGGAGCAGATCTGCGCGCTATCCGGCAGGGAATCGACTCCCAATACCGGCTTCTCGCCGCTGCCTGCGGGCAGAATCAAACCTTCGGGATTGTCGGGCAGTGCGATGTTGTTCAGCGCCAGCTGCAGCAGATTGCCGTAATCACTGGTGTCACCGACCAGTACCGCGCCGAGCAGCGTGCGATTGTCTTCACTGACGATCAGGCGTTTGTAGATGTGTTTTTGTTCGTCGAGCCACATATAGCTGCGCGCGCCCGGCGTGCGGCCATGCGCATCGCCGATACCACCGACATCCACGCCCAGCAACTTAAGTTTGGCGCTCATATCGGCACCGGAAAAGGCACTGTCGCGTCCCAGCAACGCATCGCTGGCGACCTGTGCCATTTTGTAGCCCGGCGCGACTAAGCCGAACAGCCGGTTTTGCCAGGCCGCACATTCACCGACGGCATAAATCGCGGCATCACTGGTTTGGCAGCGGTCGTTAATGGCGATACCGCCACGCTGGCCGATTTCCAGACCACACTGTTTTGCCAGCTTGTCTTGTGGACGAATGCCAGTGGAGAACACGATGAAATCGACATCCAGCGAACTGCCATCGGCGAATTCCAGCGTCTTACCGCCTTTGGCGTGATGCACAATCTGCTGGGTGTTTTTGCCGGTATGCACCAGCACGCCCATCTGCTCGATCTTACGACGCAACTGCTCGCCGCC
The DNA here is from genome assembly GCF_056678875.1 of Pantoea folii. Taxonomy (NCBI): domain Bacteria; kingdom Pseudomonadati; phylum Pseudomonadota; class Gammaproteobacteria; order Enterobacterales; family Erwiniaceae; genus Pantoea; species Pantoea folii. The sequence goes on along the minus strand of NZ_JBWXON010000022.1, from coordinate 57,081 downwards.
TTGCACATCCAGCTGTTCGGCCATTAATCCCGGTGCAAATTCAATAACGTGAGTTTCGATACCGAGATTTTTGAGCGCGCCCGCGGCTTCCAGGCCGAGCAATCCGCCACCTATCACCGCACCACGTTTTGTTCGGCGCGCACAGGCTTCAATGGCGTTAAGATCTTCGATGGTGCGATAGACAAAGCAGTCGCTGCCTTCAGCGCCTTTGATTGGCGGTATCCATGGATAAGAACCGGTGGCAAAAATCAGCGTGTCATAGTGCACCGAGCGACCGGTATTAGAGTGAATCAGTTTTTCGTCGCGGTTGAGCGTGATCGCCCGTTCACCGATCAGCAGGTTGACCTGATGTTTTTCGTAATAGCCGGGGCGAACCAGTGACAGCTCTTCAGCGGTGTGATGGGAGAAGTAGGCGGAAAGGTGGACACGGTCATAGGCGACGCGCGGTTCTTCACAAAAGACGGTAATGGCGAATTGGCCGGGCTCGGCTTTATCGATCAGTTCTTCTATAAAGCGGTGGCCGACCATGCCGTTGCCAATAATCACGACACTGTGCTTGCTCATGCTTGCCTCAAAAATTGCGGTATCTGCGCTTACGATAGCGCGCAATATCAGGCGCTTATTGATGCACATCAAGCGCACGGCTATATACCTATTTAGAGGTATGTAATTGATTTTGAACGAAAATGATAAGTGGCTTATTTGATTGGATATTGTGCAGCATCGGTTGCCATCAGTGTCGCTGCTACAAACTGAGCTGAGGGCTTTTTTGCATGGTCATTTTGGCAGACTAAAAACCTATGGCACAGACGGAAAGATTTTCATGCTAGCTTAACCTGTGGCTTAAAACGGGAGGAAGGCATGGCGAATCGCACACTAAAGTGGATCAACAACCTGCGTCTGGCCGGCCAGCAGGGTCTGTGGCAGATGGAAATCAACGGCGGCAAAATAACGGCATTACGCCCCCAGCCACCGCAAATCACGCAGCAGGATGATGCGCTGGATGCCGAAGGAGGGCTGGCAAGTGCCCCCTTTATCGAACCGCATATCCATCTCGACACCACGCAAACCGCCGGGCAGCCTGCCTGGAATCAGTCCGGCACGCTGTTTGAAGGTATTGAACGCTGGGCGGAGCGCAAGGCGCTGCTCAGCCATGACGATGTCAAACAGCGCGCACAGCAGACGCTGAAGTGGCAAATTGCCAACGGTATTCAGCATGTGCGTACCCATGTTGATGTTTCCGATCCTACTCTCACCGCGCTGAAAGCCATGCTGGAAGTAAAGGCGGAAATGGCGCCATGGATCGATATTCAAATCGTGGCGTTTCCGCAGGAGGGGATTCTCTCCTATCCAAATGGTGAAGCGCTGCTGGAAGAGGCATTGCGTCTCGGCGCCGATGTGGTAGGCGCCATCCCGCACTTCGAGTTCACACGCGAGTATGGCGTTGAATCACTGCATAAAACCTTCGCGCTCGCCAACCGTTATGACCGCATGGTGGATGTGCACTGTGATGAGATCGATGATGAGCAGTCGCGCTTTGTCGAAACCGTGGCGGCACTGGCCCATCGTGATGGCAACGGCGAACGTGTTACCGCCAGCCACACCACGGCGATGCACTCCTACAACAACGCCTACACCTCGCGCTTATTCCGCTTGCTCAAGCTTTCAAAGATTAATTTTGTCGCTAACCCACTGGTGAACATTCACCTGCAGGGGCGTTTTGACAGCTATCCCAAACGCCGTGGTATCACACGGGTGAAGGAGTTGCTGGAAGCCGATATTAACGTCTGCTTTGGCCATGATGATGTGTTTGATCCCTGGTATCCGCTCGGCACCGCCAGCATGCTACAGGTGCTGCATATGGGATTACATGTCTGTCAGTTGATGGGCTACGAGCAGATCGACAATGGCCTGAGCCTGATCACCACTAACAGCGCGAAGACGATGCAATTGAAGGATTACGGTCTGGCGGTAGGTGACCATGCCAGTCTGATTATTCTGCCGGCTGAAAGTGGCTTTGATGCGGTGCGCAGACAAGTGCCTGTGCGCTATTCAATACGGCAGGGAAGCGTGGTGGCGGCAACGCAGCCCGCGAGCAGTGAAATCTATTTGGGTGAGGCGGAAGCGGTGTCATTCCGACGATAGTCGCTGCATAAAAAAAGAGTGCGCATCACTGCGCACTCTCTTGCTACTGCACCAGGCAACAGAGGTGAACGTTCACCCCTGCACGTCACCGATTAGTGCGTAATATGGCCGTGCTGGCGATGTTTAGTCACAAAGCCCAGCAGCACGCACATCAAAAACACCACGGCATACAAGCCATTAGCGGTAGAGAGTGCTGCATGTGCGCCGCCTTTCGCCACAATTGGGCCGGTAACCACAAAGGTCAGCATGGTGCCGACGGTGCCGCAGGTGAGGATAAAGTTCACCAGCTTCGGCGAAGAGACTTTGGTTTGCAGCGAGCCCAGCGTAATGATGGTGGTGTAGATAGCGCTGGAGCTGAAGCCGAGAATCATGATGATCCAGTGCAGCATGCTGGCGTCGTTGGTGGTGACAAACCAGTACATTAACCCGGTCGCCAGAGCCGCCAATACCATCAGGATGCGCTGCAGATCGAAGAAGCGCAGCAGGAAGCTGAACACCCACATGCCGACCATGTACGCGGTCCAGAAGTTACCGACGAGCTGACCAGCCGCCGCAATATCCATGCCCATCGATTTGGTGGCGTACTCTGGCACCCAGGAGATAAAGCCCAATTGACCGAGGATGTAGCACAGCGCCGCGATAGACAGGAACAACACGCCGATGCCCCATTTCTCTTTCTCGCCGCCTTGCACGGCTGCTTCGCTTTTCAGTTCCGGGAATTCCACCATCAGCGTCAGGACAAAGATCGCGATGTAAATCACCCCGATGCAGGCGTATACCCAGTACCACGGCAGCATGCGCGCCAGCAGTACGCCAGCGATGATCGGGAAAATGGTACCGGCCATGCTGAAGAAGGAGTCGGTGAACAGCAGGCGCGAGCCACGCTGGCGACCATCGTACAGATGGGTAATCAGGAAGGTACCGATCGACATGGTGATACCGCTGACCACACCGAGCACAAACATGCACAGCGAGAAGACGGTCAGGTTATGGCTGGTCATCAGGCCTGCCACCGCGAGGATCATCAGCACAAAGCCAAAAATCAGCTGGCGTTTCAACGGCACAATCACCATCAGCCAGGCGTTAAGGAATACCGCGACCAGGATACCGGCATTCAGGAAGGTGAAAGTGTTGCTCATTTCTGAGATGGGCAACTGGAAGTATTGGGCAATATTATCCAGTACCATACCGGTAACGATCACCAGCGCGCCGGTGAGCGCGTAGGAGAAAAAGCTGATCCAGGTAAGGCCAATGCGATTACGGTTTGTCATGTTCTGAACCTGTGATGCGCCGGGATTGGCAAAAAGTGTCATGAATTGTAAATGCAACTGTGATCTTAATAAACAACGAGTGTAACGAGCGCGAAATATTTCATTAATAGTGTGATTTTCGTCACGCAAATGATTGCGCACCTCAAAAAGTATGACAATCGCAACATCAGCGTAAATATCGGTAAAACGCTGGCTCTTGTATAACTTGCTCTTTACAATCGATCTCGTTTTTGAGCTTGCACTCCATGGTAAGGAATCTTTCATGTTTAAACGTACTTTGACAGCGGCAGTCGCCCTGTTAGCGCTCTCTTCTGTATCCGCTACCGCTCTGGCAGCCAAAGGGGATACCCATGTGCTGCTCACCACCTCTGCGGGCAATATCGAACTCGAACTGAACAACCAGAAAGCCCCGGTTTCGGTGAAAAACTTTGTCGACTACGTCAACAACGGTTTCTACAACAATACGATCTTCCACCGTGTGATCCCGGGTTTTATGATCCAGGGCGGCGGTTTCACCACGGATATGCAGCAGAAGCAGACCGTGGCACCGATCAAGAACGAAGCCGACAACGGTTTGCGTAACCTGCGTGGCACCATCTCTATGGCGCGTACTGCAGATAAAGATAGTGCGACTAGCCAGTTCTTCCTCAACGTCGCGGATAACGCCTTCCTCGATCACGGTCAACGCGACTTCGGTTATGCGGTATTTGGTAAAGTTGTGAAAGGCCAGGATGTGATCGATAAGATTGCTCAGGTGCCAACCAAAGATGTCGGCCCGTACCAAAATGTGCCGTCAAAACCGATTGTTATCCTGTCTGCGAAAGTCATGCCTTAATGAATTAACGCGCCGGCACTCGTCGGCGCGTTCTGCTGCTCTCCGGCAAAGCTAAAATTAGCTCTTATACTTAGGGCAAATTGCTTGTCGGAGGCGCAATGACCAGCCAACTCACCGAAAAACAGAAAGCCACCCTGTGGCAACAGCGCCGCATGGCCAGTTATCAGGCCAGTTGCCGTCTTGCCGGCTACGTACTCAGCGATATCAGCGCTGAGCAGCATGAAGAGCGACTTGAGTCACTAAGGAGGCAATATGGCGGATAACAGTCTGGCCGTGCGCGACCCTTATGTCTGGCACAACGACACGGTGTTGAAAAATCGTCTCGATATTCATGACGAAGCGCAGTTGCGTAAAGCGGAGCTGGCGTTTAGCGCTGCACGCCTGGCGACACTGGAACTCGGCCCGCGCAGCACCGGTATGCCCTGGTTATGCCATATTCATCGCACGCTGTTTCAGGATCTCTACAGTTGGGCAGGGGAGTTACGCAGCATCGATATCTGGCGTGATGAGACACCCTATTGCCATTGCGAATACATCGAGAAAGAGGGCAATGCGCTGATGAGCGCGCTGGAAGATGAACAACAACTGACAAACCTGACGCAGGATGAGTTTGTCGCGCGGCTGGCACATTATTATTGTGAGATCTTCGTATTGCACCCGTTCCGCGCGGGCAATGGCCGCACGCAGCGCATTTTCTTTGAACAGCTGGCGCTGCACGCCGGTTACCTGTTGACGTGGGATAAGCTGGAACGAGAAACGTGGCGTACCGCGTTGTTTGCTGGTGTGTCGGGCGATCTGGCACCGCTGACGACACAGTTTGCGAAAGTGGTGAGTCCCGCACGGTAAAATGCGTAGAATAGCGGCGGTTTGACTGGCCTGAGGGCACTATGCTGCTGTTAATTGATAACTACGACTCCTTCACCTGGAATCTCTACCAGTACTTCTGTGAGCTGGGCGCAGAAGTGCGCGTGGTGCGTAACGATGCCATCACGCTGGCGCAGATGGATGCGTTGCCACTGACGCATCTGGTGATTTCACCCGGTCCCTGCACGCCGGATCAGTCCGGTGTGTCTCTGGATGCCATCCGCCATTTTGCCGGTCGCTTACCGATTCTCGGTGTTTGCCTCGGCCATCAGGCAATTGCGCAAGCCTATGGCGCGCAAGTGGTGCGGGCTCGTCGGGTGATGCACGGCAAAACCTCTGTTATCCAGCACACCCATCAAGGCGTATTTCGCAACCTTAATAATCCGCTCACCGTCACGCGCTATCATTCACTGATTGTGGCGCGCGATACGCTGCCCGCAGAATTCGAAGTCACGGCCTGGAGCCTGCGTGATGGCGAGCCCGATGAGATCATGGGCTTCCGCCACCGTACGCTGCCCTTAGAAGGGGTGCAGTTCCATCCTGAGAGCATCCTCAGCGAGCAGGGCCATCAGCTATTGGCTAATTTCCTCAACGCGTAACTTATGTTTGCCTTCGTGTGATTTTTTATGCATATTTTGTGATTATAATTTCACTTCAGCTCAATAAATAACCCAATGAGGTCGGCAATGGCAGCGGAAAAACTAGCGGTAACCCGGGAAACGTTCGATAACGTGATTTTGCCTGTTTATGCACCAGCGCAGTTCGTGCCGGTAAAAGGCAAGGGCAGCCGAGTCTGGGATCAGCTGGGCAAAGAGTATATCGACTTCTCCGGCGGTATCGCGGTGACTGCTTTAGGCCATTGCCACCCGGCGCTGGTGGAAACGCTGAAAACGCAGGGCGAAACCCTGTGGCACACCAGCAACGTGTTCACCAACGAACCGGCGCTGCGTCTGGCGAGCAAATTGATTGCAGCGACCTTTGCCGATCGCGTTTTCTTTGGCAACTCCGGCGCGGAAGCTAACGAAGCTGCTTTTAAGCTGGCGCGTTATTACGCCTGCAAAAAACACAGCCCGTTCAAAAGCAAAATCATCGCCTTCCACAACGCGTTCCACGGTCGTACCTTGTTTACCGTTTCCGTTGGCGGCCAGCCTAAATACTCCGACGGCTTTGGTCCAAAGCCGGCAGATATCGTCCATGTACCGTTTAACGATCTGGATGCGGTAAAAGCGGTGATTGATGATCATACCTGCGCGATTGTTGTCGAGCCGATTCAGGGCGAAGGCGGCGTGGTGGCGGCAACTCAAGAGTTCATGCAGGGCCTGCGTGCACTATGCGATGAGCATAAAGCGCTGCTGGTGCTGGATGAAGTGCAGAGCGGCATGGGTCGTAGCGGTAAGCTGTTCAGCTACGAACATTACGGCATCAAGCCAGACATCATCACCACCGCCAAAGCGCTGGGCGGCGGATTCCCGGTGAGTGCGATGCTGACCACCAATGAAATCGCCTCAGTGATGGCGCCCGGCGTGCACGGCACCACTTACGGCGGCAACCCGCTGGCCTGTGCGATTGCTGAAACGGCTCTGGACATCATCAACACCCCAGAAGTGCTGGGTGGCGTGGAAGCTCGTCGTCAGCAGTTCGTTGAGGCACTGCAGGCGATTGACAGCAAATATGATCTTTTCAGTGAGATTCGCGGCAAAGGTTTGCTGATTGGCGCAGCGCTGAAGCCACAGCACGCCAGTAAAGCGCGCGATATCCTCAATGCCTCGGCAGCAGAAGGGTTGATGGTTCTGACCGCAGGCACTGATGTGATTCGTTTTGTGCCGTCACTGGTGATCGAGCCGACTGACATCGAAGAAGGGATGGCGCGTTTCGCCCAAGCGATTGAGAAAGTGCTGGCGGCGTAATCATCCTTTCGGACGTAAAACTTTCAGCCAGCGGCCGTGATGTGGTCGCTGGCTCCAGGCCAGTGAAGAGATGGTGTGCATCACATTCAGGTGTTGCAGGATGCGCTTCACATGCTGCTCGACAATCGTTACCGGCCCTTCATTCATATTCTCCGGCGCTTCCAGAATATTGCTGTCATTGCCTGGCCCGTCATACGCCAGTCGCTGCTGACAGCGCTGCAGCGCAATTTCACAGGATTGCAGATAGCGTTCCGCCAGCTTCGGCGTCAGCATGGTGTGCTCACGCGCCAGGATCGTCATCGCGTTAATATGCTCCACAATGAACTGGCTGTGGGTGACCCACATGCGCATATCTTTCAGGTACTGCGCGTTGAAGCCCGGTTCGCTCGATGCCTGATTCAGTGAGTTGAACAGTGCATTGTGCGCCTGATTGACCTTCATGCGCTGGTAAGCCAGCTTTTCAGGAGATTGCTCCGGCCCCAGCAACATCCGCAAGGCTTCCTGATAAGCCTCCAGCGCATCATGCGCGTTGCTGCGCAGTAATCCGCTCTGCCACTGTGGCCACAGCCAGATCATACCGGCAAAGGCGATCAGGCAGCCCATCAGGGTATCCATCATGCGCGGCAGCAGGAACTGCGCCCCGTTCAGCGACAACAGCTGGAGCGAATACACCGCCGTCACGGTGAAGCCAATCATCGACCAGCCGTAATACTTGCGCGTGACCAGATAGCTGGCGAGGGTGATGGCCAGCATAAACAGCAGGGTGATCGATTCGGGCACTTCGAGCCGTAGCGATCCTGCGGCGATCAGCAATCCGGCAAAGGTCCCCAGCGCACGGTGCTGGATACGCACTCGTGTGGCGCTGTAGCCATTCTGGCTGACAAACATGATGGTCATCAGAATCCAGTAAGGCTTGGGAATATTAAAGAACAGCGCCAGCGCACTGCCGAACATCAGCATCACCGAAATACGAGCCGCGGTGCGCAATGCAGCGGACTTGAGCGAAAGATAGCTGCGCAGCGCCGGGAACAGCGGCAAACGGCGCTGGCGATCGGCCATCAGGTCACGGGTGTATAAAGGTTTCTGGGTGCGCAGCACGCGGGCGATGCGGCTGAAATGGTAATAGCAGAAGTTGCCCACCGGATTGTCGGGATGCTGGCGCGCAATTTTTTCCAGCGCGCCGAGCTGCTTTTCCATGTGGAAGCGATCGGGCAATTGATGATAGAGAATGGCATCGGCCAACAGGCGCAGACGCGCAGAGATGGTTTTGGCATTCCAGCGGATCACCGCTTCGGCGTGACTCTGCTCGACCAGCTTTTGCACTTCTTCCGGCTGGTGCAGGCTCACCGAGATGTGCTCCTGCAAATCAAGCGCCACCTGGAAAGCCCGCGTCAGGCGCTTGTGGCTGTTATCGCGGCTGGCAGAGAGCATGTGCATCTGCTGATAGCAGGTGGTGATCAGGTCAACGGCTTTTTGCTGACGCGCCAGCAGCGGCGGCAGCGCTTTTTCCGGATCGGTGAGCTGCGTCAGCAAGGTGTACTTGGCATCGCAGTAATCCGCCAGTTCCCGATACAGCAGACTGAGCGTTTCGCGCATCGGCTGCTCTTTCCACAGCCAGAACCAGAACCAGTTAAACAGGCCATACCATAGCGTGCCGCCGATATACAGCAGCGGCGGCACCCACATGGGCATGCGTCCTACCAGGCTGAGGCTAAAGATGGCGGCAATCAGTGTGGCGGGCAACAAGCGACCGTGCAGCGGGCTGATTTCGCCGGTCACGCCTATCAGCAGCGGCAGCACAAACAGGATCAGCGGTAACGGAATGGCGTCACTGGTGAGAAATTGGATCAGAAAACTGGCGGTGGCAAACAGGGAGCCGCCGACAATCAGGCGTTTAAAGAAGCGTTTATGCGGGGTATCGAGACCCGCCATGTTGCAGCAGGCAGGCACTAAGGAGAACAGCAGGCCTTTTTGCAGATCGCCAAACAGCCAGCCTAGTGCCACAGGCAGGCACAGCACCAGCGTTTGCCGCAGTGCGTAGTTGACCTCAGGATGATAGATGATTCGGCGCCACATCAGCTCATCGCAAACAAAAACGGCGCGATGTTGCCATCACGCCGTGGGTGATAAGAAATTAGCGGGTGCCGTAGACGACGATGGTTTTACCGTGTGCGGAGATCAGGTTCTGATCTTCCAGCATTTTCAGGATACGACCCACGGTTTCGCGTGAGCAACCCACGATCTGACCAATCTCCTGACGTGTGATTTTGATTTGCATCCCGTCGGGGTGCGTCATCGCATCGGGTTGTTTCGCCAGATTAAGCAGTGTTTGCGCAATACGGCCCGTCACATCGAGGAAGGCAAGGTTGCCCACTTTCTCGGAGGTGACTTGCAGACGACGCGCCATTTGCGACGAAAGTCGCATTAAAATATCCGGGTTTACCTGAATCAGCTGACGGAATTTTTTGTAGGAAATTTCAGCCACTTCGCAGGCAGTCTTAGCACGTACCCAGGCACTACGTTCCTGGCCTTCTTCAAACAGGCCGAGTTCGCCGATGAAGTCTCCCTGATTGAGGTAGGAGAGGATCATCTCTTTGCCTTCTTCATCTTTGATCAGAACCGCAACGGAACCTTTCACGATGTAGTACAGCGTTTCCGCTTTCTCACCCTGATGGATGAGCGTGCTTTTGGACGGATATTTGTGAATATGGCAATGGGACAGGAACCATTCGAGTGTAGGGTCTGTTTGCGGTTTGCCGAGAACCATTCGCTATTATCCTCTGTTGTAATCGTGCCCAAAACACAGGGGGCAGTTTTCCCTGTCAGGCGGTGTAATCGTCGAGCGTTTCCAGTAAAGGAAAATTATTTCCGGGTGATTCTTAAGCTACGCTTTTGATTCTTCCCGCCTTCGTCTGTGATGACGAAAATATTTTCAGCACTGTTTGTAGCACAGCTTTTGCAAGCTGTCTTCTGTTGTCTCGCTTCAGCAACAGGCGGAAGAGTCTGGATTGCTGTTTATCAAGTGAAAGCGTACTCTGGCGGCAAAACCGCCACTTCAGGAGAAAGAATAATGCAGGCACGAGTGAAATGGGTGGAAGGGCTGACCTTTCTCGGAGAATCCTCATCAGGCCATCAGGTATTAATGGACGGTAACTCGGGTGACAAAGCGCCAAGCCCGATGGAGATGGTTTTGATGGCAGCAGGCGGCTGTAGCGCGATTGACGTGGTATCGATCCTGCAAAAAGGCCGAAATGATGTGGCTGACTGCGAGGTGAAACTCACCTCCGAGCGCCGGGAAGAAGCGCCACGTATTTTTACGCAAATCAACCTGCATTTTATCGTTAGCGGCACAGCGCTAAGCGATAAAGCGGTGGCGCGGGCCGTCGATCTGTCGGCGGAGAAGTATTGCTCGGTGGCGATCATGCTCGGCAATAGTGTGAAAATGACGCACAGTTACGAAGTGATTGAGCGATAACATAAGTGGGCGGCCAAACGGCCGCCGCTACAGAATTTCTGGATTATTCAATCCGTTTACCTTCAATCAGCCGCTGCACCAGTGGCGTCATGATTAACTCCATTGCCAGCCCCATTTTGCCGCCCGGCACCACCAGCGTGTTCATATGCGAAATGAACGAGCCCTGGATCATCGCCAGCAGGTAAGGGTAAGCAATGCCTTCCAGTCCACGGAAGTGAATCACCACAAAGCTTTCATCGAGTGAGGGAATTTCACGTGCGGCAAATGGGTTTGACGTATCCACCGTAGGTACACGCTGGAAGTTGATGTGGGTGCGCGAGAACTGCGGCGTGATGAAGTTGATATAATCCTCCATTGAACGCACCACTGAATCCATCACCGCTTCACGGGAATGGCCGCGCTCGCTGGTGTCGCGCACCAGCTTTTGAATCCACTCCAGATTGACAATCGGCACCACGCCGACCAGCAAATCGACATGCTCGGCGACGTTGTGCTGCTGTGTAACCACGCCACCGTGTAATCCTTCATAGAACAGCACGTCAGTGTTTTCCGGCAGCGGCTGCCAGGGCGTAAAGGTGCCCGGCACCTGATTCCACGGCACCGCTTCGTCGTAGGTGTGCAGATATTTGCGCGACTCACCCAGCCCGGTTTTTCCGTAATGCTTAAACGTCTGTTCCAGCAGCCCGAAGTCATTGGCTTCCGGACCGAAGTAGCTAATATGACGGCCCAGATCGCGTGCCTTACGGATCGCCATATCCATTTCTGGACGGGTATAACGGTGAAAACTGTCACCTTCCACTTCCGCAGCATGCAGATTCAGCTGCTGGAAAATCTTACGGAAGGCGAGGCTGGTGGTCGTGGTACCGGCACCGCTGGAACCGGTCACGGCAATGATTGGATGCCTGGCTGACATAACAGAACTCCCTGTGAAGTCGGGCGATGAGCATTGTTACCACGAATTACTGCGCGGTGCATTAACCGCGAAACTCGCCTTTCGGCATAATGTTGACGGATTCATGCAGTTCCGACCACACCAGCACAACGTCTCCGCGCTCCAGCTGGCGGCGCACGTCGGCGACTTTTTGTTCCAGGCTGCGCTCCTGCTCACCATAGTCGGTTCCCTCGCGCAGCACGAAAGTTTCAATCAGGTTTTCCAGTGTTGCGACTTCAAGTTCTTGCCAGGGAATAATCACGATCACACATCCAGATAGGTTGAAAGCCAGTCAGGCACACGCTGTTCCAGCCACATTTTCGGCTTCATTAACGTACCGCCAACAAAGCCAACGTGCCCGCCTTGTTGTGTCAGCTGATATTCAATGGAAGGCGACAGTTGCGCCGGCTGCGGGATTACTGCATCGGTCATAAAGGGATCGTCTTTGGCATGGATGATCAGCAGCGGCTTGCGCACGCCCGTGAGCAGCGGCATAGCGCTGGCACGTTGATAATAGTCGTTGGCATCCAGAAAACCGTGCGCCCGTGCGGTAATCGCATCATCAAACTCACGAATGCGGCGAAATGCGCGCAACTGGCTCAGTTCCACCGGTAGTGTGCCGGGCCAGGCCAGCAGTTTACGCGTAGCGTTCTGTTTCAGCTTGGTCAGTAAATAGTGCTGATAGAAACGAGAAAAGCCAGCATCGAGCTTTTCACTACAGGGTTCGAGCGCAAAGGGTGCCGAGATGGCGACGGCGGCATCCACAGGCACATCATTCCCGTGCATGCCCAATAAATAGGCCAGCATATTGCCACCGAGTGAAACGCCCACTGCTGCAGTCGGCACCGTGCCCCATTCGCGCTGCAACCAGTGCAGGAAAAAGGTCGCATCTTCGGTTTCACCGGAATGATAGATGCGCTCCAGACGATTCGGCTCGCCGCTGCATCCACGAAAGTGCATCACCACCGCCAGCCAGCCACGCGCCTGACACGCCTGCATCAGGCCATGCGCATACGGGCTACGGAAGCTGCCTTCCAGGCCATGGAACATCACCATGCGCGGTTTGTGACGCGCCTGTGCTGGATCTTCGCTCCACGCGAGATCGACAAAATCACCGTCCGGCAGGTCAAGTCGCTGCCAGTGCGGACGCAGGGTTACGCGCCGACGCAGTATGCGCGGCAGCAGGGTTTGCAGATGCGCGTTACTGAATCCGCGCAGCGGTGTAAATCGCTCGCCGTTCAGGCGATCAAAATAGCTTGGGTAAAGGCTTGTCTGATGCATAACTCGCTGATAGCTTCGATGGGTTGTCCGCTTTACTGGGTGAGGAGCACCCGAATATACATGGAACTGAGTCTTTTTTTATCAATGTTGGGTTTTCTTTGGGTCGCTGCCATCACGCCAGGGCCCAATAATATGTTACTTACCGCCTCAGGTGCTAATTTTGGCTTCCTGCGCACCATCCCGCTGCTCATTGGTATCATGATTGGTATGCAAGTCATGTTGCTGATGGTGGCATTTGGCATCGGTGGTTTGATCCTGCTTTATCCCTCTCTGCATCTGGTGCTAAAGATTGCCGGTAGCCTCTACCTGCTGTGGCTGGCGTGGAAAATTGCCACCGCGGAGTACGAGAAGCTGGAAACTGAAGATGCCAACGTCAAGCAGATGCCGTTCTGGCAGGGTGGCCTGCTACAGTTGATCAACCCAAAAGCCTGGCTGATGGCGTTGGGCGCGGTAGCCAGCTTTAGCCTGGCGGGCGATGCGTATCTGCATTCGGTGATCGCCATCAGTATCGGTATGGCGCTGGTCAATGTGGTATCCGGTGTTATCTGGATGGGATTTGGTTCGCTGATTGGCCGTCTGTTGCGCAGCCCGCGCGCGTGGAAAATCTTCAACCTGGCGATGGGTGCGCTCACTGCCGCCTGTGTACTGCTGATCTGGCGTTGAGTTAGCTGGAGGCGCGTTCAACGCGCTTCCAGGGTAACACTTCACGCACCACGTCACTGTGCGGCTGGCGGATGCGGTTCAGTAGCAGCTGAACACTGCGTGCACCCAGCCGATTCATCGGTTGTTCGATGGTGGTCAGCGGTGGATTGAGGCTGCTGGTGAAGGGAATACCATCAAACCCCACGACAGCGAGATCTTCCGGAATGCGCAATCCGGCCTCCAGCGCGGCGTGAATCACGCCAACCGCCAGCACATCTGAGACTGCAAACACGGCGTCTGGTCGCTCCGGTCGTGCCAGCAGTTCACGCAGTGCGGCACTGCCCGCTTCACACGAAATGTTTTCCGCGTAAGCCACGCCACCCCAATTTAGTTCCAGCTGTTCCAGCGCTTCGCGATAGCCACTTTCACGCTGATGCGAGTAAAGGTAGCGCATATCACAGTTAACCAATGCAATACGGCGGCGGCCTTTGTTGGCCAGATAACGCACGGTTTCGTAAGCCGCTTCTTTATTGTTTATCGTGACACTGGAAGCAGCGATAGCCGGATCGTATTCGGCGCATTGCACCCAAGGCGCGTCACCTATCAACCCCTTCAGCTGTTGCAGGCAGGCCGCGGCATCCATGGTGATCACGCCATCGACCACTTTACCGCTTAATAACGCCAGATAAGCGGCTTCACGCGGCAGCTGTGAGGCCGAATTGCACAACAGGATGTGATAACCCTGCGCTTCGGCTTCAGCTTCAATGCCTTGCACCACACGTGAACAGAAAGGATTGGTGATGTCTGAAATTAACACCAGCAACATATGGCTCTGGGCAGTACGCAGCTGGCGGGCCAGCAGGTTGGGCTGATAGTCACAGTGTTCGATGGCCGCCAATACCTTTGCTCGTGTATCAGAACGCACGCCTGGATGCTGGTTCAACACCCGAGAAACCGTGGCTTTAGACACGCCAGCAAGACGGGCAACTTTCTCAATCGACATGGATTTCAGTACCGCCAGTAGAGGTGACAAATCAGGAGCCTATCAATAGCACAGTCGCTATGTGAGCGTGTGACATATTTCCGTCTTTACGCCTTCTTTGCATTTGCGCATTTCGCATAGCGTTGCCCGATGTTGATCTAAGAACAGATTTTCATTAGGGATAATTTTTAATTCCTTTATGGAATTACAGCCGCTGGAGAAACTGCCATCACGACATAACATTGGGGTGAATGATGATGGCAGTAAAAAAAACGATAACGGCAGTGGCGGCAGCATTGGCCCTGATGGCATTCCAGGCACAGGCGGTCAACGTCACCGTGGCATATCAAACCTCGGCGGAACCGGCCAAAGTGGCGCAGGCCGATAACACCTTTGCTAAAGAGAGTGGCACGACGGTCGACTGGCGCAAGTTTGATAGCGGTGCCAGCGTGCTGCGGGCATTGGCTTCCGGTGATGTGCAAATCGGTAATATCGGGTCCAGCCCGCTGGCAGTGGCGGCAACACAGCAGTTGCCCATCGAAGCTTTCTTACTGGCATCACAGCTTGGCAATTCCGAAGCGCTGGTGGTCAAAAAATCCATCACCAGTCCCAGGGATCTGATTGGCAAACGCATCGCCGTGCCCTTCATCTCCACCACCCATTACAGCCTGCTGTCAGCGCTCAAACATTGGGGCATCAAGCCATCGCAGGTGCAGTTAGTGAATCTGCAACCGCCAGCCATTATTGCAGCGTGGAAACGCGGTGATATTGACGGCGCGTACGTCTGGTCACCGGCGGTAAACGAGCTGGAAAAGGATGGCACGGTGTTAACCGACTCTTCTCAGGTGGGCAAATGGGGATCGCCAACGCTGGATGTGTGGGTGGTGCGCAAAGATTTCGCTCAGCAGCATCCTGAAGTGGTTACCGCTTTCGCGCGCAGTGCGATTGAGGCACAGCAAGCCTACATTGCGAATCCAGAACAGTGGCTCAAGCAGCCCGACAATCTCAGCAAACTGGCGCGCCTGAGTGGCGTACCGGAAAGCGATGTGCCGGTGCTGGTGCAAGGCAATACCTACCTGACCGCACAGCAGCAGGTGGAACAGCTGGGCAAGCCAGTGAACAAAGCCATTGTTGATACCGCGCACTTCCTGAAAGAGCAGGGCAAAGTGCCGGATGCCGCTAACGATTACAGCAGCTTTGTCACCACGCGCTTTGTCGCGCCTTTGGCGAAATAACGGAGGCCGTATGCTCAGCATCACCAATCTGAATGCACGTTACGCCGGACAACCCGCGCTGCAGGATATCAACCTGCAGCTGGATCAACGCGACCTGCTGGTGGTGCTGGGACCGTCAGGCTGTGGCAAAACCACCTTACTGAACTTGATCGCCGGATTCCTGCCGCTGGAGTCAGGCAGTATCACGCTGGATGGCAAAGCGGTAAATGGACCGGGCGCAGAACGCGGCGTGGTGTTTCAGAACGAAGGGCTACTGCCGTGGCGTAACGTGATCGATAACGTGGCGTTTGGCTTGCAGCTGGCGGGAATGGACAAGGCTGAACGTCATACCATTGCTCGCCGTTTAATCCGCAAAGTCGGACTGGAAGGGGCAGAAAAGCGTTTTGTCTGGCAGCTCTCTGGGGGTCAACGTCAGCGCGTGGGGATTGCGCGTGCGCTGGCGGCTGATCCTCAGTTGCTGCTGTTAGATGAACCCTTTGGTGCGCTGGATGCTTTTACCCGTGAACAGATGCAAACCCTGCTGCTGACGCTATGGCGGGATACCGGCAAACAGATTTTGCTGATTACCCACGACATTGAAGAAGCGGTGTTTCTTGCCAGTGAACTGGTGCTGCTTTCGCCGGGGCCAGGTCGCGTGGTGGAGCGCATCAAACTCGATTTTGGCCAGCGTTTCGCCGCCGGCGAGCCGTGCCGCAGTATCAAATCCGATCCGGCTTTTATCGAACGCCGTGAATACGTGTTGAACCAGGTCTTTTCCCAGCGGGAGGCGTTTGTATGAGCGCGGTGATTGATGAGAAAACCCAGACTCGCCGACGCACGTTGCGCTGGCCTTTTTCACCGCAGTTTTCCCTGAGCTTGCTGAGTGTAGCCGTGCTGCTACTGGTGTGGTGGGGCGTGACGGCGCTCAATTTGGTGGCACCGCTGTTTCTGCCGCCACCCCAGCAGGTGCTGCAAAAGTTACTGCTGATCGCCAGCCCACAAGGCTTTATGGATGCGACCCTATGGCAGCACCTGGGCGCCAGCCTGACGCGCATGCTGGTGGCGCTGTTTTTTGCCGCGTTGATTGGCATCCCGGTGGGTATTGCAATGGGCCTGAGCCCGGCGATTCGTGGGCTGCTCGATCCGCTGATTGAACTCTATCGTCCGGTGCCGCCATTGGCCTATTTGCCGCTGATGGTGATTTGGTTTGGCATCGGCGAAACCTCGAAAATCTTACTAATCTATCTGGCGATCTTCGCGCCGGTGACGCTGTCGACGCTGGCAGGAGTGAAGAATGCTCAGCAGGTACGGATTCGCGCTGCGCAGGCACTAGGCGCTTCACGCTGGCAGCTACTGCGCTTTGTCATCCTGCCGGGCGCATTGCCTGAAATCCTTACCGGTTTACGCATTGGCCTTGGCGTGGGTTGGTCCACGCTGGTGGCCGCCGAACTGATTGCCGCCACGCGAGGGCTCGGCTTTATGGTGCAGTCGGCGGGCGAGTTTCTTGCCACCGATGTGGTACTGGCCGGTATCGCAGTGATTGCCTTAATCGCCTTTAGTTTAGAACTGGGTCTGCGCGCCTTGCAGCGCCGTCTGACACCCTGGAATGGAGAGCAGCAATGAACGAACGTGTCACCTTTACCGCGCTGGGCCCGTATATCGGTGCGCAGGTCAGCGACCTCGATCTCAGCCGCCCGTTAAGCGACGCGCAGTTTGAGCAGCTTTATCATGGTCTGCTGCGCCATCAGGTGTTGTTCCTGCGCAATCAGGTGATCACGCCGGAACAGCAGCGCGCTCTGGCGATTCGCTTTGGTGATTTGCACATCCATCCGGTGTATCCACATGCGGAAGGAGTGGAAGAAATTATCGTGCTGGATACCCATCAGGATAATCCACCGGATAACGATAACTGGCACACCGATGTGACCTTTATTGAAACGCCGCCGGCGATTGCGATTTTAGCGTCTAAACTGCTGCCGGAGAGCGGTGGCGATACGTTGTGGTCAACGGGCATTGCGGCCTATGAAGCGTTGTCCGAACCGTTTAAGCAACTGCTGAGCGACTTGCAGGCGGAGCATGATTTTAAGAAGTCGTTCCAGGAGTATAAATACCGCAAGACGGAAGAAGAGCATCAGCGCTGGCAGCAAGCGGTCGCCAAACATCCGCCGGTGCAGCATCCGGTGATTCGTACCCATCCGGTGAGCGGGCGCAAGGCGCTGTTTGTCAATGAAGGCTTCACGACGCGTTTACTGGGATTGAGTGAGAAGGAGAGCGAAGCACTGCTGAATTTCCTGTTCTGGCACACGGCAAAACCGGAGTTTCAGGTGCGCTGGCGCTGGCAGGAGAATGATGTGGCTATTTGGGATAACCGCGTCACGCAGCATTATGCGAATGCCGATTACTATCCGGCGCGGCGAGTAATGCATCGGGCGACGGTGTTAGGGGATGTTCCGTTTTAAAAGAGTGCGGTGGTTAACCAGGTCGGCCTAAATGCCGACCTGTCGGCAGAAGTTGAACAAGAATACCGGACTTACAACAGACGCTGAGCATCCACGAAATCCGCACCAGACATACTTGCCTGACAGCAGAAGCTGAACAAGAATGCTGGCCTTCCAGAGATGCGAACCCTGCCTGCTGATCTTACAGCAGGCACTCACCCTGCAGGGGCAGCATGGATGCTGAACACTAACTCGCCAGCATTTGCTCCAGTTGTTCCTGGGCATCCAGCCAGGCCATTTCAACGTCTTCCAGCGCCGATTTGCTTTCAGCCTGACGTTGCAGCGCCGAGGTTAAATCGGCCTTACGGCTCTGATCGTAAATTGCACTGTCTGACAGCATCGCTTCCGCTTCGCGGAGCTGGCTCTGCCACTTCGCCATCTGCTTCTCTAACTTCTCGATCTCTTTACGCAACGGCTGGGTTTGCGCGCGCAGTTCAGCATCGCGGCGTTTCTGATCTTTACGAGACTGGGCGCTGTTGGCGTTATCCTGCTTCGGTGCAGCATCCTGCTGGGCTTGCTGCTTTTGCAGATCGCTCAACCACTGCTGGTAATCATCGAGATCGCCTTCAAACACATCGACTTTGCGGTCATGCACCAGATAGAGATCGTCGGTGGTGGATCGTAGTAAATGACGGTCATGCGAAACCACCACCAGCGCGCCTTCGAAATCAATCAGCGCTTCGGTCAATGCCTGACGCATGTCGAGATCAAGGTGGTTGGTCGGTTCATCGAGTAGCAGCAGATTTGGACGTTGCCAGACGATCAGTGCCAGCACCAGTCGCGCTTTTTCACCGCCTGAGAAACGTTCAGTGATTTCACTGACTTTATCACCCTGGAAACCGAAGCCGCCGAGATAATCACGCAGCTGTTGTTCCAGCGTTTGTGGCGCAATACGGGCCAGATGCTGCAATGGCGATTCATCGGCGCGCAGGTATTCAAGTTGATGCTGAGCGAAGTAGCCAAGCTTGATGCCTTTTGCCAGGCCAACTTTGCCATCCAGCGCTTCAATTTCACCGGCCAGCAGTTTGATCAGCGTTGATTTACCCGCACCGTTACGGCCGAGTAGACCGATGCGTGAACCCGGTACCAGATTCAGTTTGATGGCATCAAGAATGATGCGTTCGCCATAACCCGCCGTGACTTTCTCCATTTTCAATAATGGATTGGGCAGGCTCTCTGGTGCGCGGAAGCTGAAGCTAAACGGGTTATCGACGTGAGCCGGGGCAATTAACTCCATGCGCTCCAGCATCTTGATACGGCTCTGCGCCTGTTTGGCTTTAGTGGCCTGGGCGCGGAAGCGATCGATGTACTTTTGCAGGTGCTGTACTTTTTCCTGCTGGCTCTGGAACAACGCCTGCTGCTGCGCCAGTTTGGCGACGCGCTGGCGCTCGAACGAGCTATAGTTGCCGGTGTATTCGAACATCGTCTGCTGTTCGATATGAATGATTTTATCCACCACCGGATCAAGGAAGTCACGGTCATGCGAGATGAGGATCAGCGTGCCTTCATAGCTTTTCAACCAGCGCTCTAGCCAGATAACAGCATCAAGATCGAGGTGGTTAGTCGGCTCATCCAGTAGCAGCAGATCGGATCGGCACACCAGCGCTTGCGCAAGGTTAAGGCGCATGCGCCAGCCACCGGAGAAATCACTCACCGGCCGCATTAATTGTTCCTGGCTAAAGCCCAATCCGTGCAGCAGGCTGGAGGCGCGAGCATGTATGCTCCACGCCTGAATCGCATCCAGCTTGCCATGCAGCAGAGCGATGGCGTTGCCGTCATCCCTGGCGTTGGCATCAGCTAATTCGGATTCAAGCTGACGATATTCGCGGTCGCCGTCGATAACATATTCCAGCGCGGCTTTAGTGAGGGCCGGGGTTTCCTGGTTCACCCATGCCAGCGCCCAGTTACCTGGAAAAGTGAAATTGCCTGCATCACTGCTAATTTCGCCCTTCAGGAGCGACAGCAGCGTGGATTTTCCACAGCCGTTCTTACCCACCAAACCGACTTTTTGGCCGGGATTAATGGTGGCTGTTGCGTTGTCCAGCAGCACGTTAGTGCCGCGGCGTATTTGTAATGCGGAAAAGACAATCATAAGCGCCGTATCGTCAGAATATGTTAATTTATCGGCAACATAATTCAATAATGGTTAGTTGCGTCGAGCATGGTAGCGGAATTCCGCTGCGGTGACGACGCTTTGGAGGGGAACGATGTCGCAGCCACCTAAAATATTGCTGCTTTACGCCCATCCGGAAACACAGGATTCGATTGCTAATCGGGTTTTGCTGCAGTCGGCTATGGAACTGGACCACGTCACGGTGCACGATTTATACGCCCACTATCCGGATTTTTTCATTGATATTCATTACGAGCAGCAGCTGTTGCGCGAACACCAAATCATCGTTTTCCAGCATCCGTTGTATACCTATAGCTGCCCGGCTTTGCTGAAAGAGTGGCTGGATCGCGTGTTGTCGCGTGGGTTTGCCAGCGGCCAGGACGGGAATGCGCTGGAGGGCAAGTACTGGCGCAGCGTGGTGACCACCGGAGAACCGGAAACCGCGTATCACCATAACGGCCTGAATCGTTATCCGATGAGCGACATCATGCGTCCGTTTGAGCTGACGGCGCAGATGTGTCGTATGCACTGGATGACGCCGATGGTGATCTACTGGGCTCGCCGTCAGACGCCGGAAGTGATGCGCAATTATGCGCGCGCCTACCGTGACTGGCTCTCGTCACCATTGCCGCAGGGAGTGATGTGATGGAAGGTCAAACGTTACTCACTGCCGGAGTGATTTATCTGGTGGCCGCTGTGGTTGTGGTGCCGATTGCGGCCCGACTTGGTATTGGTGCCGTGCTGGGTTATCTGGTGGCAGGCATTGCCATCGGGCCGTGGGGGCTAGGCTTTATCAGCGACGTTGATGAGATTCTGCACTTCTCCGAACTCGGCGTGGTGTTCCTGATGTTCATCATCGGGCTGGAGTTGAATCCCGCCAAGCTTTGGGCGTTAAGGCGTTCAATCTTTGGCGTGGGCGCTGCGCAGGTATTGGTTTCTGCCGCGATTCTTGGTGTGCTGCTGTGGCTGACCAACTTTAGCTGGCAAGCCGCGGTGATCGGCGGGATTGGCCTGGCAATGTCTTCGACGGCTATGGCACTGCAATTGATGCGCGATAAAGGCATGAATCGCAGTGAAGCGGGTCAGCTCGGCTTCTCGGTGCTGCTGTTCCAGGATCTGGCCGTCATCCCCGCATTAGCCCTCGTGCCGCTGCTGGCCGGTGGCGACAGTGGCCATGTTGACTGGCTGAAAGTGGGCATGAAGGTGCTGGCGTTTGCTGTCATGCTGGTGGGTGGCCGTTATCTGCTGCGTCCGATTTTCCGCTTTATCGCCGCTTCCGGTGTGCGTGAAGTGTTCACGGCGGCTTCATTATTACTGGTGCTGGGCTCGGCGCTGTTTATGGATATGTTAGGGCTGTCGATGGCCCTCGGCACCTTTATCGCCGGGATCCTGCTGGCCGAGAGTGAATATCGGCACGAGCTGGAAGTGGCGATCGAACCCTTCAAAGGGTTGCTGCTCGGGCTGTTCTTTATTTCCGTCGGCATGGCGCTGAATTTGGGCGTGCTCTATACCCATATCGCGGAGATTATCCTTGGCGTAGTAATTCTCGTGGCGGTCAAGACGCTGGTGCTCTATGTGCTGGGCCGTATTTATGGTTTACGCAGTTCCGAGCGCCTGCAGTTTGCCGGGGTGCTTAGCCAGGGCGGTGAATTTGCTTTTGTGCTGTTTTCAGCGGCCTCGTCGGCCAAACTGTTTAGCGGCGATCAATTACCACTGTTGCTGGTGACGGTGACGCTGTCGATGATGACCACACCGCTGTTGATGCAGGGGGTGGATAAAATTCTCGCACGTCGGTTCAATGAGCCCGATGATGACAATGAGAAGCCGTTTGTCGAAGATGATCAGCCGCAGGTCATTGTGGTTGGCTTTGGTCGTTTTGGTCAGGTGGTGGGCCGCTTGCTGATGGCTAACAATAAGCGTATTACGGTGCTGGAGCGTGACATCTCGGCTGTCAGCCTGATGCGCAAATATGGCTATAAGGTTTACTACGGCGATGCCACTGAGCTTGAGTTACTGCGTGCTGCCGGTGCGGAGAATGCACAATCCATTGTGATTACCTGCAATGATCCGGAAGATTCGATGTCCATCGTTCACCTTTGCCAGCAGCACTTCCCGCAGCTGGAAATTCTGGCGCGTGCGCGTGGCCGTGTGGAAGCCCATGAATTATTGCAAGCGGGGGTGACGTTGTTCTCGCGTGAAACCTTCTCAAGTGCGCTGGAGTTGGGGCGCAAGACGCTGATTTCACTCGGCATGCATCCGCATCAGGCGCAACGCGCGCAACAGCATTTCCGCCGACTCGATATGCGCATGCTACGTGAGCTGGTGCCAAGCCACGATGATAATGCGCAGGCCTCACGTGTGCGTGAAGCTCGTCGTGAGTTAGAAGACATCTTCCAGCGCGAAATGCAGCATGAAAAACGTCAGATCGACGGTTGGGATGACGAGTAGGACTACACTTAACATATCCGTTGCTTAATAGCGGGCAGGAAAGAGTATGCGTAAACGTTTTATTGCTGGTGCGGTATGTCCGCAATGTCAGGAAAAAGACACGCTGGCGTTATGGCGTGAAAACAATGTCGAAGTGGTGGAGTGCGTGCAGTGCGGCCATCAAATGCGTGAAGCGGATAAACAAGTTCGCGATAAGGTGCGCAGCAATGAGCAAGTGATCGGCATTTTTCATCCTGAGTAGCAGAATGGCGCAGCTTTTTTTAAGCTTAAACTTACAGCGGGATTGAATTCCGCTACAATCGGCGCCATTAACGCTGAGCAGTATGCAGCAACACATTTGTTGGCATCCTCAGTCTTGAACCTTTCTGGTTGGTTATTGCACGCAAAATAGACCAATGAGACGGGATCTCAGTTCTCAACGGTTAGGAGATATCATGAAAGTAGCAAAAGACCTGGTGGTGAGCCTGGCGTATCAGGTTCGTACCGAAGACGGTGTGTTGGTTGACGAGTCACCGGTGAGTGCGCCGTTGGACTATCTGCACGGTCATGGTTCCCTGATTTCTGGTCTGGAAAAAGCGCTGGAAAATCACGCGGTTGGCGATAAGTTTGATGTGCATATTCCGGCAAACGACGCTTACGGTCAGTACGATGACAACCTGGTGCAGCGTGTACCAAAAGACGTGTTCATGGGCGTCGATGAACTGCAGGTTGGCATGCGCTTCCTGGCAGAAACCGATCAGGGTCCAGTGCCGGTTGAAATCACTGAAGTGGAAGACGAGCACGTTGTGGTTGATGGTAACCACATGCTGGCGGGTCAGAACCTGAACTTCAACGTGGAAGTGGTAGCGATCCGTGAAGCAACGGAAGAAGAAATCGCACACGGCCATGTACATGGTGCAGATGGTCATCATCATGACCACGATCACGACCATGGTCACGATCACGGCCAGGGCGGTTGTGGTACTGGCGGTTGCGGTTGCAGCCACTAAGTTCTGCATTGAACAACAAAAGGCCACCTTCAGGTGGCCTTTTGCTTTAATAGTGCGGTGGTGGCGTCTCTTCGGACTGCGAAGCAATCGGTGAAGGTGTCGCGGCTTTCACTTTATCCACTAATAAACGTACCTGTTCGCGCATACGACTCATCTCCAGTTCATGTTGAGTCACCGTCAGATTGAGCTGATCGATGGTGTGCTCCTGAAATGCCAGTTTGCTCTCCAGCGCCTCAAGGCGTTGTTCCCACTCTTCATGCTGCATCATTTCTTCTCCTGTCACGGTGCTGCGCCTGGCGCGTATCGGGCGTGATTCTACGGTCTTTAGCGGCAGAATCACCCGATTTTTAACCTTTATGGGGCTTTGCGGTTGAAATCAGCGCTAATGCCTTCATCTCTGGTGAAACTTCCTGATGCAAAAAAGGTCGGATGTTAAGCGGGTAATTACGTTGTGGGAGTGTTCGCCGCTGCCACGTAAAGTTATAGTGTGGGCCACTGTCCGCAATGATTCCCGAGGTTTAGATGCTTCGGTTTTGGAGAAAGGATGAAATCACTGTTTAAAGTCACATTGTTAGCTACCACCATGGCCATT
Organism: Pantoea folii; assembly: GCF_056678875.1. Lineage (NCBI taxonomy): Bacteria > Pseudomonadati > Pseudomonadota > Gammaproteobacteria > Enterobacterales > Erwiniaceae > Pantoea > Pantoea folii. The sequence continues at coordinate 32,894 of NZ_JBWXON010000022.1, read as the reverse complement.
GCGCTGAATGCACCGCTGGCAATGGCAGCTGAAACCGCTGCGGCTCCGGCTGACGCTGCTCAGGCAGCACCGCAGGCACCGAAAAATGCTGCCTTCAAAAACGAAGACCAGCAGTCAGCTTATGCGCTGGGTGCTTCTTTGGGTCGCTACATGGACAACTCTCTGAAGGAACAAGAGAAACTGGGCATCAAACTGGACAAAGATCAGTTGATCGCAGGTGTTCAGGATGCATTCGGTGGCAAGAGCAAACTGTCTGATCAAGAGATCGAGCAGACACTGCAAGCCTTCGAAGGCCGCGTGAAAGGTGCTGCACAGGCGAAGATGGAAAAGGACGCGAAAGAGAACTCTGACAAGGGTGCCGCTTACGCTGATAAATTCGCCAAAGAAAAAGGCGTGAAGAAAACTGAATCTGGCTTGCTGTATCAGGTTGAGAAAGAAGGCACCGGTGACGCACCTAAAGACAGCGACACCGTCGTCGTGAACTATAAAGGTACGCTGATCGACGGTACCGAGTTCGATAACTCTTACACCCGTGGCGAGCCACTGTCATTCCGTCTCGACGGCGTGATCCCAGGCTGGACCGAAGGTCTTAAGCACGTGAAGAAAGGCGGCAAGATCAAGCTGGTGATCCCACCGAACCTGGCTTACGGTAAAAATGGCGTTCCGGGCATTCCGGCCAACTCAACGCTGGTATTTGATGTTGAGCTGCTGGATATCAAGCCAGCGCCAAAAGCGGATGAGAAAGCACAGGCTCCGGCCGCTGCTGATAAGAAAGCGCAGTAATCTGCTTGCGCTTCTGACGCCGCCTCCGGGCGGCGTTTTTATTTGTCCGCCAGACTTGAGCTGCGCTGGCTGTGCTCGCCATCCTCACTCATGCTCATGGCATGAACCAACATGCCGTCTTGCAGCAACCCAAATTGTTTAGGGGAATGAGTAAAGCTCTGGCTAAACATCCCGACATTTGCCAGACTAGCGCCTGCACAACTATCACAATATGAGTCTGCCCCAAAGCTGTCGAGACAGGCTCCAGCCATTTAGGGTAATGTCTTCGATGTCTAATCCATTCAATCCCGGTGAACTGACTGACTTCGATTTACTGGAGCAACGTCCGTTCGAGCAAGCCGATTACGATATTCTCAAATCTTACGAAGCCGTCGTTGATGGCCTCGCGATGCTGATCGGCTCGCACTGCGAAATCGTGCTGCACTCGCTGGAAGATTTGAAATGCTCCGCCGTGCGCATCGCCAACGGTGAACATACCGGCCGTAAAGTGGGCTCGCCGATTACCGATTTGGCACTGCGCATGCTGCACGATATGCATGGCGCTGACAGCAATGTGTCCCGCGCATACTTCACGCGCGCTAAGAGCGGCGTGCTGATGAAATCGGTCACCATCGCGATTCGCAATCGTCAGCAGCGCGTGATTGGCCTGCTGTGTATTAACATGAACCTTGATGTGCCGTTCTCGCAGATTATGTCGACCTTTATGCCGCCGGAAATGCAGCAGGTAGATTCCAACGTCAACTTTGCCAGCTCAGTCGAAGACCTGGTGATGCAAACGCTGGAATTTACCATTGAGGAAGTGAGCAACGACCGCAATGTGTCGAACAACGCCAAGAATCGCCAGATTGTGCTCAACCTGTACGAGAAGGGAATTTTTGATATCAAGGATGCGATTAACCAGGTCGCTGACCGTCTCAATATTTCCAAGCACACGGTTTACCTCTACATCCGTCAGTTTAAAAGCGGTGACTTCCAGGGGCAGGATCGCTAATGCGTTATACCTTACTGGTGACGGGGCCGGCATACGGTACGCAGAATGCCAGTAGTGCATTGCTGTTTGCTCGTGCGTTGCTCAAAGCAGGGCACCAGTTGGAAAGTGTTTTCTTTTATAGAGAAGGCGTGCTGAATGCCAATCAGCTCACTTCACCTGCCAGCGATGAAGTCGATGTGGTGCGCGCATGGCAGCAACTGCGCGAAGAGAGTGGTGCCGCGCTAAATATTTGCGTGGCTGCCGCATTGCGCCGTGGCGTGACGGATGAGCAGGAAGCGACGCGCTTGCAACTGGTGGGCAGTAATTTGCAGCCTGGTTTTGAACTGAGCGGCTTAGGTGCGCTGGCAGAAGCTGCGTTGAGCTGTGATCGTCTGGTGCAATTCTGATGAATCGTGTGGCATTTCTTTTCACTCAGGCACCCCACGGCAGCAGCGCGGGCAGGGAAGGGCTGGATGCGGTGCTGGCCACTGGCGCGCTCAGCGAAGACATTGGACTGTTCTTTATTGGCGATGGCGTGCTGCAACTGCAACGCGCACAGCAGCCTGAGCAGATTTTGGCTCGCAACTATATCGCGACGTTCGGCGTGCTCGATCTCTACGACATCGACCAGTGTTTCGCCTGCCGAGAGTCACTTGATGCGCGCGGGCAAAGCCTGACGGCTGAACGCGTGATGACGGCTGAAGTGCTGGATGCCGCGACACTGCGCCAGAAACTCGCCACTTATCATCGAATCCTTCGTTTCTGAGAATCCAACATGCTCTACACGCTGCTGCAATCACCCTGGCAATGCGATATCGATAGCCTGTTACTGCTGATGCAGGAGGGCGACGACTTGCTGCTAATGCAGGATGGCGTCACGGCCGCGCTTGAGGGCAGCCAGATGTTCATCAAGCTGCAAGCCTCTCCGGCCGCGCTTTGGGTTCTTGAGGAAGATGTGGTCGCGCGTGGGTTGGTTGAGCAAATTTCGACCAAAGTAGCACGTTTGGACTATACTGGTTTCGTTGCGATGACGGTGAAGCACCAACAACAAGTGGCCTGGTAGCAAGGAAAACCTGGTTATTTCTTGACACCCTTTTGACACAGCCCTAAAATTCTGCCTCCTCGTAGTAATACGAGGCGATTTATTACGTGTTTACGAAGCAAAAAGCTAAATCCCAGGAGCTATTTAATGGCAACAGTTAACCAGCTGGTTCGCAAACCACGCGTACGCAAAGTTGCAAAGAGCAACGTGCCTGCGCTGGAAGCTTGCCCGCAGAAACGTGGTGTTTGTACTCGTGTGTACACCACTACCCCTAAAAAACCAAACTCAGCACTGCGTAAAGTTTGCCGTGTGCGTTTGACTAACGGTTTTGAAGTTACCTCCTACATCGGCGGTGAAGGTCATAACCTCCAGGAACACTCAGTGATCCTGATTCGTGGCGGTCGTGTTAAAGACTTGCCAGGTGTGCGTTACCACACCGTTCGCGGCGCGCTTGACTGCTCAGGTGTTAAAGACCGTAAGCAGTCACGCTCCAAGTACGGCGTGAAGAAGCCAAAGGCTTAATGGTTCTCCGTTAAGTAAGGCCAAACATTTTCACTTTAATGTCAAAATAAACTCGTAGAGTTTTGGACAATCCTGAATTAACAACGGAGTATTTCCATGCCACGTCGTCGCGTCATTGGTCAGCGTAAAATCCTGCCAGATCCTAAGTTCGGATCAGAATTGCTGGCTAAATTTGTAAACATCCTGATGGTAGATGGTAAAAAATCTACTGCAGAATCTATCGTCTATACCGCACTTGATACCCTGGCTCAACGTGCAGGTAAAGATGGTCTGGAAGCTTTCGAAGTTGCACTCGAAAACGTACGTCCGACTGTAGAAGTTAAGTCACGTCGCGTTGGTGGTTCAACCTACCAGGTTCCAGTTGAAGTCCGTCCGGTTCGTCGTAATGCTCTGGCAATGCGTTGGATCGTTGAAGCTGCTCGTAAACGCGGTGATAAATCAATGGCTCTTCGCCTGGCGAACGAACTTTCTGACGCTGCAGAGAACAAAGGTACTGCAGTTAAGAAACGTGAAGACGTTCACCGTATGGCTGAAGCCAACAAGGCGTTCGCACACTACCGCTGGTAACAGCCACGTAGTTGTTATTAACCCAGCGGGCGTCCCAGTGGCTTACCTGCTGGGCTTTTTTAACTTAGAACGTCTCAGAATCAGAGGAATCAAATGGCTCGTAAAACACCCATTGAGCGCTATCGTAACATCGGTATCAGTGCTCACATCGACGCCGGTAAAACTACCACTACCGAACGTGTTCTGTTCTACACCGGTGTAAACCACAAGATCGGTGAAGTGCATGACGGCGCCGCAACCATGGACTGGATGGAGCAGGAACAGGAACGTGGTATTACCATCACTTCCGCTGCAACCACCTGTTACTGGTCAGGTATGGCTAAGCAGTTCGAGCCACACCACGTCAACATCATTGACACCCCGGGACACGTTGACTTCACCATCGAAGTTGAGCGTTCTATGCGTGTGCTTGATGGCGCAGTAATGGTTTACTGTGCGGTTGGTGGTGTTCAGCCACAGTCTGAAACCGTATGGCGCCAGGCTAACAAATATAAAGTTCCACGCATCGCGTTCGTTAACAAAATGGACCGCATGGGTGCTAACTTCCTGAAAGTTGTTGATCAGATGAAAACGCGCCTGGGTGCAAACCCGGTTCCGCTTCAGCTGGCAATCGGCGCAGAAGAGAAATTCACCGGTGTTGTTGACCTGGTGAAAATGAAAGCCATCAACTGGAACGATGAAGATCAGGGCGTTACCTTCGTTTACGAAGATATCCCAGCTGATATGCAGGAACTGGCTGATGAATGGCGTGCGAATCTGGTTGAAGCCGCTGCAGAAGGTTCTGATGAGCTGATGGAGAAATTCTTCGGCGGTGAAGAGCTGACTGAAGAAGAGATCAAAACTTCTCTGCGTAAGCGCGTGCTGAAAAACGAAATCATCCTGGTTACCTGTGGTTCTGCATTTAAGAACAAAGGTGTTCAGGCGATGCTGGATGCGGTAGTTGAATACCTGCCAGCACCGACTGACGTTACCGCGATCAACGGTATGCTGGACGACGGTAAAGACACGCCGGCTGAGCGTCATTCTGACGACAACGAGCCGTTTGCTGCTCTGGCGTTCAAAATCGCAACCGACCCGTTTGTGGGTAACCTGACCTTCTTCCGCGTTTACTCTGGTGTTGTTAACACCGGTGACACCGTGTTCAACCCGGTTAAGTCAAACCGTGAGCGTCTGGGCCGTATCGTTCAGATGCACGCTAACAAACGTGAAGAGATCAAAGAAGTTCGTGCGGGCGACATCGCAGCTGCGATCGGCCTGAAAGATGTGACCACTGGTGACACCCTGTGTGATCCAGAAAATGTCATCATTCTTGAGCGCATGGAATTCCCAGAGCCAGTAATCTCTATCGCCGTTGAGCCGAAAACCAAAGCTGACCAGGAAAAAATGGGTCTGGCTCTGGGTCGTCTGGCAAAAGAGGATCCATCTTTCCGCGTATGGACTGATGAAGAATCTAACCAGACCATCATCGCGGGTATGGGTGAGCTGCACCTCGACATCATCGTTGACCGTATGAAGCGTGAGTTCAACGTTGAAGCGAACGTCGGTAAACCACAGGTTGCTTATCGCGAAGCGATTCGCGCTAAAATCACCGATGTTGAAGGTAAACACGCTAAGCAGTCTGGTGGTCGTGGTCAGTACGGTCATGTTGTTATCGACATGTACCCACTGGAGCCGGGTTCTAACCCTAAAGGTTACGAATTCGTCAACGACATCAAGGGTGGTGTGATTCCAACTGAATACATCCCTGCGGTTGATAAAGGTATCCAGGAGCAGCTGAAGTCTGGTCCACTGGCCGGTTACCCGGTAGTAGATCTGGGTGTTCGTCTGCACTTCGGTTCTTACCATGACGTTGACTCCTCTGAGCTGGCGTTTAAACTGGCCGCTTCTTTAGCCTTCAAAGATGGCTTTAAGAAAGCACAGCCCGTTCTGCTTGAGCCTATCATGAAGGTTGAAGTAGAGACTCCGGAAGAGAACACCGGTGACGTTATCGGTGACCTTAGCCGTCGTCGTGGTATGCTCAAAGGACAGGAATCTAACGCTACTGGCGTTCAGATCCATGCTGAAGTTCCACTGTCTGAAATGTTCGGATATGCAACCCAGCTGCGTTCTCTGACTAAAGGCCGTGCTTCTTACTCCATGGAGTTCCTGAAGTACGATGATGCGCCGAACAACGTCGCTCAGGCCGTTATTGAAGCTCGTAGCAAATAAGCTACGGTTTAAAAATTGTGAACTGATGCCTTCATGACTCATGAAGGCACAACGTAAGGAATTATCGCCATGGCGAAAGAGCAATTTCAGCGTAACAAACTGCACGTAAACGTTGGCACCATCGGTCACGTTGACCATGGTAAAACCACTCTGACTGCAGCTATCACCACCGTTCTGGCTAAAACCTACGGCGGCTCTGCTAAAGCGTTCGATCAGATCGATAACGCACCAGAAGAGAAAGCTCGTGGTATCACCATCAACACTTCACACGTTGAATATGAAACCCCGACTCGCCACTACGCGCACGTTGACTGCCCAGGCCACGCCGACTATGTGAAAAACATGATCACCGGTGCTGCGCAGATGGACGGCGCGATCCTGGTTGTTGCTGCGACTGATGGCCCAATGCCACAGACCCGTGAGCACATCCTGCTGGGTCGTCAGGTTGGCGTTCCTTACATCATCGTGTTCCTGAACAAGTGCGACATGGTTGATGATGAAGAGCTGCTGGAACTGGTAGAGATGGAAGTTCGCGATCTGCTGTCAGCTTACGACTTCCCAGGCGACGATACTCCAATCGTACGCGGTTCTGCTCTGCAGGCACTGAACGGTGTTGCTGAGTGGGAAGAGAAGATCATTGAGCTGGCTGGTCACCTGGATAACTACATCCCAGAGCCAGTACGTGCAATCGACCTGCCGTTCCTGCTGCCAATCGAAGACGTATTCTCAATCTCAGGCCGTGGTACTGTTGTAACCGGTCGTGTTGAGCGCGGTATCGTTAAAGTGGGCGACGAAGTTGAAATCGTTGGTATCAAGGCGACTGTTAAGTCTACCTGTACTGGCGTTGAAATGTTCCGTAAGCTGCTGGACCAGGGTCAGGCGGGTGAAAACTGTGGTGTTCTGCTGCGCGGTATCAAGCGTGAAGACATCCAGCGTGGTCAGGTACTGGCTAAACCAGGCACCATCAAGCCACACACCAAGTTCGTATCAGAAGTATACGTACTGTCTAAAGACGAAGGCGGCCGTCATACTCCGTTCTTCAAAGGCTACCGTCCGCAGTTCTACTTCCGTACTACTGACGTGACTGGTAACGTTGAGCTGCCAGAAGGCGTTGAGATGGTAATGCCAGGCGACAACGTGAAAATGACCGTTGAGCTGATCCACCCAATCGCGATGGACCAGGGTCTGCGTTTCGCAATCCGTGAAGGCGGCCGTACTGTTGGTGCGGGCGTTGTTGCTGAAGTTCTCGCTTAATTGCGTTAATGTCGGTGGTTGCTTAGGTAGCCACCGCAGCACGAAAAGAGAGCACTTCGGTGCTCTTTTTTTTTGCCTGAAATTCACCGCTCAAGCCAATCCCACACAAAAGCTACGTTTGAAATAAAAACCATTCTCATTTACACTTTGATCAGAATTTGTACTGGAGTCGCAGTAAATGTACGTCTGTCTGTGTAATGCCGTGAGTGACAAAACCCTCCGTGAAGTAGTGCGTCGCTATCAGCCCAAATCGATCCAACATCTTCGTCAACTGGTTCCTATCGGAAAACAGTGTGGTAAGTGCATCCGTTTTGCGCGCGAGATTATGGATGATGAGCTGCAGAAGGTACCGCTGTACAAAGAAATCGCTTAGGTCGATTCGACATCCTCCGGCAATAACCACAAAAACAGTCCTGTTTTTTTGACTTCTTTTTATCCGCATCTACGATCTATTTACCTGGAAGCGGAGGAAGCAAAATGAAGGGCGACAGTAAAATCATAACTCATCTCAATAAACTGCTGGGGAATGAACTGGTTGCGATTAATCAGTACTTTCTTCATGCACGTATGTTCAAAAACTGGGGGCTTATTCGCCTCAACGATGTCGAATATCACGAATCCATCGATGAAATGAAGCATGCGGACAAATACATCGAGCGCATTCTTTTCCTTGAAGGGATTCCAAATTTGCAGGATCTCGGCCGGTTGCGTATTGGTGAAGATGTCCCGGAAATGTTGCAATCCGATCTGACGCTGGAGTTAGAAGGGGCGAAGGATTTACGTGAAGCGATTGCCTATGCCGACAAGGTGCATGATTACGTCAGCCGCGACATGATGATTGAGATTCTGGGTGAGGAAGAGCATCACATTGACTGGCTGGAAACAGAACTCGACCTGATTCAAAAACTCGGTTTGCAGAATTACCTGCAGGCGCAATTAAAAGAAGAAAGCACAGACTAAAACCCTTTCGTTGTAGCAATGTCACAGAGCCTGTAGGGGGAAATATCGAGCCCCATACAGGCTTTTTCGTATTTAGTCCGCAATTGATGTGGTTAAAAACGCATCACGGGTTGCTTCCTGAACTGATTTGCGTATAATGCGCGGGCCTGCCGATATTGGTATGGCGCGATTCGAGCAGAATCGCAGGTGATAGCAAGCTATGTATCACCTGACAATACTCCCGATTGGGGAGTTATATGCTGAACGATTACACTCCTCCATCAATCGTAATGGGTGTGGGTAGTAATTCTTTTCGTTTATAAAATGTTTGGAGCCTTGGTCTCATGTCGAACCAAAGAATCCGTATCCGTCTTAAAGCGTTTGATCATCGCCTGATCGATCAATCAACCGCGGAAATCGTTGAGACTGCCAAGCGCACTGGTGCGCAGGTACGTGGTCCGATCCCGCTGCCAACTCGCAAAGAGCGTTTCACCGTTCTGATCTCTCCGCACGTTAACAAAGACGCGCGCGATCAGTACGAGATCCGTACTCACAAGCGTCTGGTAGACATCGTTGAGCCAACTGAAAAAACCGTTGATGCACTGATGCGTCTGGATCTGGCTGCCGGTGTTGACGTGCAGATCAGCCTGGGTTAATCAGGTCATCGAGCGATTGAGAGGTTGATACAATGATTGGTTTAGTCGGTAAAAAAGTGGGCATGACTCGCATCTTCACTGAAGATGGCGTTTCAATCCCAGTAACCGTAATCGAAGTTGAAGCAAACCGCGTTACTCAGGTCAAAGGCCTGGAAAACGACGGTTACCAGGCTATCCAGGTGACCACCGGTGCTAAAAAAGCAAACCGTGTGAGCAAGCCGGAAGCAGGTCATTTTGCTAAAGCTGGCGTTGAAGCTGGCCGTGGTCTGTGGGAATTCCGCACCGAAGGTGAAGAGTACTCAGTAGGCCAGAGCATCAGTGTTGAAATTTTCGCTGACGTTAAAAAAGTAGACGTTACCGGTACCTCTAAAGGTAAAGGTTTCGCAGGTACCGTTAAGCGCTGGAACTTCCGTACCCAGGACGCTACACACGGTAACTCCTTGTCTCACCGCGTTCCGGGTTCTATCGGTCAGAACCAGACTCCGGGCAAAGTGTTCAAAGGCAAGAAAATGGCTGGTCAACTGGGTAACGAGCGCGTAACCGTTCAGAGCCTGGAAGTGGTACGTGTTGACGCTGAGCGCAACCTGCTGCTGGTCAAAGGTGCTGTCCCGGGTGCAACCGGCAGCGACCTGATTGTTAAACCAGCTGTGAAGGCGTAAGGGGATAGCAATGGAATTAGTACTGAAAGACGCGCAGAGCGCGCTGACTGTTTCCGAAACTACCTTCGGTCGTGATTTCAACGAAGCGCTGGTTCACCAGGTTGTTGTTGCTTATGCCGCTGGTGCTCGTCAGGGTACTCGTGCGCAGAAAACTCGTGCTGAAGTAACTGGTTCAGGCAAAAAGCCTTGGCGCCAGAAAGGTACCGGCCGTGCGCGTTCAGGTTCTGTAAAGAGCCCGATCTGGCGTTCAGGTGGCGTGACCTTCGCTGCGCGTCCACAGGACCACAGTCAAAAAGTTAACAAGAAGATGTACCGCGGCGCGCTGAAAAGCATCCTGTCCGAACTGGTACGTCAGGACCGTCTGATCGTTGTCGAGACGTTCTCTGTAGAAGCGCCTAAAACTAAGCTGCTGGCACAGAAACTGAAAGACATGGCGCTGGAAGACGTGCTAATCATCACCGGTGAACTGGATGAGAATCTGTTCCTGGCTGCGCGTAACCTGTACAAGGTTGACGTGCGTGATGCAGCAGGTATCGACCCAGTTAGCCTGATCGCCTTCGACAAAGTCGTTATGACTGCGGAAGCAGTTAAGCAAGTTGAGGAGATGCTGGCATGATCCGTGAAGAACGTCTGCTGAAAGTCGTACGTGCACCGCACGTATCTGAAAAAGCATCTACTGCGATGGAAAAAAGCAATACCATCGTTCTCAAAGTTGCTAAAGACGCGACCAAAGCAGAGATCGTTGCTGCTGTTGAGAAGCTGTTCGAAGTTGAAGTTAAAGACGTAAACACCCTGGTTGTTAAGGGTAAAGTTAAGCGTCACGGACAGCGTATCGGTCGTCGTAGCGACTGGAAAAAAGCTTACGTCACCCTGAAGGAAGGCCAGAATCTGGACTTCGTCGGCGGCGCTGAGTAAGTCGGAGGAGAAAGACAATGGCAGTTGTTAAATGTAAACCGACATCTCCGGGTCGTCGTCACGTAGTTAAAGTGGTGAACCCAGAGCTGCACAAGGGCAAACCTTTTGCTCCGCTGTTAGAAAAAAACAGCAAATCCGGTGGTCGTAACAACAATGGTCGTATCACTACCCGTCATATCGGTGGTGGTCACAAGCAGGCTTACCGTATTGTTGACTTCAAACGCAACAAAGATGGTATCCCAGCAGTTGTTGAGCGTCTTGAGTACGATCCGAACCGTTCTGCGAACATCGCACTGGTTCTGTACAAAGATGGCGAGCGCCGTTACATCCTGGCCCCTAAAGGCCTGAAAGCTGGTGATCAGGTTCAATCTGGCGTTGATGCTGCGATTAAAGCAGGTAACACCCTGCCAATGCGTAACATCCCGGTGGGTTCTACCGTTCACAACGTAGAAATGAAACCAGGCAAAGGCGGTCAGATTGCTCGCTCAGCTGGTACTTACGTGCAGATCGTTGCGCGTGATGGTTCCTACGTAACCCTGCGTCTGCGTTCAGGCGAAATGCGTAAAGTCGAAATCGACTGCCGCGCAACCCTGGGCGAAGTCGGTAACGCTGAGCACATGCTGCGCGTTCTGGGTAAAGCTGGTGCAACCCGTTGGCGTGGTGTTCGTCCTACCGTTCGCGGTACTGCGATGAACCCAGTCGATCACCCGCACGGTGGTGGTGAAGGTCGTAACTTTGGTAAGCACCCGGTAACTCCGTGGGGCGTTCAGACCAAAGGTAAGAAGACCCGTAGCAACAAGCGTACTGATAAATTTATCGTACGTCGCCGTAGCAAATAATTTTAGAGGATAAGCCATGCCACGTTCTCTCAAGAAAGGTCCTTTTATTGACCTGCACTTGCTGAAGAAGGTAGAGAAAGCGGTGGAAAGCGGTGACAAGAAGCCCCTGCGCACTTGGTCCCGTCGTTCAACGATCTTCCCTAACATGATCGGTTTGACCATCGCTGTCCATAATGGTCGTCAGCACGTTCCTGTCTTTGTATCCGACGAAATGGTCGGCCACAAACTGGGTGAATTTGCACCGACACGTACTTATCGCGGCCATGCTGCAGATAAGAAAGCCAAGAAGAAATAAGTAGGAGGAAGAGATGGAAACTATTGCTCAACATCGCCATGCTCGTTCTTCTGCTCAGAAGGTCCGCCTTGTTGCTGACCTGATTCGCGGTAAGAAAGTGTCGCAGGCTCTGGATATTCTGACCTACACCAACAAGAAAGCTGCTGTGTTGGTTAAGAAAGTCCTGGAATCTGCCATTGCGAACGCCGAACACAACGATGGCGCTGATATCGACGATCTGAAAGTCGCGAAAATCTTCGTAGACGAAGGCCCAAGCATGAAGCGCATTATGCCGCGTGCGAAAGGTCGTGCAGATCGCATCCTGAAGCGCACCAGCCACATTACTGTGGTTGTGTCCGATCGCTGAGACTCTGGAGACTAGCAATGGGTCAGAAAGTACATCCTAATGGTATTCGCCTGGGTATTGTAAAACCATGGAACTCTACCTGGTTTGCGAACACCAAAGAATTCGCTGACAACCTGGACAGCGATTTTAAAGTACGTCAGTTCCTGACTAAGGAACTGGCTAAAGCGTCTGTATCTCGTATCGTTATCGAGCGTCCGGCTAAGAGCATCCGTGTGACCATTCACACCGCTCGCCCGGGTATCGTTATCGGTAAGAAAGGTGAAGACGTAGAAAAACTGCGCACGGTCGTAGCGAAAATCGCTGGCGTTCCTGCACAGATCAATATCGCCGAAGTCCGTAAACCGGAACTGGACGCTAAATTGGTTGCTGATAGCATCACTTCACAGCTGGAGCGTCGTGTGATGTTCCGTCGTGCGATGAAGCGTGCTGTTCAGAACGCAATGCGTCTGGGCGCGAAGGGTATTAAAGTTGAAGTTAGCGGCCGTTTGGGCGGAGCCGAGATCGCACGTACCGAATGGTACCGTGAAGGTCGCGTGCCACTGCACACTCTGCGTGCAGACATTGACTACAACACCTCTGAAGCGCACACCACTTATGGTGTAATCGGCGTTAAGGTATGGATCTTCAAAGGTGAGATCCTGGGTGGTATGGCTGCTGTTGAACAACCGGAACCGGCTGCTCAACCTAAAAAGCAGCAGCGTAAAGGCCGTAAGTAAGGAGAGTCGCTGATGTTACAACCAAAGCGTACGAAATTCCGTAAAGTGCACAAAGGCCGCAACCGTGGTCTGGCGCAGGGTACGGATGTCAGCTTCGGTACTTTCGGTCTGAAAGCTGTTGGCCGTGGTCGTCTGACTGCTCGTCAGATCGAAGCAGCACGTCGTGCTATGACCCGTGCAGTTAAGCGTCAAGGTAAGATCTGGATCCGTGTATTCCCGGACAAACCGATCACCGAGAAGCCGCTTGAAGTGCGTATGGGTAAAGGTAAGGGTAACGTGGAGTATTGGGTTGCCCTGATCCAACCGGGTAAAGTCCTGTATGAAATGGACGGTGTTCCGGAAGAGCTTGCCCGTGAAGCATTCAAGCTGGCAGCAGCAAAACTGCCTATCAAAACCACCTTTGTTACTAAGACGGTGATGTAATGAAAGCAAATGAGCTGCGTGAAAAAAGCGTTGAAGAGCTGAACGCTGAGCTTCTTAACCTGCTGCGTGAGCAATTCAACCTGCGCATGCAGGCAGCATCCGGCCAGCTGCAGCAGACCCATCTGCTGAAGCAAGTGCGTCGTAATGTTGCACGTGTTAAGACTTTACTGACTGAGAAGGCGGCGTAATGACCGATAAAATCCGTACTCTGCAGGGTCGTGTAATTAGTGACAAAATGCAGAAATCTGCAGTAGTTGCTATCGAACGTGTCGTGAAACACCCGATCTACGGTAAGTTCATCAAGCGTACGACTAAGCTGCACATCCATGACGAGAACAACGAATGTGGAATCGGTGACGTGGTAGAAATCCGCGAAACTCGTCCACTGTCTAAGACTAAGTCTTGGGCGCTGGTTCGCGTTGTAGAGAAAGCGGTTCTGTAATAGAATCCGCTTCCTCTAAAAAATAAAATGAACGGCTCGTCTGAGCCGTTCATTTTTTCTACCCATCTGCGAGAACCGGTGTTATAATGCCGCGCCCTCAATTATGGGGCTTTTTAACGACCTGAGGTTTGGGTCCCGAAGTAGTAGTTGACATTAGCGGAGCACTAAAATGATCCAAGAACAGACTATGCTGAACGTCGCCGACAACTCCGGTGCACGTCGCGTAATGTGTATCAAGGTTCTGGGTGGCTCGCACCGTCGCTACGCAGGCGTCGGCGACATCATTAAAGTTACCATCAAGGAAGCAATTCCTCGCGGTAAAGTTAAGAAAGGTGATGTCCTGAAGGCGGTAGTGGTGCGCACCAGGAAGGGTGTTCGTCGCCCGGACGGTTCTGTCATTCGCTTCGATGGTAATGCATGCGTTATTTTAAACAATAACAGCGAGCAGCCTATCGGTACGCGTATTTTTGGGCCGGTAACTCGTGAACTTCGTACTGAAAAGTTCATGAAAATTATCTCTCTGGCACCAGAAGTACTCTAAGGAGCGAGCAATGGCAGCGAAAATCCGTCGTAACGACGAAGTTATCGTGATTACCGGTAAAGACAAAGGTAAACGCGGTAAAGTAAAGAATGTCCTGACTTCTGGTAAGGTCATCGTTGAAGGTATCAACCTGGTTAAGAAACACCAGAAGCCGGTTCCGGCTCTGAACCAACCAGGCGGCATCGTTGAAAAAGAAGCTGCTATTCAGGTTTCTAACGTTGCAATCTTCAATGCGGCAACCGGCAAGGCTGACCGTGTAGGCTTTAGATTCGAAGAAGGCAAAAAAGTCCGTTTCTTCAAGTCTAATAGCGAAACTATCAAGTAATTTGGAGTAGTACGATGGCGAAACTGCATGATTACTACAAAGACGAAGTAGTCCAGAAACTCATGACTGAGTTCGGCTACAATTCTGTCATGCAAGTCCCTCGGGTCGAGAAGATCACCCTGAACATGGGTGTTGGTGAAGCGATCGCTGACAAGAAACTGCTGGATAACGCAGCAGCTGACCTGGCAGCAATCTCCGGTCAAAAACCGTTGATCACCAAAGCACGCAAATCAGTTGCAGGCTTCAAAATCCGTCAGGGCTATCCGATCGGCTGTAAAGTAACTCTGCGCGGCGAGCGCATGTGGGAGTTCTTTGAGCGCCTGATCACTATTGCTGTACCACGTATTCGTGACTTCCGCGGCTTGTCTGCTAAGTCTTTCGATGGTCGCGGTAACTACAGCATGGGCGTTCGTGAGCAGATCATCTTCCCAGAAATCGATTATGACAAAGTCGATCGCGTTCGTGGTTTGGATATTACCATTACCACTACTGCGAAATCTGATGATGAAGGCCGTGCTCTGCTGGCTGCCTTTGACTTCCCGTTCCGCAAGTAAGGTAGGGTTACTTAATGGCTAAGCAATCGATGAAAGCACGCGAAGTAAAGCGTGTGAAATTAGCAGACAAGTTCTTCGCTAAGCGCGCAGAACTGAAAGCGATCATTTCTGATGTGAACGCATCCGACGAAGATCGTTGGGATGCCGTTCTCAAGCTGCAGAGTCTGCCGCGTGATTCCAGCCCTTCCCGTCAGCGTAACCGCTGCCGTCAGACAGGTCGTCCGCACGGTTTCCTGCGGAAGTTTGGGTTGAGCCGTATCAAGGTCCGTGAAGCCGCAATGCGCGGTGAAATCCCGGGTCTGAAAAAGGCTAGCTGGTAATTGTCACCATTTGAATCACGGGAGTAACACAGATGAGCATGCAAGATCCGATCGCGGATATGCTGACCCGTATCCGTAACGGTCAGGCCGCGAACAAAGTTGCGGTCTCTATGCCTTCCTCCAAGCTGAAAGTGGCAATTGCCAACGTGCTGAAGGAAGAAGGCTACATTGAAGATTTTAAAATCGAAGGCGACATCAAGTCTGAGCTGGAAGTTACTTTAAAGTATTTCCAGGGTAAGGCTGTGGTAGAGAGCATTCAGCGTGTTAGCCGTCCAGGTCTGCGCATCTATAAGAAAAAAGATGAGCTGCCAAAAGTAATGGCTGGTCTGGGCATCGCTGTAATCTCTACCTCTAAAGGTGTCATGACTGATCGTGCAGCGCGCCAGGCTGGTCTTGGTGGCGAAATTATCTGCTACGTAGCGTAATCGGAGGATAAAATGTCTCGTGTTGCAAAAGCACCTGTCGTTGTTCCTGCGGGCGTAGAGGTAAAACTCAACGGTCAGGAAATTTCGATCAAAGGCAAAAACGGCGAGCTGACTCGTACTATCAACAGTGCTGTAGAAGTTAAGCATGCAGACAACGCCCTGACTTTCGCTCCACGCGAAGGCTTCTCGGACGCTTGGGCACAGGCAGGTACTGCTCGTGCGCTGCTGAACGGCATGGTTATCGGTGTTACCGAAGGCTTCACCAAGAAGCTGCAACTGGTTGGTGTTGGTTATCGTGCAGCTGTTAAAGGCAACTCTGTGAGCTTGGCCCTGGGCTTCTCTCACCCTGTTGACCATGCACTGCCGGCCGGCATCACTGCTGAATGTCCAACTCAGACTGAGATCGTGCTGAAAGGCGCTGATAAACAGCTGATTGGTCAGGTTGCAGCGGATCTGCGCGCCTACCGTCGTCCTGAGCCTTACAAAGGCAAGGGTGTTCGTTACGCCGACGAAGTCGTGCGTACCAAAGAGGCTAAGAAGAAGTAAGGTAACACTATGGATAAGAAATCTGCTCGTATCCGTCGTGCGACCCGTGCACGTCGCAAGCTCAAAGAGCTGGGTGCTACTCGCCTGGTGGTACATCGTACCCCGCGTCATATTTACGCACAGGTGATCGCCCCGAACGGTTCCGAAGTTCTGGTTGCTGCTTCTACTGTAGAAAAAGCTATTGCCGAACAACTGAAGTACACCGGTAACAAAGACGCTGCTGCAGCTGTAGGTAAAGCTCTGGCTGAGCGCGCTGTCGAGAAAGGCATTACTAATGTTTCTTTCGACCGTTCCGGGTTCCAATATCATGGTCGTGTCCAGGCACTGGCAGATGCTGCCCGTGAAGCTGGCCTTCAGTTCTAAGGTAGAGGTCTAAGATGTCAAACATCGAGAAACAAGCTGGCGAACTGCAGGAAAAACTGATCGCGGTAAACCGTGTATCTAAAACTGTAAAAGGTGGTCGTATTTTCTCCTTCACCGCACTGACTGTAGTGGGTGATGGTAACGGCCGCGTTGGTTTTGGTTACGGTAAAGCGCGTGAAGTTCCAGCAGCGATCCAGAAAGCGATGGAAAAAGCCCGTCGCAACATGATTAACGTCGCGCTGACTCACGGCACCCTGCAGCACCCTGTTAAAGGTGCTCACACGGGTTCTCGTGTGTTCATGCAGCCAGCTTCTGAAGGTACCGGTATCATCGCCGGCGGTGCAATGCGCGCTGTTTTAGAAGTTGCTGGAGTGCATAACGTTCTGGCTAAAGCGTATGGTTCTACTAACCCGATTAACGTGGTTCGTGCAACTATCGATGGCCTGGGCAATATGAATTCTCCAGAAATGGTCGCTGCCAAGCGTGGTAAATCCGTTGAAGAAATTCTGGGGTAATCACGATGGCTAAGACTATTAAAATTACACAAACCCGCAGTTCAATCGGCCGCCTGCCTAAGCACAAAGCCACTCTGGTTGGCTTGGGTCTGCGTCGTATTGGTCATACCGTTGAGCGTGAAGACACGCCAGCAGTGCGCGGTATGGTTAACGCGATTTCCTACATGCTGAAAGTGGAGGAGTAAGAGATGCGCTTAAACACTCTGTCTCCGGCCGAAGGGTCTAAACACGCTTCTAAGCGTCTGGGTCGTGGTATCGGTTCTGGCCTCGGTAAAACCGGTGGTCGTGGTCACAAAGGTCAGAACTCTCGTTCTGGCGGTGGCGTACGTCGCGGTTTCGAGGGTGGTCAGATGCCTCTGTATCGTCGTCTGCCGAAATTCGGTTTCACCTCTCGCAAAGCAATGGTCACTGCAGAAGTTCGTCTGTCTGACCTGGCGAAAGTTGAAGGCGGTATTGTTGACCTGAATACTCTGAAAGCAGCCAACATCATCGGTGTTCAGATCGAGTTCGCGAAAGTGATTCTGTCTGGTGAAGTTTCTGCACCGGTAACGATTCGTGGTCTGCGTGTCACTAAAGGTGCGCGTGCTGCAATCGAAGCTGCTGGCGGTAAAATCGAGGAATAAGTAGCAGATGGCAAAGCAACCGGGATTAGATTTTCAAAGTGCCAAAGGTGGCTTTGGTGAACTGAAGCGCAGACTTTTGTTTGTTATCGGTGCACTGATTGTCTTCCGTATTGGCTCTTTTATTCCAATCCCTGGTATCGATGCCACTGTACTTGCCAAACTGCTTGAGCAACAGCGTGGCACCATCATTGAAATGTTCAACATGTTCTCTGGTGGTGCTCTCAGTCGTGCCTCAATCTTCGCACTGGGTATTATGCCGTATATTTCGGCCTCTATTATTATCCAGTTGCTGACGGTGGTTCATCCCGCGTTGGCCGAGATTAAGAAAGAGGGTGAAGCTGGTCGTCGTAAGATTAGCCAGTACACTCGCTATGGCACCCTGGTTCTGGCTGTATTCCAGTCGATCGGTATTGCTACCGGTCTGCCGAATATGCCTGGAATGCAAGGCCTGGTAATGAATCCAGGTTTCGCATTCTACTTTACCGCTGTTGTAAGTCTGGTTACCGGGACAATGTTCCTGATGTGGCTGGGCGAACAGATTACTGAACGAGGTATCGGTAACGGTATCTCGATCATTATCTTCGCAGGTATTGTTGCGGGTCTCCCGCCGGCCATTGGCCATACCATCGAGCAAGCGCGGCAAGGTGACCTGCACTTCCTCCTGTTGCTGTTGGTTGCAGTTCTTGTATTTGCAGTGACGTTCTTTGTTATTTTCGTTGAGCGTGGCCAGCGCCGCATTGTGGTCAACTACGCTAAACGTCAGCAAGGTCGTCGTGTATATGCTGCACAGAGCACACATTTACCGTTGAAAGTGAATATGGCGGGTGTAATTCCGGCTATCTTTGCTTCCAGCATTATTCTGTTCCCAGCAACCATCGCGTCATGGTTCGGGGGCGGAACCGGTTGGAACTGGCTGACAACAATTTCGCTGTATTTGCAACCAGGACAGCCGCTTTATGTGCTACTCTATGCGACTGCAATCATCTTCTTCTGTTTCTTCTACACGGCGTTGGTTTTCAACCCACGTGAAACAGCTGATAACTTGAAGAAGTCTGGAGCATTCGTACCGGGAATTCGTCCGGGAGAGCAAACGGCGAAGTATATCGATAAAGTAATGACACGTTTGACCTTAATCGGCGCACTGTACATTACCTTTATCTGCCTGATCCCGGAGTTCATGCGTGATGCCATGAAGGTTCCCTTCTACTTTGGCGGCACATCGCTGCTTATCGTAGTGGTTGTCATCATGGACTTTATGGCTCAAGTGCAAACTCTGATGATGTCGAGTCAGTATGAGTCTGCATTGAAGAAAGCAAACCTGAAAGGCTACGGCCGTTAATTCAGGCGCTTGAGAAGTTACGGAGAGTAAAAATGAAAGTTCGTGCTTCCGTCAAGAAATTATGTCGTAACTGCAAAATCATCCGCCGCGACGGTGTCGTACGTGTGATTTGCAGCGCCGAGCCAAAGCATAAACAGCGCCAAGGCTGATATTGTCACATATTTTTCTTGCAAAGTCGGGTTGAGCTGGCTAGATTAGCCAGCCAATCTTTTGTATGTCGATGCGTTACCATTTGAGTATCCTGAAAACGGGCTTTTCAGCATGGGACGCATTTATTTAATTATAGGAGTGCATAGTGGCCCGTATAGCAGGCATTAACATTCCTGATCAAAAACATACCGTAATCGCATTAACTTCGATCTTCGGTATCGGCAAGACCCGTTCTAAAGCCATCTGCGCTTCAACGGGTATCGCTGAAAATGTTAAGATCAGAGAGCTGTCTGAAGAACAAATTGAACAGCTGCGTGAAGCAGTTGGTAAATTCGTTGTTGAAGGTGATCTGCGCCGTGAAATCACCCTGAGCATCAAGCGTCTGATGGACCTTGGTTGCTATCGTGGTTTACGCCATCGTCGTGGTCTGCCAGTTCGCGGTCAGCGTACTAAGACCAATGCACGTACCCGTAAGGGTCCGCGTAAACCGATCAAGAAATAATCGGGGTGAGTAAATAATGGCAAAGGCACCAGTTCGTGCACGCAAGCGTGTAAGAAAGCAAGTCTCAGATGGCGTGGCTCATGTCCATGCATCTTTTAACAACACCATCGTTACCATCACTGATCGTCAGGGTAACGCACTGGGTTGGGCAACCGCCGGTGGTTCCGGTTTCCGCGGTTCACGTAAATCTACTCCGTTTGCTGCTCAGGTAGCTGCAGAGCGCTGTGCAGAAGCAGTGAAAGATTACGGTATTAAGAATCTGGAAGTTATGGTTAAGGGTCCAGGTCCAGGTCGCGAATCAACAATTCGTGCTCTGAACGCTGCTGGTTTCCGCATCACTAATATTACTGATGTGACTCCAATCCCTCACAACGGTTGTCGTCCGCCGAAAAAACGTCGCGTTTAACGCCCGTTTTTAGGTTAGTTGGAGAAAGAAAATGGCAAGATATTTGGGTCCTAAGCTCAAGCTGAGCCGTCGTGAGGGCACCGACTTATTCCTTAAGTCTGGCGTTCGCGCGATCGATACCAAGTGCAAAATTGAACAACCACCTGGCCAGCACGGTGCGCGTAAACCGCGTCTGTCTGACTACGGCGGTCAGTTACGTGAGAAGCAGAAAGTTCGTCGTATGTACGGCGTGCTTGAGCGTCAGTTCCGTAACTACTACAAAGAAGCAGCACGTCTGAAAGGCAACACCGGTGAAAACCTGTTGGCTCTGCTGGAAGGTCGTCTGGATAACGTTGTTTACCGTATGGGCTTTGGTGCCACTCGTGCAGAAGCACGTCAGCTGGTTAGCCATAAATCTATCCTGGTGAACGGTCGCGTTGTTAACATCGCTTCTTATCAGGTATCTCCGAATGATGTCGTTAGCATCCGTGAGAAAGCCAAACAGCAATCTCGCGTGAAGGCCGCTCTGGAGCTGGCTGAGCAGCGTGAAAAGCCAACCTGGCTGGAAGTTGATGCGACTAAGATGGAAGGTGTGTTCAAGCGTATTCCTGAACGTACTGATCTGTCTGCGGACATTAACGAACACCTGATCGTCGAGCTTTACTCTAAGTAAAGCTTAGTACCAAAGAGAGGACACAATGCAGGGTTCTGTGACAGAGTTTCTAAAACCGCGCCTGGTAGATATCGAGCAAGTGAGTTCGACGCACGCCAAGGTGACCCTTGAGCCGTTAGAGCGTGGCTTTGGCCATACTCTTGGCAACGCACTGCGCCGTATTCTGCTTTCTTCCATGCCGGGTTGCGCGGTGACCGAGGTTGAGATCGATGGCGTGCTCCACGAGTACTCCACCAAAGAGGGCGTACAGGAAGATATCCTGGAAATCCTGCTCAATCTGAAAGGGCTGGCGGTAAGAGTTCAGGGTAAAGATGAAGTCATCCTTACTTTGAATAAATCTGGCATTGGCCCTGTGACTGCAGCCGATATCACCCACGACGGTGATGTCGAAATCGTCAAGCCACAGCATGTGATCTGCCATCTGACCGATGAAAACGCATCTATTAGCATGCGTATCAAAGTTCAGCGTGGTCGTGGTTATGTGCCGGCTTCTGCCCGAATTCATTCGGAAGAAGATGAGCGCCCAATCGGCCGTCTGTTGGTTGACGCTTGCTACAGCCCTGTAGACCGTATCGCCTACAATGTTGAAGCAGCGCGTGTAGAACAGCGCACCGACCTGGACAAGCTGGTCATCGAAATGGAAACCAACGGCACAATCGATCCTGAAGAGGCGATTCGTCGTGCGGCTACCATCCTGGCAGAACAACTGGAAGCTTTCGTTGACTTACGTGATGTACGTCAGCCGGAAGTGAAAGAAGAGAAACCAGAATTCGATCCGATCCTGCTGCGCCCTGTTGACGATCTGGAATTGACTGTCCGCTCTGCTAACTGCCTCAAGGCAGAAGCTATCCACTACATCGGTGATCTGGTACAGCGTACCGAGGTTGAGCTGCTTAAAACGCCTAACCTTGGTAAAAAATCTCTTACTGAGATTAAAGATGTGCTCGCTTCACGTGGTTTGTCTCTGGGCATGCGCCTGGAAAACTGGCCACCAGCAAGCATTGCTGATGAATAATCAGATCACAGGTTAAGGTTTCACTGAGAAGGATAAGGTCATGCGCCATCGTAAGAGTGGTCGTCAACTGAACCGCAACAGCAGCCATCGTCAGGCTATGTTCCGCAACATGGCCGGTTCTCTGGTTCGTCACGAGATCATCAAAACGACTCTGCCGAAAGCCAAAGAACTGCGTCGCGTAGTTGAGCCGCTGATTACTCTTGCCAAGACCGACAGCGTAGCTAATCGTCGTCTGGCATTCGCCCGCACTCGTGATAACGAGATCGTGGCAAAACTGTTTAACGAGCTGGGCCCGCGTTTCGCGAGCCGTGCCGGTGGTTACACTCGTATTCTGAAGTGTGGCTTCCGTGCTGGTGACAACGCTCCGATGGCTTACATCGAGCTGGTTGATCGTCCAGAAGCTCAAGCAGAAGCTGCTGCAGAGTAATTTGCAGTAACGTAGAAAACCCGCTTCGGCGGGTTTTTTATTGCCTCCAATTCCCCATCTCCCCCATCTTTCGCTATGCTGAACGCTGTTGTAAGTCGTAGAGGTTCATTATGTGGTTAATTGACCAGCTGGTAGAACAGCAGATACGCGCCGCGCAGGAAAAAGGTGAATTGAGTAATCTACCAGGTGAAGGTGCACCTTTACAGCTCGAAGACGAAAGTGGCGTGCCGCCTGAGTTACGTACGGCATATCGATTACTGAAAAACTCAGGTTTTTTACCCCCTGAACTTGAAATGCGCCGCGAAGCTGTGCAACTCAACGATCTTTTACAGCTTTTGGATCCTGACGACCATCAAGCCAGTGAACTCAAAAAAAGATTAACCCTGCTGGAGATGAAGTTACAGCAGGCCGGAATGAGCACAGATTTTTTACGTGGTGAATATGGCGGTGCCATTCTGCACCGCATGCTTCAGGAGAAGTAACATGTATAAAATTGGCCAGCTGGCTAAACTTGCTGACGTTACGCCTGACACCATACGTTTTTATGAAAAGCAGCAAATGATGGATCATGAGATTCGCACTGAAGGCGGATTCCGTCTCTATAATGATGATGATCTTCAGCGCTTACGCTTTATCCGCTATGGGCGTCAGCTCGGTTTCAGCCTGGATTCGATCCGCGGTTTATTATCGATCCGTATCGATCCCGAGCACCATACCTGTCAGGAGTCCAAAGCGATCGTGGCCAGGCGTCTGGATGAAGTGAATGGCATGATTGCCGAGTTGCAAACCATTCAGCGCTCATTAGAACGTTTAGCCGCGACCTGTTGCGGGGATCTACATAGCAGCGCCTGCTGTTCTATTCTTGAAGCGCTGGAAAAAGGTGAAGAGCCGCAGGTGGAAATTTGTTGTAGCAAGGATTGAATTTCACTCAGGAAAGCCTATAGTTGCGCCATTATTAACCGGAGGACACTATGAGTCGCTATCAGCATCGCAAAGGCAAGATTAACGATAACGCTTTGGAGGCACTGTTACATGATCCGCTGTTTCGTCAGCGAGTTGAACAGAATCAGAAAGGGAAAGGCAGCTACCGACGTAAAGATAAACATGCGAAGGGTAGAAGCTGGGAGGCCAGTGATAAGCAGAAAAGTTTATCACTGGCCTTCTGCTTTACAGACAAAAAAGCCGCCTGGACTTGGCGGCTTTTTTATCACAGTTTATCGCTGTTCTGCTGTTTCAACAGATCGCGAATTTCAGTGAGCAACACTTCTTCGTTGGTTGGTTTTGGCGCTGGTTTTTCAACTTCTTTCTTCTGATACAGCTTATTCATCAGCTTAATGGCCATAAAGATGGCAAAGGCGACGATGACAAAATCAAAAATGGTTTGAATAAAGTTACCGTATTCCATTACGACAGCAGGTACATCACCCTCGGCCGGTTTTAGGACCCACTTAAACTGTTTAAAATCGACTCCGCCAATCAGTAATCCCAGTGGTGGCATGATGATATTCGCGACCAGTGATGAAACAATCTTGCCGAAAGCGGCACCGATAATCACACCAACTGCCAAATCCACCACGTTTCCACGCATTGCAAAATCACGAAACTCTTTGAATAAACTCATTGTTATCTCCTTGCCTTGGCCAATGGCTAAAGTCTAACAAACCTTTGTGCAATTGCCATGATAACAGCGGATTAAGCAAAATCATCACGGCGGGCAAACGCCCGCGGCGATTTAGAGGAAGAAAGGACTTGGCTGGAAGAGACGTTCAACATCTGGGACAAACTTCTTATCTGTCAGGAACATAATGACATGATCGCCCTGTTCAATACGTACGTTGTCGTTAGCAATGATCACTTCATCGCCACGTACGACAGCGCCAATAATCGTACCCGGCGGTAGTTTGATATCTTCAATTAAACGACCCACTACGCGGGAAGTGGTCTCTTCACCGTGCGCAATAGCTTCAATGGCTTCGGCAATGCCACGTCGCAGTGAGGAGACGCCAACAATATCTGCCTTGCGCACGTGACCAAGTAGGGCGGAAATGGTGGCCTGCTGCGGAGAGATGGCAATATCGATCACGCTACCCTGAACCAGATCGACATAAGCACGACGCTGGATCAAAACCATGACCTTTTTCGCTCCCATCTTCTTTGCGAGCATGGCCGACATAATGTTGGCTTCGTCGTCATTGGTGACGGCGATGAAAAGATCCACCTGATCCACATGTTCTTCGGCGAGCAATTCCTGATCTGAAGCATCACCATAAAACACCACGGTGTCGTGCAGACGCTCAGCCAGTTCTGCTGCGCGTTGTTGATTACGTTCAATCAACTTCACGCTGTACTGTTTTTCCAACCGCTGGGCCAAACCAAAACCGATGTTGCCGCCGCCGACCAGCATAATGCGCTTGTAGGGTTTCTCAAGGCGCTGCATTTCGCTCATTACCGCGCGAATATGCTGGCTCGCGGCAATAAAGAAGACTTCATCACCCGCTTCGACGATCGTGGAACCCTGAGGGCGAATAGGGCGATCCTGACGGAAAATAGCCGCTACGCGTGTATCAATATGCGGCATATGTTCACGCAAAATGGACAACGGGTTACCGACCAGTGGCCCACCGTAATAGGCTTTAACTACTGCAAGGCTCACTTTTCCTTCGGCAAAGTTAACTACCTGCAATGCGCCAGGATACTGAATCAGGCGATAGATGTTGTCGATAACCAACTGTTCCGGTGAAATCAAATGATCGATAGGTACGGCTTCCGGTACAAACAGCTTTTCGGCATCGCGCAAATATTCCGCCGCGCGAATACGGGCAATTCGGTTCGGCGTATTGAAAAGCGAATAGGCAATCTGACAGGCAATCATGTTGGTTTCGTCGGAACTGGTGACAGCAACCAGCATATCGGCATCTTCAGCACCGGCTTCACGCAATATACGTGGATGGGAACCATGGCCGTGCACCACGCGCAGGTCAAATTTGTCCTGCAACGCGCGCAGACGGGTGGCATCCGTATCAACAACAGTGATGTCGTTATTTTCGCCCACCAGGTTTTCAGCAAGCGTGCCGCCAACCTGCCCGGCGCCGAGGATAATAATTTTCATCGTTGAATCGCTCTTGTCAGAATGCGCCGCACTATTTCTTTATCAACTTAGCGTAAAAGAATCCGTCACCGCCATCAACGCTCGGGAAGACTTGCCATCCGTTGATTTGGCCTTCGGGCAGTTGCTCAGCGGCGGCATCATCGTGCTCAGCTAGAAAGGCCGCGATCTGCTGATGGTTTTCTTCGGGCAGGATCGAGCAAGTCGCGTAAATCATCGTGCCGCCGGATTTTAAACGTGGCCAAACTGCATTGAGGATTTCGCGCTGCAGTGCAGCCAGTTCTGGGATATCACGATCGCGGCGCAACCATTTGATATCAGGGTGACGTCGAATCACTCCGGTTGCAGAACAAGGTGCATCCAGCAGAATACGGTCAAATTGCTGGTCGCCGCACCACTCTGCAGGTGTCCGGCCATCGCCCTGACGCACTTCGGCTTGCATACCCAGGCGCTGCAGATTTTCATGCACGCGAGTCAAACGTTGTTGATCAATATCCACGGCCAGCACCTTTGCCTGAGGGGCGATTTCCAGAATATGCGTGGTCTTGCCGCCAGGCGCTGCGCAGAGATCGAGAATGGCTTCATTATTTTGTGGCTCAAGCAGCAGAGCACAGCGCTGTGCAGACAAATCTTGTACTGTCACCCATCCTTGATCGAAGCCCGGTAACTGACTGACAGGAGCAGGGGATTCAAGACGCAGAGCATCCGGCGCATCGGCGGGGAAGGCTGCTTTATCTTCAGCCTGCAACAGGTTCAGCCACGCATCACGGCTATGGTGCTGGCGATTGACTCGCAACCACATCGGCGGACGCTGATTATTGGCGTCAACGATCTGCTGCCAACGATCTGGCCAGGCTGTCTGCAAACGCTTAAGCAACCAACCGGGATGCCAGTAGCGCTGTGGGCCTTGATCCACTGCAGCAACCAGTTCCTCTTGCTGACGCTGGAACTGACGCAGCACACCATTAATCAATCCCTTCAGCGCCGTACGCTTCAGGACTTCTGCACCGGCAACCGTTTCCGCCAGTGCGGCATGTGCTGGCACGCGCGTGTACAGCAACTGATACAACCCAACCATTATCAGGTAATGCAGTACGCGCTGCTTTCCTGTTAACGTGCGCTCCATCAGTTTGCCAATCAGCGCTTCCAGTTGTGGCAGAGTGCGCATTACGCCAAAGCAGAGTTCCTGCAACAGCGCGCCATCTTTATCAGCCAATGTTTTTTGCGCGCCAGGCAGAATGGCACTGAGCGATTCACCTTTATCTACCACGCGTTCAATCAGTTGCGCGGCGAGACTACGCAGGTTAGTTGCTTTTTTCATATTCATTCATCAAACAAAAAGCCCGGTTAAACCGGGCTGGAGATCAGGCCAGAAGGGTGCCAGTGGCAAACCATTCACGACGCGAATTCAGCAGATCTTGCGCGGACATGGCTTTCTTACCCGCAGGCTGCAGCGAAAGTAGATTGAGTACGCCGTCAGCGGTGGCAATCTGAATGCCATTTTTATCAGCATGGATGACTTCGCCCGGCTGTTTATTCTGATGAGGTAGAACGCTAGCCTGCCACACTTTGACGGGTTGATCCTCGATCAGGAAGAAACTCACCGGCCAGGGATTGAAGGCACGAATGCAGCGCTCAAGCTGTGCAGCAGAAAGTGACCAATCAAGACGCGCCTCTTCTTTACTCAACTTCTCAGCGTAAGAAACCAGCGCTTCATCCTGTACTTCAGGCTGAGCTTTGCCGCTCGCAAGCAGATCGAGTGTATCCAGCATACCTTGTGGCCCAAGCTCGGCCAGCTTGTCATACAGTGATGCGCTGGTGTCTTCAGGCGTGATAGGACAGGAGAGCTTATGCAGCATGTCACCCGTATCCAGACCCACATCCATCTGCATAATGGTCACGCCGGTTTCGCTGTCGCCAGCCCAGAGCGAACGCTGAATGGGCGCAGCGCCGCGCCAGCGTGGCAACAGTGAACCATGGACATTGATGCAACCGAGTCGCGGCATATCGAGAACCGCCTTCGGCAGAATCAGGCCATAAGCCACCACTACCATGATATCGGCTTGCAAGTCAGCAACCAGTTGCTGATTATCTTCAGGTTTTAGCGATTTTGGCTGGAACACGGGAACATCGTGTGCCTGTGCCAACACTTTGACAGGGCCTGGAGTGAGTTTATTACCGCGTCCTGATGGACGGTCGGGCTGAGTAAATACGCCAACTACCTGATGCTCAGAAGCAAGCAGCGCGTCGAGATGACGCGCTGCAAAGTCAGGTGTACCGGCAAAGATAATTTTTAGCGATGCAGACACAGTTTAACCTTCTGTTAGTACTCAGGCTTCGCGTGCGTTCATGCGGGCCAGCTTTTCCAGTTTCTGTTTGATGCGCTGACGCTTCAGCGGCGACAGATAATCGATAAACAGCTTGCCATCCAGATGATCGATTTCATGCTGGATACAAATCGCCAGCAGACCATCCGTTTCCAGCTCGAAGCTCTTACCGTCACGATCCTGCGCACGGACTTTGACCCATTCCGCACGCGGGACAAAGGCACGCTGTTCAGGGATTGAGAGGCAGCCCTCTTCAATACCGGTTTCACCGCTTTTTTCCAGCAGTTCCGGGTTAATTAACACCAGACGTTCGTCTCGATTTTCAGAAACATCGATAACAATGATGCGTTGATGAATGTCGACCTGAGTGGCCGCTAAGCCAATGCCTTCTTCGGCGTACATGGTTTCAAACATGTCATCGACAATGCGCTGAACGTCTGCGTTTACGGTAGCCACCGGCGCAGCGATTTTGCGAAGGCGATCATCAGGGAAATGTAATACCTGCAAAACTGACATAAATATCCAGATCTGTATGCGTTAAAGAAAAGATTACTACCTCATATTATAGACTTTTTGTGGCCTGATTGACAGCATTGCACCGCATGTGAGCGGGCTTAAGGAAGGACGCGTGGAGCGAGTGGAAGGGATACTCAGGCTGGCAAATGTTAAAGG
This sequence comes from Pantoea folii, assembly GCF_056678875.1. Taxonomy (NCBI): domain Bacteria; kingdom Pseudomonadati; phylum Pseudomonadota; class Gammaproteobacteria; order Enterobacterales; family Erwiniaceae; genus Pantoea; species Pantoea folii. The sequence goes on along the minus strand of NZ_JBWXON010000022.1, from coordinate 4,510 downwards.
CCTGCGCCGGCATCGTGTGGTGGATCTTGCACGGAGTTTGCAAAGCGCTGCTGCTGTAGATGACGAATTACTGCACAGCCATGGTTTGAATGAATTGCAGCGCCAACAGTTTAACGATTATTGCCCACGGCAACTGGCGCGCACGTTCCAGTGGTTGGATCAACCTCATCATCATTTAGTCTCCTGCATAGATGCTGATTATCCGGGCCCCCTGGCTGAAATCAGTCAACGCCCCTCATTGCTCTATGTGGCTGGGCACCTCTCCGTTTTACAGTCACAGCAATTAGCTGTGGTGGGCAGTCGGCACTGTTCCCACTATGGCAAAGAGTGGGGCACATGGTTTACACAGCAACTTGCACTCAGTGGGTTGACCATCACTAGCGGGCTGGCTCGCGGTATTGATGGCGTTGCACACCGTGCAGCCTTGGACGCAAGTGGAAAAACAATCGCAGTGCTGGGCAGCGGGTTGCAACATATCTACCCCAAAAGCCATCAGTCGCTGGCGCAGGCGATCATGGATAACGAAGGGGCTTTAGTCTCTGAATTTCCTCTTGATATGGCGCCACATGCGGTGAATTTTCCGCGCCGTAACCGCATCATCAGTGGGTTAAGTCAGGGAGTGCTGGTCGTTGAGGCTTCACTGAAAAGCGGTTCGCTGGTCACGGCTCGCTGCGCGCTGGAACAAAACCGCAATGTTTATGCATTACCCGGAGCATTGGGTAATGATGGCAGTGAAGGTACGCATTGGTTGATTCAGCAGGGGGCACTGTTGGTTGCCCATCCAAATAACATCCTTGAAGATTTGCATTCCACATTGCAATGGCTGCCGGCCACCACTTCAGAAACAATATATTCACAAGACAGTGACGATGTTCCATTGCCATTTGCAAGCGTGTTGGCTAACGTAGGTGATGAGGTTACACCTGTTGACGTCGTCGCTGAACGTGCCGGCCAACCTGTGCCAGTTATCGCAGCCCAGTTGCTGGAGCTGGAGTTAGCAGGATGGATCGCAGCTGTACCCGGCGGCTATGTCCGATTGAGGAGGGCATGCCATGTTCGACGTACTTATGTACTTGTTTGAGACCTATATCCACAACGAAGCTGAAATGCGTGTTGACCAGGATAAATTGACCGATGATTTGGCCGATGCGGGTTTTCATCGTGAAGATATCTACAATGCGTTGAATTGGCTTGAACGTTTAGCGGACTATCAGGATGGTCTGGTGGCGCCTGTACAATTGGCCGCAGATCCGCTCTCAATGCGAATTTATACGGACGAGGAATGCCAGCGTCTTGATGCTGATTGTCGCGGTTTTATTTTGTTCCTGGAACAAGTTCAGGTGCTGAATATGGAAACGCGCGAGATGGTCATCGAACGGGTCACGGCTCTTGATACTCAGGAATTTGATCTTGAAGATCTCAAATGGGTGGTGCTGATGGTGCTGTTTAACATCCCTGGATGTGAAAACGCTTATCAGCAGATGGAAGAACTGTTATTCGACGTCAATGAAGGTATGCTGCATTAATTTGCGATTAATGCATCCGGAAATATGAGTAAATCAGCACTATTTTCTGTGCGTAAACACGATCCCTGCCCCGCTTGCGGGGCAGATTTAGTGATACGCAGTGGTAAACACGGCCCGTTTCTTGGCTGTGTGAATTATCCAACCTGTGATTATGTTCGTCCCCTGAAAAATCAGGCCGATGGGCATATCGTTAAAGTGCTGGAAGGGCACGCGTGTCCTCAGTGCGGCGCAGATAAAGTTCTGCGTCAGGGGCGATTTGGGATGTTTGTTGGTTGTAGCCACTATCCGGAATGTGATTACACTGAAACTATCGATAAGCCCGACGAGACCGCGATTGCCTGTCCCCAATGTCAGAACGGAAAGCTGGTTCAGCGCCGTTCGCGCTATGGCAAAACCTTTCACTCCTGCGACCGTTACCCCGATTGCCAATTTGCAATCAATGCAACGCCAGTTGAAGGTATCTGCCCGCATTGCCAGTTTCCCTTATTAATAGAGAAGAAAACCGCACAAGGCATGAAGCGCTTATGCGCCAGCAAACGCTGTGGCAAGCTCATCGCCCAGGACGAAGAACGATCATGAAGCAAAAAGCGTATGTCCCCGGAAGTCTCGAATTTTGCATCGAGCAACTACAACAGCAGGCCGTTATTGCCTATCCAACCGAAGCGGTGTTTGGTTTAGGTTGCGATCCCGATAGCGAAAGCGCCGTCATGGCCTTACTGGCGCTCAAACAGCGTCCGGTTGAGAAAGGGCTTATCCTGATTGCAGCAGATTATGCGCAACTGGAACCCTACATTGCCGATCGCGAACTCACGGTGCTACAGCGTGAGCGCATGTTTGCTAGCTGGCCAGGGCCGGTGACTTATGTTGTTCCGACAACACCGCATACGCCACGCTGGTTAACAGGACGTTTCGATTCGCTGGCTATCCGCGTTAGCGATCATCCGGATGTGCAGGCTCTTTGCCGTGGCTTCGGCAAACCATTGGTGTCTACCAGCGCCAATCTCTCCGGCGAGGCGCCGTGCCGCAATGCTGATGAAGTTGCACAGCAATTCGGTGCTCAATTCCCCGTGTTGCATGCTGCAACGGGCGGGCGGCTAAATCCTTCTGAAATTCGCGACGTTATCAGCGGCGAACTAATTCGTCAGGGTTAATTTATGGAACACTTCGCCGTTTTTGGTCATCCCATTGCACACAGTAAGTCACCTTTCATTCATAGCCTCTTTGCAGAGCAGACAGGAATCGCGCACTCTTATGGCCGGGTTTGTGCACCGCTGGAGGGGTTTCCTCAGTCAATTAGCGACTTTTTTACTGTCGGTGGAAAAGGTGCAAATGTCACACTGCCGTTTAAACAACAGGCGTGGGAACTGGCCGATGAACTCAGTGAACGTGCAGCCTTATCTGGGGCGGTTAACACATTAAAGAAAAAGGCAGATGGCTCGATCTTTGGTGATAATACCGATGGGATTGGCCTGCTAAGCGATCTGGAACGATTGAATTTGATCCGTTCTGGTGACCGCATTTTACTGGTGGGAGCCGGTGGTGCGGCTCGTGGTGTGATCCTTCCCCTGCTTTCTTTTGGATGTTCAGTGGTAGTGGTCAACCGAACGGTTGCCCGCGCTGAAGAATTGGCAAATATCTTCCAGCATAGTGGGGATATCCAGGCGAGCAGCTTTGCTGAGCTCTCCGGCCAGGCATTTGATCTGATCATCAATGCAACTTCCAGTGGCGTTGAGGGTAAAGTGCCGCCGTTGCCAGACTCATTGATCACCCCGCAAACACGCTGCTACGACATGTTCTATCAGCAAGGGCTGACGCCATTCTTGTTGTGGTGTCAGCAGCACGGTGCGGGTCAGCTGGCAGATGGATTGGGCATGCTGGTGGGGCAGGCGGCACATGCTTTCCAATTATGGCATGGCGTGATGCCAGAAATTACCCCCGTTATTGCTCAATTAAAGCAGGCCATGAAGGAGTGAATCAGGCGATCCATTTTCCCGATCGTGAAAGTTGGGACGAGGAACGAGAAGCGATCGTCTTTCCGGTGTTGGTGCAAGGAATGGGGTTAACTTGTGCCATCAAGCCCGACGCATTACAGGATCGATTCGGAACGGGTGCAGTGATGGCGCTGTTTAGCGCGCATCGCTGGGATTTGGAAGAAGAAGCGGAAGCGCTTATCCGGCAGGATGAGATCGATGATCAAGGTTGGATCTGGCTCTCCTGAGCGAGGTATTCATCTTTCCAGCCAACATAATTGTTAGATGAATAGAGTAGACCTGCGATTTCCGCCTCACTTAATGGGCGGATCTGTTTAACCGGGCTGCCTAAATAGAGATAGCCGCTCTCCAGTCTTTTACCCGGCGGAACCAGACTACCCGCTCCGATCATGACATCCTCTTCAACAAACACGCCATCCAGCAAAATCGATCCCATTCCAACCAGCACGCGATCGCTGATATGACAGCCGTGCAGCATTGCTTTATGGCCTACAGTCACGTCTTCACCAATCACTAAAGGGTGCCCTTCCGGGTTGCTGGTGGATTTATGCGTGACGTGCAAAACGCTGCCGTCCTGAATATTGCTTCTTTTACCTATCACGACTTTGTTCACATCACCGCGGATAGCAACCAGTGGCCAGATGCTGACATCGTCGGCGAGCAGCACTTCACCCACCACCACGCTACTGCGATCGATCATTACGCGATCGCCGATTTCTGGAAAATGGTTCTTATAAGGTCGTAGGGCTACAGACATGATCTTTCTCCTTTTGCACTTTATACCCCTAGCCTGCGGCTTATCAGGCTGGCAAACAAGATGAATTTTGAGCGGATCGCTCGCGATCTCAGCGAAAAGATTGAAAACTCGCCAGTCGATTAAAAAGATCGAAAAAAGGGGTTGTGCAAAAAAATCGGATCCCTATAATGCGCCACCACTGAGACGGCAAAGCGGCAACGCAGACGGCTCAGCAGGGAGTGAAGAAATTCATCCCG
>NZ_JBWXON010000021.1:0-114856 GCF_056678875.1 Pantoea folii | reverse complement strand
GGAAACGAAGCGTTTCCGGATTCTTACACAGCCACTGGATCGTTCAACTGATCCTTAACTGATCGGCATTAGGCCATAGCGGCCCGTTTTTTATAATGGGGTATCCTGAGAAATTTCATCCAGCGACAGGCTAAAGCTTGGAATGAATATCTCTACAAAGTAATCCATTTCGGGGGAACGACGCTGTGACAATGTTTTCTCCAGACGTGCCTTAGCCAGCAAAAACTCGTTATTTCCTGCTGACAGCTCTTCCAGACATTTCACGTAGGCGCACAGCGCGTCAGCCTGCTTCACCACCGCTTGTTCACTCTCGCTATGCAAATGCTCGTCAATCAACGGACGGTAGGCATCCTGCAATTCCGGCGGCAACATCTCGATCAACTTCTGCTGGGCTATCTTTTCGATCTTTTTGTACTCATGAGCAATTTGCGCGTTGTAATACTTCACCGGCGTGGGTAAATCACCGGTCAGCACTTCGCTGGCATCGTGATACAGCGCCAGCATCGCAATACGCTCTGCATTGAGATTACCGTTAAATTTTTTGTTTTTGATAATGGCCAACGCATGCGCCACCATCGCCACCTGAAGACTGTGTTCAGAGACATTTTCGGTGCGAACGTTGCGCATCAATGGCCAGCGATTGATCAGTTTAAGACGGGAGAGATGAGCAAAAAAGTGGCTACGGGTCATAGACGGTTCCTGTTCTCACGGCGGGGAAGGAGTGCCTTCCCCGAGATGAAAACAGTATATACCCTTCATACTTCGGGTTGCATGTGCGTTAGCTGCGTTCACTTACCCAAGTCGCTCACGCAGGTAAGCAACCTGAATTCATTCACTTGCTGCCTGCATGCATGCATTGTGGGTCAGTGTGTCAGACTACTGACGATAGCCTTGCAGGAAACGACCAAATTTATTGATCGCCATCTCCAGATCATCAACACGTGGCAAGGTGACGATGCGCACATGATCCGGCCATGGCCAGTTAAAGGCGGTACCCTGAACCAGTAGCACTTTCTCTTGTAACAGGAAATCCAGCACCATTTTTTGATCGTCAAAGATGTTGAATTTCTTGGGATCGATGCGCGGGAACATGTACAAAGCGCCTTGCGGTTTCACGCAGCTGACGCCCGGAATGTCGTTGATCAATTCCCAGGCACGTTGGCGCTGTTCATACAAACGACCACCAGGTGCAATAAACTCGCTGATACTTTGATAGCCACCTAACGCCGTTTGAATCGCATGCTGAGCAGGCACGTTGGCGCACAAACGCATCGACGCCAGCATCTCCAGCCCTTCGATATAGCCCTTAGCGTGTTTCTTCGGACCGTTTAACACCATCCAACCCTGACGGAATCCCGCAACACGGTAGGTTTTAGACAGGCCATTAAAGGTCACGGTCAGCAGATCCGGCGCCAGTGCCGCAATCGAATGGTGCTGTGACTCGTCATACAAAATCTTGTCGTAGATTTCGTCAGCGAAAATGATCAGGTTGTGCTGACGCGCAATCTCCACTACTTCCATCAGCAGTTCTTTGCTGTACACCGCACCCGTTGGGTTGTTCGGGTTAATGATGACGATGCCACGCGTGCGCGGAGTTATCTTACTCCGGATATCGTCCAAATCCGGGAACCAGCCCGCAGACTCATCACACAGATAATGCACAGCTTTACCGCTCGACAGCGACACGGCTGCCGTCCACAAGGGATAATCTGGCGCAGGTACCAGCATCTCATCACCACTGTTCAGCAATGCTTGCATCGCCTGCACAATCAGTTCAGATACACCGTTACCAATGTAGATATCTTCGACGGTAACATCGCGCATATCACGCGCCTGGTAGTGCTGCATAATCGCTTTACGCGCCGAATACAGCCCTTTTGAATCACAATAGCCTTGCGAGCTCGGCAGGTTGCGAATCACATCAACCAGAATTTCATCAGGGGCTTCAAAACCAAACGGGGCAGGGTTGCCGATGTTGAGTTTGAGAACTTTATTACCTTCTTCTTCCAGACGCTTAGCTTCTTTCAGTACCGGGCCACGGATGTCATAACAGACATTTTCCAGCTTGCCGGATTTATCAATTTGAAAATTCATCGTTACCGCCTTAACGGGCAGAGTCCTTTAACCTGCCACCAAAATCAAACCTGCCCAATTTACTCCTCTCACTGTCACAAAAGAAGGGCGGCTTAAGGTTTTGGCGCGTTTGCCAATGATTCCTGTCTTGAGTGGCGTAAAACGCAGTTTGCGAAGGTTAATCTGGTTAATAACTCTATTGTTTGATTTTTCTGTAATATAAAATGCTGGTGGTTTGTGCTGGCACTGTAAAGCCGCTAATCCATAGAAAATGGAGGTCATTAAGAAATTTTTTATTTACATCCTGCAAAAAAAACCATTAGCGACCTGATGAAATAGTTAAAGAAATCTTGTTGGATGTCGAAGAACTAAACAGTGCCGTTGCAGCCATCGCTGGTGCCATTAAATGTCATGCATTCTTAATCAGTTTAAGGTGGCAGCATGAAGCGCTGCGAAGTGACCTGTTCTGATAACAGCAGCAGTTTAAATAGCATTTACACTGTAACTTTAACGCAGCTGCAGCAGTTTAAGAACCTGGGGGGTTAAAAAATGAGCGCTGTTGTGGCAGGATGTGGCGGAAAAGGGATTTGGTCAAAAAATGCGATGATTTGATCAAAAACATTTCCCTTTAAAGCGTAAAAATGATTAAGTATAATTTATTATTTGATGCACTTTATCGCTTCGCATCAGCATAACATGATGTTATCTCTTTTTGACCCGCAGGCCGTTTTCGCGGGAAACTAGACAACTACGCAGCTTCCAGCACCTGTGCGACATACGTCTTCGGACCCGAAGTTGTTCTGTCTTATTAGACGGCACTCCTCTGAATACAGAGTGACGTATCCGTCGGCATCCGCCTGACACGATTTTTCCATGACAGCTCCACACAGGGCTGTCATTAAGCACCATTACCTCTTATCTATTTGATAAGTAGGGTAATACACCAGGGTAGTAGTTTTAAAAAATCTTATAAGTGAAGAAAAAACATGACTAATGCAAATCGTCCGATACTGAATCTCGACCTCGATCTGCTGCGTACTTTTGTTGCTGTCGCTGACTTGAATACTTTTGCGGCGGCGGCTGCAGCAGTGTGCAGAACGCAATCCGCAGTAAGTCAGCAGATGCAACGTCTGGAACAATTGGTAGGTAAAGAGCTGTTTGCCAGACATGGACGTAATAAACTGTTGACGGAGCATGGCATTCAGTTGCTAGGCTACGCCAGAAAGATCCTTCGTTTCAATGACGAAGCGTGCACCTCTTTAATGTACAGCAACATCCAGGGCGTACTGACTATCGGCGCCTCCGATGACACTTCCGATACCATTCTGCCGTTCCTGCTTAACCGCGTAACGTCGGTCTATCCGAAGCTGGCCATTGATGTGCGCGTCAAACGCAACCCGTTCATGATGGAAATGCTGAATCAGGGTGAGGTTGATCTGGTTGTCACCACGTCCAGTCCTGGTAATTTCACCCATCAGGTCCTGCGTACTTCTCCGACGCTTTGGTACTGTGCTGCGGATTACATCTTCCAGCGCGGCGAAGCCATTCCACTGGTGCTGCTGGATGAACCAAGTCCGTACCGTGACATGGCGATCGATCACCTGAATGAAGCGGGCATCCCATGGCGCATTTCGTATGTTGCATCAACGCTGGCAGCAGTGCGTGCGGCAGTGAAAGCGGGTCTGGGTGTCACAGCACGCCCGGTTGAGATGATGAGCCCAGAGCTGCGTGTAATGGGTGCAGCTGAAGGGCTGCCGGTATTGCCCGATACTCAGTACCTGCTGTGCCGTAACCCAGACAGTGATAACGAGTTGGCGCTGGCGATCTTCAACGCGATGCAGTCCACCAACGATCCTTACAATCTGACGGCAAATGCAGATGGCACCCTGCTGCTGGATGACGAAGAGTAAGGTCAACAATAGCGGGTTATTCCTTCACGTTGGAATACCGGTTAATTGTTAAAACTTATTAAAATGAGCCTTAGACTGATAAACATCAGCTAAGGCTTTTTTTATGCATTTTAATTCACGCTTTCTAACGCGATTCACCACCAATAATTTTCCTCTCTTCCTGAAAAATGGAAATTGTTCCATTTTTGCTCAAAGTGGAACTTCTTTATCATTCCGTGCCATCTTTCCCAGGGCATTTGCCTGTACCGATCGCCGATTTTTACAGCAAAAAACACCATTATGTGTTCTGGATCAAAAAAATACCCCCTATAAGGGGGGGGAAATCCCTGTAAGACCTGTCAAAATATGATTGTTAAATGCACGATCCATGCATGTGAATACCCGCTACACTGAAATTAACCTCACAAACTGAAGCGATTTAGCTGGTATGATGGGGTTCGTTTGTTAATAATATGCTACTGGTGTTAATTAATGTTTGGATGCTTTTGTCAAAGTTGACAAAAGGTTATAGAAAGGAGTAAAAAACCCCATAAAATTGCTGCTTATTTGATAATGACAGCATAGTTTACAAGGTTTTTTATCCTTCCCTTGAATTCATGTGGTGTGTTTGCTGCAACAGTGCAGGATGCCAGCGCCACTTTTGATGAGTAAGCAAAGAGTATGTCGACAACCACAGAAGTGATCGCTCATCACTGGGCGTTTATTGTTTTTATTGTTATTGCATTTGGCCTGTGTGCCTTCATGTTGACCGGCGGTTGGTTGTTAGGTGGTCGTGCGCGGGCACGCCATAAAGACACCCCGTTTGAATCGGGTATCGAATCCGTCGGTGATACCCATATTCGCCTCTCCGCTAAATTCTATCTGGTTGCGATGTTCTTCGTTATTTTCGACGTCGAAGCCCTCTATTTATACGCCTGGTCGACTTCAATCCGTGAGAGCGGATGGGTCGGCTTTGTCGAAGCCGCAATTTTCATTTTGGTGCTATTGGCAGGCCTGGTTTATCTGGTGCGCATCGGTGCACTGGATTGGGCTCCTGCGCGTCGTCGCGTAGTGGTCAAATCAATTCCGGTCAGTCACAACCACACCAACCCTCATAAGCAGTAAAAGCGAGGCAATAAGATGGACTACACGCTGACACGCGTAGACCCGAACGGCGGCGGTGATAACGATCGCTATCCGCTGCAGAAACAGGAGATTGTTACCGATCCTCTGGAGCAGCACGTTCATCGCAGCGTCTATATGGGCAAGCTCGAGCATGCCCTGCATGACATGGTGAACTGGGGTCGTAAAAACTCTCTGTGGCCGTACAACTTCGGTCTTTCCTGTTGCTACGTGGAAATGACCACGTCATTCACTGCGGTGCATGACGTGGCGCGTTTTGGTGCGGAAGTCATGCGCGCCTCCCCACGTCAGGCTGACTTTATGGTGATCGCCGGTACGCCGTTTACCAAAATGGCGCCGGTTATTCAGCGTTTGTATGACCAGATGCTGGAACCGAAATGGGTGATCTCCATGGGTGCTTGTGCAAACTCGGGCGGCATGTACGACATCTACTCTGTGGTGCAAGGCGTGGATAAATTCCTGCCGGTTGACGTGTACATTCCGGGCTGCCCACCGCGTCCTGAAGCTTACATGCAAGCGCTGCTGCTGCTGCGTGAGTCGATTGGTAAAGAGCGCCGTCCACTGTCGTGGGTGGTGGGTGATCAGGGCGTTTATCGCGCCAATATGCAGCCAGAGCGTGAAAGAAAACGCGGCGAGCGTATTGCCGTCACTAACCTGAGAACGCCAGACGAAGTCTAAGCTTCCCGTACACGGATGGCACAACGGCCGCAGCAGAACATCACAATTTAATGTGCGCCGCCATCCTGACGCCTTCTTTTAGCGCCTGATTACAGGCCGGAATGGTGAGTAACGTATGACAGATTTAACCACGCAAGATCTCGCTCAGCCTGCATGGCAAACCCGCGACCATCTGGATGATCCAGTGGTCGGCGAGCTGCGTAACCGTTTTGGGCCGGATGCCTTTACCGTTCAGGCCACCCGCACCGGTATTCCGGTCGTCTGGGTGAAACGTGAACAGTTACTGGAAATTGTCGAATTCCTGCGTAAGCTGCCAAAGCCGTACGTCATGCTGTATGACTTGCACGGTTTCGATGAGCGTTTACGTACCCACCGCGACGGTTTACCCGCCGCGGATTTTTCCGTTTTCTATCACCTGCTTTCGATTGAACGCAACCGCGACATCATGCTCAAGGTGGCGCTGTCTGAAAACGATCTGAATGTGCCAACCATCACCAAAATCTTCGCCAATGCCAACTGGTATGAGCGCGAAACCTGGGAGATGTTTGGTATCACCTTTAATGGTCACCCGCACCTGACGCGCATCATGATGCCGCAGACCTGGGAAGGCCATCCGCTGCGTAAAGATTACCCGGCGCGAGCCACTGAGTTCGACCCGTTCGAACTGACCAAACAGAAAGAAGATCTGGAAATGGAGGCGCTGACCTTCAAGCCTGAAGACTGGGGCATGAAGCGTAGCACCACCAATGAGGACTTCATGTTCCTCAACCTGGGTCCTAACCACCCGTCCGCGCACGGTGCCTTCCGTATCATCCTTCAGTTGGATGGCGAAGAGATAGTCGACTGCGTGCCGGATGTCGGCTACCACCATCGTGGTGCTGAGAAGATGGGCGAGCGCCAATCCTGGCACAGCTATATTCCGTACACCGACCGTATCGAATATCTCGGCGGCTGCGTGAACGAGATGCCTTACGTGCTGGCGGTGGAAAAATTAGCCGGCATCACCGTGCCGGATCGCGTCAACGTGATCCGCGTGATGCTGTCAGAGCTGTTCCGTATCAACAGTCACTTGCTGTACATCTCCACCTTTATCCAGGACGTGGGTGCCATGACGCCGGTGTTCTTCGCTTTCACCGACCGTCAGAAAATTTATGACGTGGTTGAAGCGATTACCGGTTTCCGTATGCACCCAGCCTGGTTCCGCATCGGCGGTGTGGCACACGATCTGCCGAAAGGGTGGGAGCGTCTGCTGCGTGAGTTCCTCGACTGGATGCCGAAGCGTCTGAAAGAGTATGACAAAGCCGCACTGCGCAATACCGTGTTGATGGGCCGTTCGCAGGGCGTTGCGGCCTATAACATGGACGAAGCGCTGGCGTGGGGCACCACTGGTGCTGGCTTACGTGCCACCGGTCTCGACTTTGACGTGCGTAAATGGCGTCCGTATTCAGGCTATGAAAACTTCGATTTTGAGATCCCTGTTGGCGCAGGTATTAGTGATGCCTACACCCGCGTTCAACTGAAAATGGAAGAGATGTGGCAGTCACTGCGCATTCTGGAACAGTGCCTGAAAAACATGCCGGAAGGCCCGTTCAAAGCGGATCACCCGCTGACCACGCCGCCACCAAAAGAGCGCACGCTGCAACACATCGAAACCCTGATCACGCACTTCCTGCAAGTTTCGTGGGGCCCGGTCATGCCGGCCAACGAATCCTTCCAGATGATTGAAGCGACTAAAGGGATCAACAGCTACTACCTGACCAGCGATGGCAGCACCATGAGCTACCGCACCCGTGTGCGTACGCCAAGCTTCCCGCACCTGCAGCAGATCCCATCGGTGATCCGCGGCAGCCTGGTATCCGACTTGATCGTATACCTCGGTAGTATCGATTTTGTTATGTCAGACGTGGACCGCTAATTATGCACGATCAAAAAATTGCCATTCACACTATCGACCCTGATGAGGTCTTTGTGCTGAGCGAGACCGAGCACCACGCTATTGAGCACGAAAAACACCATTACGAGGATGCACGCGCCGCCTCAATTGAAGCGTTGAAGATCGTGCAGAAGCAGCGTGGATGGGTGCCAGATGGCGCCATCAATGCCATTGCTGAAGTGTTGGGCATTCCAGCCAGTGACGTAGAAGGTGTGGCGACGTTTTACAGCCAGATCTACCGCACGCCGGTTGGCCGTCACGTCATTCGTTATTGCGACAGCGTGGTGTGCCACATCACCGGTTTCCAGGGCATTCAGGCTGCGCTTGAGCAGAATCTGAATATCAAGCCGGGCCAGACCACAGCCGATGGCCGCTTTACCCTGCTGCCAACCTGCTGCCTGGGCAACTGTGACAAAGGCCCAACCATGATGGTGGATGAAGATACCCATGTTCATCTGACGCCGGAAGGCATCGCCAACCTGCTGGAGCAGTATCAATGACCATTAAACAGATCATTCGTACTGCGGAAACGCATCCACTCACCTGGCGTCTGCGCGACGACAAGCAGCCGGTGTGGATCGATGAATATCGCAGTAAAAACGGTTATGTCGGCGCTGATAAAGCACTGAAAGGCATGAGCCAGGACGAAATCGTTGCGGCAGTGAAAGACTCCGGTCTAAAAGGTCGCGGTGGCGCAGGATTTAACACCGGCCTGAAGTGGAGCCTGATGCCGAAAGACGAATCCATGAACATCCGTTACCTGCTGTGTAACGCCGATGAAATGGAGCCGGGCACCTATAAAGACCGCCTGCTGATGGAGCAAATGCCGCACCAGTTGGTGGAAGGTATGCTGATCAGTGCGTTCGCTTTGAAAGCCTATCGTGGCTACATCTTCTTACGTGGCGAGTACATCGAAGCGGCCGTGCATCTGCGCCGTGCGATTGCCGAGGCCACCGAAGCGGGATACCTCGGTAAAAACATCCTCGGTACCGGTTTCGATTTTGAACTGATCGTGCACACCGGCGCGGGACGTTACATCTGTGGTGAAGAGACCGCGCTGATCAACTCACTGGAAGGTCGTCGTGCGAACCCGCGTTCTAAGCCACCGTTCCCGGCGAGTGCGGGCGTGTGGGGCAAGCCAACCTGCGTCAACAACGTGGAAACCTTGTCCAACGTCCCAGCCATCTTCCTCAACGGCGTTGACTGGTACAAGAACATCTCTACCAGCGAAGACACCGGTACCAAAATGATGGGCTTCTCTGGCCGCGTGAAAAATCCAGGCGTGTGGGAACTGCCGTTTGGCACCACCGCGCGTGAGATTCTGGAAGATTATGCCGGTGGCATGCGCGATGGCCTGAAATTTAAAGCCTGGCAGCCAGGCGGTGCGGGTACGGATTTCCTGACCGATCAACACCTTGATCTGCCAATGGAATTTGCCAGCATCGGTAAAGCCGGCAGCCGTTTAGGCACGGCATTGGCGATGGCGGTCGATCATGAAATCGGCATGGTTTCGCTGGTGCGTAATCTGGAAGAATTCTTTGCGCGCGAGTCCTGTGGCTGGTGTACGCCGTGCCGTGATGGTTTGCCATGGAGCGTGAAGATCCTGCGTGCGCTGGAGCAGAAAAAAGGCCAGCCGGGTGACATCGAAACCCTGCTGCAACTCTGTCGCCAACTTGGCCCAGGGAAAACCTTCTGTGCCCACGCACCGGGTGCCGTTGAGCCATTGCAGAGCGCGATTAAATATTTCCGTGAAGAGTTTGAAGCCGGCATTGCGCCGCAGGTGTTTGGCAATACCCGATCGATCGGTGGTATTCAGCCCAACCTGCTGAAAGCGCGCTGGTAATCAGCCGCCGTACACGGAATTCACCCTGCGCCGACACGGCGCGGGGGACAGAATTAGATGTTTAACGCTCGTCTTAGGGCGAGCCTTACGGAAGCATGTTCACTATGGCTACAATCCATGTAGACGGTAAAGAATATGATGTGAACGGAGCGGACAACCTGTTGCAGGCGTGTCTCTCTCTGGGCCTTGATATTCCTTATTTTTGCTGGCATCCGGCGCTGGGAAGCGTGGGAGCCTGCCGCCAGTGTGCGGTGAAGCAATTCCAGAATGCCGAAGATACCCGTGGTCGTCTTGTTATGTCATGCATGACACCGGCGTCGGACGGCACCTTTATTTCCATCGACGATGGCGAAGCGAAAGAGTTTCGTGAAAGCGTGGTGGAATGGCTGATGACCAACCATCCGCACGACTGTCCAGTGTGCGAAGAGGGCGGTAATTGCCATCTGCAAGATATGACGGTCATGACGGGCCACAGCTTCCGTCGTTACCGCTTCACCAAACGTACGCACCAGAATCAGGATCTCGGCCCGTTCATCTCCCATGAAATGAACCGCTGTATCGCCTGCTATCGCTGCGTGCGTTACTACAAAGATTACGCAGACGGCAAAGATCTCGGCGTTTACGGTGCCCACGATAACGTTTACTTCGGTCGCCCGGAAGATGGCACGCTGGAGAGCGAGTTCTCCGGTAACCTGGTCGAGATCTGCCCGACCGGCGTATTCACCGATAAAACGCACTCTGAACGCTACAACCGTAAATGGGATATGCAGTTCGCACCGAGCATCTGCCAGCAGTGCAGCGTGGGTTGTAACACCAGCCCAGGCGAGCGTTATGGTGAACTGCGTCGTATCGAAAACCGTTACAACGGTACCGTAAACCACTACTTCCTGTGTGACCGTGGTCGTTTCGGTTATGGCTATGTGAACCGCAAAGATCGTCCACGTCATCCAGTACAGAAGCGCGGCAACGATTGGGTCAGTCTGAATGCCGAACAAGCGGTGAATGCCGCGGCTGACGTACTGCGTCAGGCGAAGCGTGTGATTGGGATTGGATCACCGCGTGCCAGCATTGAAAGCAACTTTGCGCTGCGTGAACTTGTCGGTGCGGAAAACTTCTCCACCGGTATGCCTGCCGCTGAGCAGGCACGCGTTGAGTTGATGCTGAAAGTATTGCAGGAAGGCGGTATTTACACGCCATCACTGCGCGAAATCGAAAGCTACGATGCGGTGCTGGTGCTGGGTGAAGATCTGACTCAGGTCGGTGCGCGTGTCGCACTTTCTGTGCGTCAGGCGGTGAAAGGTAAAGCACGTGAAATGGCAGCAGCCCAGAAAGTGGCTGACTGGCAGATCGCGGCGATCCTGAACATTGGTCAGCACGCCAAACATCCGCTGTTTGTCACCAACGTTGATGAAACTCGTCTTGATGATATCGCGGCGTGGAGCTATCGCGCACCGGTGGAAGATCAGGCTCGTCTCGGCTTCGCTATTGCCAATGCGCTCGATGAAGCCGCTCCAGCCGTCAGTGGCTTTGACAGCAAGCTGAATGGCAAGCTGGATGTGGTGGTACAGGCGTTAGCTGGTGCCAAAAAACCACTGATTATTTCTGGTACTCACTCTGGCAGCACCGCGATGATTGAAGCGGCCGCCAACGTGGCAAAAGCACTGAAAGGTCGCGGCGCCGATGTCGGTATCACTTTCCTTGCCGGTGCAGCTAACAGCTTTGGTCTCGGCCTGATGGGTGGTCAATCGCTGGATAGCGCGCTGGAGCAGCTGGATAAAGGTGAAGCAGAAGCGCTGGTGGTGCTGGAAAACGATCTCTATCGTCACGCACCAAAGGCCACCGTTGATGCGGCACTGCACAACACCGCACACGTGATCGTGGTTGATCACCAACGCACCGCCACGCTGGAAAAAGCCGGTCTGGTGCTCTCGACGGCGAGCTTCGCCGAGAGCGATGGCACCTCGATCAACCAGGAAGGCCGCGCACAGCGTTTCTTCCAGGTTTACGATCCGGCTTACTACGATAACAGCATTGTGATGCTGGAGAGCTGGCGCTGGCTGCACTCGCTGCACAGCACTGTTGAAAGCCGTCAGATTGACTGGACGCTGCTTGATCACGTGATCGATGCCACCGTTGCAGCATTGCCCCAGTTGAAAGGTATTAAAGACGCGGCGCCGGATGCAAGCTTCCGTATTCGCGGTCAGAAACTGGCGCGTTCACCGCACCGTAACAGTGGCCGTACCGCGATGCGTGCCAATATTAGCGTGCACGAACCGCGTCAGCCGCAAGACAAAGACACCATGTTTGCCTTCTCAATGGAAGGTAACAACCAACCAGGCGCACCACGTTCGCAGATTCCATTCGCCTGGGCTCCAGGCTGGAACTCCCCGCAAGCATGGAACAAGTTCCAGGCTGAAGTCGGTGGCAAACTGCGTCATGGCGATCCGGGTGTGCGTCTGTTTGAAGCGAGCGAAGGATCACTGCCGTGGTTCACCGCCGTGCCAGAAAGCTTTGTTGAAGGCAGCCAATATCGCGTTGCACCTTACTATCAGCTGTTTGGTAGTGAAGAGATGACTCAGCGTTCACCGACCTTCCAGAAGCGTATGTCGCCAGCTACGCTGGTGATTAACCCGGCTGATGCGGAGAAACTGGGCGTCAATAACGGCTCTGCGGTTGAACTGGTTTGTGCCGGTGAAACGCTGCGTCTGCCAGTACGCTTCTCCACTTCCCTGCAAGCAGGGCAGGTGGGTCTGCCGCTGGGTATGCCAGGTGTGCCGCCGTTCCTCTCAGGTGCGCAAGTTGACAAACTGCAGGGGGCTGCACAATGAGCTGGCTGACACCGGACGCTATCGACATCCTCATCCAGATCCTGAAAACCATTGTGATTCTGCTGGTGGTGGTGGGTTGTGGTGCCTTTATGAGTTTCGCCGAGCGTCGTCTGCTCGGCTTATGGCAGAACCGTTATGGACCGAACCGTGTTGGCTGGGGCGGCTCACTGCAGCTGGCGGCGGACATGATCAAAATGTTCTTCAAAGAGGACTGGGTTCCGCCGTTTACCGACCGCTTCATCTTTACTCTGGCACCGGTTATTGCCTTTGTATCGCTGCTGCTGGCGTTTGCCATCGTGCCGGTTTCACCGACCTGGATGGTGACAGACCTGAATATCGGTCTGCTGTTCTTCCTGATGATGGCCGGTCTGGCGGTTTACGCCGTGCTGTTCGCCGGTTGGTCGAGTAACAACAAATACTCACTGCTGGGTGCAATGCGTGCTTCCGCGCAGACGCTGAGCTACGAAGTGTTCCTTGGCCTGTCGCTGATGGGTGTGGTGGCGCAAGCCGGTTCATTCAACATGAACGCCATCGTCGAGAGCCAGACGCACTTGTGGAACATCATTCCGCAGTTCTTCGGCTTCGTGACCTTCTGTATCGCGGGCGTCGCGGTTTGTCACCGTCATCCGTTTGACCAGCCAGAAGCGGAACAGGAACTGGCCGATGGTTACCACATCGAATATGCCGGTATGAAGTTCGGTCTGTTCTTCGTCGGTGAATATGTGGCGATCACCACGGTTTCAGCGCTGATTGTCACGCTGTTCTTCGGTGGCTGGCATGGTCCATTCCTGCCGCCATTCATCTGGTTCGCCCTGAAAACGGCGTTCTTTATGGTGATGTTTATCCTGATTCGTGCTGCGCTGCCGCGTCCACGTTATGACCAGGTGCTGTCGTTCGGCTGGAAAGTGTGTCTGCCGTTGACGTTATTGAACCTGCTGGCGACCGCCGCAGTGATTCTGTACAGCGCGCAGTAAGGGGTTTTGAGATGACTTTAAAAGATATTGTCGTTGGCTTCGGCACGACAGTGCGCAGTATCTGGATGATAGGCATGCATGCCTTCGCCAAGCGCGAAACCCAGATGTATCCAGAAGAACCGGTTTACCTGCCGCCGCGCTACCGTGGCCGTATCGTGCTGACGCGCGATCCGGACGGCGAAGAGCGCTGTGTTGCCTGTAACCTGTGTGCGGTAGCCTGTCCAGTGGGTTGTATCTCACTGCAGAAAGCGGAAACGGTTGATGGTCGCTGGTATCCGGAGTTCTTCCGCATCAACTTCTCGCGCTGCATCTTCTGCGGTCTGTGCGAAGAAGCCTGCCCGACCACGGCGATTCAGCTGACCCCCGATTTTGAGTTGGGTGAGTTCAAGCGTCAGGATCTGGTGTACGAGAAGCAGGACCTGCTGATTTCCGGTCCGGGTAAATATCCGGAATACAACTTCTATCGCATGGCGGGTATGGCGATCGACGGGAAAGAGAAGGGCGAAGCGGAAAACGAAGCCAAGCCAATCGACGTCAAAAGCTTGTTACCTTAAGGAGCCAGGTATGGAATTTGCGTTTTATCTTTGCGGACTGGTGGCGGTGCTAACGACATTGCGCGTTATCACTCACACCAATCCGGTACATGCGCTGCTGTACCTGATTGTTTCGCTGCTTTCGATTGCGGGCGTGTTCTTCTCAATGGGCGCTTACTTTGCCGGTGCGCTGGAGATCATCGTTTACGCCGGTGCCATTATGGTGCTTTTCGTGTTCGTGGTGATGATGCTGAACCTGGGCAAAACCCAGCAGGACCAGGAGCGCGAGTGGCTGAAGCCTTCGCTGTGGATTGGGCCTGGCATCGTCTCCCTGTTGCTGCTGGTGGTGATGATTTACGCCATTAGTACCGCGCACGATCAGGGCATTGATGGCACCGTCATCGATGCCAAAGCGGTGGGTATCAGTCTGTTTGGTCCTTACGTACTGGCGGTTGAGCTGGCGTCAATGCTGCTGCTGGCCGGTCTGGTGGTGGCCTTCCATATCGGACGTGAAGAGCGTCAGGGCGAAGTGCTGAGCAATCGCCATGCTGATGCACATGCGAATAAGGAGGATCACGCATGATCCCGTTACAACACGGCCTGATGTTGGCTGCTGTGCTGTTTGTCCTCGGCCTGACCTCGCTGGTACTGCGCCGCAATTTGCTATTTATGCTGATTGGTCTGGAGATCATGATCAACGCCGCGGCACTGGCGCTGGTGGTAGCAGGGAGCTACTGGGGACAAGCTGACGGCCAGGTGATGTACATTCTGGCGATCAGCCTCGCGGCGGCGGAAGCCAGCATCGGCCTGGCCCTGCTGCTCCAGCTCTATCGTCGTCGTCAGACGCTGAACATTGACACAGTGAGCGAGATGCGCGGATGAATCTTCTCTATTTAACCGTATTATTTCCGCTGATTGGCTTCCTGCTATTGGCGTTTTCCCGTGGTCGCTGGTCGGAGAATCTGTCGGCAGCGGTGGGAATGGGATCGGTCGGTCTGGCGGCGTTGACCACCGTTTTCGTTGGTATGGATTTCTTCAGTAACGGTCAACAGCCTTTTACTCAGGCGTTGTGGACATGGATTCAGGTCGGCCACTTTGATATCAAAGTCAACCTGGTACTGGACGGCTTGTCACTGACCATGCTGTCAGTGGTCACGGGTGTCGGCTTCTTCATCCACATGTTTGCTTCCTGGTACATGCGCGGTGAAGAGGGCTATTCACGCTTCTTCGCTTACACCAACCTGTTCATCGCGAGCATGGTGGTGTTGGTGCTGGCCGACAACCTGATGCTGATGTATCTCGGTTGGGAAGGCGTGGGCCTTTGCTCTTATCTGCTGATTGGCTTCTACTACAGCAACCCAGAGAATGGCAAAGCGGCGATGAAAGCCTTTATCATCACCCGTGTCGGTGACGTGTTCCTGGCATTCGCACTGTTCATTCTCTACAACGAACTGGGTACGCTGAACTTCCGCGAGCTGGTGGAACTGGCGCCGGCGCATTTCGCCGCTGACAACCACATGCTGCAGTGGGCAACCCTGATGCTGTTGGGCGGTGCGGTCGGTAAATCTGCACAGTTGCCACTGCAAACGTGGCTGGCTGATGCGATGGCGGGTCCTACGCCGGTATCAGCTCTGATCCACGCCGCCACCATGGTAACCGCGGGTGTTTACCTGATTGCGCGTACCCATGGCTTGTTCCTGCTGACGCCGGAAGTGCTGCATCTGGTGGGTATTGTGGGGGCGATTACGTTGGTGCTGGCAGGCTTTGCCGCGCTGGTGCAAACCGACATCAAACGCGTGCTGGCTTACTCTACCATGAGTCAAATCGGCTACATGTTCCTCGCGCTGGGCGTGCAGGCATGGGACGCGGCCATTTTCCACTTGATGACGCACGCCTTCTTCAAAGCACTGCTATTCCTTTCTTCCGGTTCGGTCATTCTGGCCTGCCACCACGAGCAGAACATCTTCAAAATGGGCGGCCTGCGTAAGAGCATCCCACTGGTGTACACCTGCTTCCTGGTCGGCGGCGCTGCGCTGGCGGCGCTGCCGCTGATTACCGCAGGTTTCTACAGTAAAGATGAAATCCTGTTTGGTGCGCTGGCGAATGGTCACATCAATCTGATGGTGGCGGGTCTGGTCGGTGCATTCCTGACCTCAATCTACACCTTCCGCATGATCTTTATCGTGTTCCACGGCGAAGAGAAAATTCATGCGCATGCGGGCAAAGGCATTACTCACCATCTGCCACTGATTGTGCTGTTAGTGCTCTCCACCTTCGTTGGCGCCATGATTACGCCACCGCTGGCGGGTGTACTGCCGCAGAATGAATTCGGTGAAGGCGGCAAAGTGGCGCTGGAAATCACCTCAGGCGTGGTCGCGATTGTCGGCATCCTGATTGCTGCTGCCCTATGGCTCGGCAAACGCCAGCTGGTCACCAGTGTCGCCAACAGCGCGCCGGGTCGTTTCTTCGGCACCTGGTGGTTTGCGGCATGGGGCTTCGACTGGCTGTATGACAAGGTGTTTGTGAAACCTTATCTGGGCATTGCCTGGCTGCTGAAGCGCGATCCGCTGAACTCACTGATGAACCTGCCTGCGCTGCTGTCGCGCATTGGTAATAAAGGCCTGGTGGTGAGCGAGAACGGTTACGTGCGCTGGTATGTGGCTTCCATGAGTGTCGGTGCCGTGGTGGTACTGGCGCTGATGCTGGTGATTTAAAGATTGATGAGCGGGGGCGAGAGGATCAAGGATTCTCTCATCCCAGAAGCGAATGTGAAAAATTGCCTGAATGACGAAGCGTTATTGATGTAGCCCGTTTCGTTGCCGTCAGTGTGTAGCAACCCAAGCGTATTTTGTTCGTGAGGGTGGCGAGCGCTGACGGTGATGAACGTGGCAAGCAAGATAGCTCGAAATCAGGTTGAAAAAAGGGAAGTATGCCGTGCTATTACCTTGGCTAATAATCATACCTTTTGTTGGGGGTCTGCTTTGCTGGTTAGCAGAGCGCCTCGGCGCAAAAGTGCCGCGCTGGATCGCCATGATCACCATGGGACTGACGCTGGCACTCGGTCTGCAGTTGTGGCTGCAGGGAGGCTATTCACTCACCCAGGCTGCAGGAATGCCGCAGTGGCAGTCGACTTTCTCGGTGCCATGGATTCCGCGCTTCGGCATTAACTTCCATCTGGCTATCGACGGTTTGTCACTGCTGATGGTGGTGCTGACCGGTCTGCTCGGGTTGATGGCGGTGCTCTGTTCCTGGAATGAAATCGAGAAGTATCAGGGCTTTTTCCACCTCAACCTGATGTGGATCCTCGGTGGTGTGATTGGCGTGTTCCTCTCCATCGACATGTTCCTGTTCTTCTTCTTCTGGGAAATGATGCTGGTGCCGATGTACTTCCTCATCGCGCTCTGGGGTCACAAAGCCTCTGACGGTAAAACGCGTATCAGTGCCGCAACCAAATTCTTCATCTATACCCAGGCTTCGGGGCTGGTGATGTTGATTGCGATTCTGGCGCTGGTATTTGTGCACTACAACGCCACGGGCGTCTGGACCTTCAGCTACGAAGAACTGCTGAAAACGCCAATGTCGCACACCGTTGAATATCTGCTGATGCTCGGCTTCTTTATCGCTTTCGCAGTGAAAATGCCAGTGGTGCCCCTGCACGGCTGGTTGCCGGATGCGCACAGTCAGGCACCGACAGCCGGTTCGGTTGACCTCGCAGGAATCTTGCTGAAAACGGCGGCGTATGGTCTGCTGCGTTTCAGCCTGCCACTGTTCCCGAATGCTTCCGCAGAGTTTGCGCCGATTGCTATGTGGCTCGGTGTACTGGGTATCTTCTACGGTGCCTGGATGGCGTTCTCGCAGACGGATATCAAACGTCTGATTGCTTACACCTCCGTTTCGCACATGGGCTTCGTGCTGATTGCTATCTACACTGGCAGCCAGCTGGCGTTCCAGGGCGCGGTGATTCAGATGATTGCTCACGGCCTGTCCGCCGCAGCACTGTTCATCTTGTGTGGGCAGCTTTATGAGCGTCTGCATACCCGTGACCTGCGTCAGATGGGTGGTTTGTGGTCACGCATTAAATGGATTCCAGGCCTGTCGCTGTTCTTCGCGGTGGCCAACCTCGGTATGCCAGGCACCGGTAACTTTGTCGGCGAATTTATGATTCTGACCGGCAGTTTCCAGGTGGTGCCGGTGATTATCGTGATTGCCACCTTTGGTCTGGTGTTTGCCTCGGTGTATTCGCTGGTGATGATGCAGCGCGCTTACTACGGCGAAGCGAAATCGAAAGCTCCGCTGCCGGGCATGTCACCGCGTGAATTCATGACGATCGGCGTGCTGGTGGTGCTGCTGGTTCTGCTGGGTGTTTATCCACAGCCGATCCTTGATACCTCTCACGCTGCGATGAGCAATATTCAGCAGTGGTTTACCGCTTCAATTTCAACTACAAGGCCGTAATTCGCCATGACAATAACTCCTCAACATCTGATTGCGTTACTGCCGCTGTTGATCGTCGGATTGACGGTGGTGGTGGTGATGCTGTCCATTGCGTGGCGACGCAACCACTTTGTTAATGCCACGCTGACGGTCATTGGCCTGAACGTAGCGCTGTTTTCACTGTGGTTTGTCGGTCATGTCGGTGCCATGGATGTCACGCCGCTGCTGCGCGTTGACGGTTACTCAATGTTCTACACCGCGCTGGTGCTGCTGGCCAGCCTCGCAACCTGCACCTTTGCTTATCCGTGGCTGGCCGGTTTCCCGGACAACAAAGATGAGTTCTATCTGCTGGTGCTGATTGCGGCGCTCGGTGGCATCGTGCTGGCGAGTGCCAACCATCTGGCGGCGCTGTTCATCGGTATTGAACTGCTGTCACTGCCGCTGTTTGGTCTTATCGGTTACGCATTCCGTCAGAAACGTTCGCTGGAAGCGGCACTGAAGTACATGATCCTGTCCGCTGCAGCGTCCTCGTTCCTGATCTTTGGTATCGCGTTGATTTATGCCGATTCTGGCAGCCTGAGCTTTGTGCAACTGGGTAAAAGCCTGAATGACAGCATGATCCAACAGCCGCTGCTGCTGGTCGGTTTGGGCATGATGATTATCGGCCTCGGCTTTAAGCTGTCACTGGTTCCGTTCCACCTGTGGACACCAGACGTTTATCAGGGTGCGCCTGCGCCGGTTTCAACCTTCCTGGCCACCGCCAGCAAAATCGCCATCTTTGGTGTGGTGATGCGCTTGTTCCTGTACGCGCCAGTAACCGACAGCGAAGCCGTGCGCACCGTGCTCGGTGTTATCGCCTTTGTGTCGATTCTGTTCGGTAACCTGATGGCGATTTCGCAGAGCAATATCAAACGTCTGCTCGGTTACTCATCGATCGCGCATCTTGGCTATTTGCTGGTGTCACTGATTGCGGTGAAAACCCATCAGCTGTCGCTGGAAACGGCGGGTGTGTACCTGGCGGGTTACCTGTTCAGCAGCCTCGGCGCGTTCGGTGTGGTCAGCCTGATGTCCAGCCCGTACCGTGGCCCGGATGCGGATACGCTTTACTCTTACCGTGGTCTGTTCTGGCATCGTCCAATTCTGTCAGCGGTCATGACCGTTATGATGCTGTCTCTGGCCGGTATCCCGATGACGCTGGGCTTCATTGGTAAGTTCTATGTCATTGCTTCCGGTGTGAACGCGCATCTGTGGTGGTTAACCGCGGCAGTCGTTGCCGGCAGTGCGATCGGTCTTTACTACTATCTGCGTGTGACGGTGAGCCTGTACCTCAGCCCACCAGAAATGCACACGCGCGATCGTGACACGCCAGCCAACTGGGCCTTCACCGCTGGTGGTGTGGTGGTGCTGATTTCTGCGATTCTGGTGCTGCTGCTGGGTGTCTATCCTCAGCCACTGATTTCGCTGGTGCAGATGGCTCAGCCGCTGATGTAAATGCGCTTTGACCCCATGAATCAGGCCTCAGGGCCTGATTTTTTTTGCCTGTAATCTGAGAATACGATCACGGCAAGGCAATGCGGCAACCCTGTATGGCTGCTCAATCCCGCGCGCTGTGATACTCTCAGGAGATCACTTTTTTCGCTCAGACAAGGAAGCATCATGGAAATGCAATGGCTTGATTGCCACCACAGTGAACTGAGTGCACAGCAGTTATATACCGTGCTGGCACTGCGCAATCACGTATTCATTGTGGAGCAGAACTGCCCCTATCAAGACGTAGATGGTCAGGATTTGCGAGCAGAGAATCGCCACATCATGGGCTTCCTTGACGGCAAATTATTGGCCTACGCTCGTGTGCTTACGCCCTCACTGGACAGCGCCCCGGTGATGATTGGTCGCGTGATCGTGTCCGAAGAAGCGCGTGGCCTGAAGTTGGGCTATCGACTGATGGAGAAAGCGCTGGAGAGTTGCGATACCCATTGGCCGCTACGCACTATTTATTTATCGGCGCAGGCCCATCTGGAAGGGTTTTACGGTCGTCTTGGCTTCAAAGCGGTGGGGGACGTTTACATGGAAGATAACATTCCACACATCGGTATGCAGAAAGCGTAATGGCGAGGAATACTCCTCGCCATTTATACCCGTCATACTTCAAATTTCCGGTGAGTTGGCTGCCTGGCTCACCCGAATCACTAACTTGAGTCAGCTCATCGGGCTCTCTTGTTTACCGCCTTCCTGAAATTCGAACTTTTAGGGGATATCAGCCCGGCGTCATCTGTCGGTCATCGGTGTATTTACGCTGATCCGGCGGCGGTGGGAAATACTGATACAGCCAGGTTTCACTTAAGGTCTCATCTTTGGTGCGCAGGAACAGGCGCATATCCACCGGCTTAGTGGAGTCACTGTTCGGGTACCAGTCAAACAAGATGCGGTAGCCGTTGAGGGGTTCAACATACAGGATCTCAACCTGCTTGATGGTACCGGCATTGACGGTGATCACCGGCTCAATACCTTTCGGCGCTGCGGCTTTCAGATCGCCACCGACGAAATCAATCGCAAAGCGACGGCACCACTGATCAGGGAAGTGTTCGCCCGGCGCCCAACCTTCTGGGAAGCCACCAATACCGGTACGTGTCGCATCCACGCGCGCCAGACCGCTGCGCACAGGTGGCAGCTGGCTCCAGTAGAGTTTGTACTGGAAGTTGAATTCGCTGCCTGCTTTGACCGGCTCGGTTGGCTGCCAGAAGCACACCACGTTATCCAATGTTTCACCAGTGGTCGGGATCTCCATCAGATTGATGGCGCCTTTACCCCATTTGCCAATTGGTTCGACCCACAGGCTAGGACGTTTGTCATACCAGCCAATGACATCCTGATAATCTTTGAAGTCGTGATTGAGCTGCAACAGGCCGAAACCACGTGGGTTTTCATCTTCATAGGCATTGAACTGCAAGCGCTGCGGGTTGTTCAGCGGGCGCGCAATCCACTCGCCTTTACCGGTCCACATTGCCAGACGATCGGAGTCATGGATTTGTGGATGATAGGTATTACACATGCGACGCTCGTTGGTGCCGCAGCTAAACATACTGGTCATCGGCGAGATGCCGAGCTGACGAATGTCGTTACGAGCAAACAGGTGGTTTTCCACCTCCATCACCACGCGTTTCTCTTCGCAGTGGATAGTGAACTTGTACGCACCAGTGACGCTGGCGCCGTCCAGCAGCGCATAAACCACAAAGGTGGTATCGTCGGCTTTCGGTGTTTCAAACCAGAAGGCGGTAAAGTCAGGGAACTCCTCGTGGCCGTTGCTGAAGGTATTTACCGCCACGCCGCGCGCTGACAAGCCGTACTGGAAGGTTTCATCAACCGCACGGAAGTAGCTCGCGCCGAGGAACGAGACGATATCGCGACGCGCCAGTTCTGGTTTTTTAAACGCGCGGAAACCGGCGAAGCCCAAATCGGTTTTGCCGACCAGCTGCTGGGTATCGACGTTAGCGTTATGATAGTTAAACAGTTCAGGGCGGAAGTGGATTTCGCGCGCTTCGCGACTATCGGCATCCACGGAGAACATGCGGATACGGCGTTTAAAGCCCATCCCCACGTGGAAGAACTGCACATCTAATTCGCGATCGGGAATGTTGTTCCACAGCGAATGGTTGGCATCGTACTGAATTTCGTTGTAAGCCTGCGGTGTCAGATTGGCCAGGGTGTCAGGAAGCGGGCCGGGTGCGCCGCCCCAGGGCTGTTTCGCCAGCGCGGAAGCTTTCTTTTTCAGTGAGTCGAAATCGAAGCGCACTGCGGTGCCGTCGGCGATGCCATCATCGGCCCAGGCGGACTGCGCAAACAGCGAGGAGAGCCCGGTCATGCCGCTTGCGGCAGAGAGGGCCATGGACGCTTTCATAAATTTTCTACGATTCATGCCGGAAATCTAATCCTTAGCTGCTCTGGTGTGTTGTGACTGTCGTAAGACGCATTGCGTCTGGCTACAAGGGGATACGACAGTCGCGGAATTAAAAAATTCAGTCTGACAAAAATTTATCAGATTAATCAAATAAGCGAAGCAGAATTCACGCGGCAACAGCGCGGATTACGCAACTTTGCATTGAGTCGAGCAAAAACCAGCGCAATCCGAATCCCTTGCGCGCAGCAAATACCGAATTTATGACTATAGTTAAACGACGATAAGTGACGAGCATGGAGGAAGTATAACGTGTCATCTTCAGATCAATTTGAAACTCGCCTTGATGACGACCTGGCGCTACTGACAGAAACTTTGGAAGAAGTACTGAAATCGTCGGGTGATCCGGCCGATCAAAAGTACATCGAATTGAAACTTAAAGCGGAACAAGCGCTGGAAGACGTGAAGAATCGCGTTAGCCAGGCTTCTGACAGCTATTATTACCGTGCCAAAAAAGCGGCCTATCGTGCCGACGATTATGTGCATGAAAAACCGTGGCAGGGGATCGGCATTGGCGCCGCCGCTGGCCTGTTTGTCGGTTTACTGTTGGCCCGCCGCTAAATTGTCGGGGCGTAACGCCGGTTACGCCCGATTCCTCTTTTTTACCGCGTTATCCCTCTCATTTGTCTCGAATCCTTGTTTCGCATCAACGGCGATTGTGTTTCGCGTGCGCGCTTTCTACAGTAAAGCGACAGGGATAAGGAGAAAGTAACGTGATACGTGTTGAAATGCTCTCAACGGGCGATGAAGTGTTGCATGGGCAGATTGTCGATACTAATGCCGCATGGCTGGCGGATGTGCTGTTCCAGCACGGTTTGCCAATGACCAGCCGCAGTACCGTTGGCGATGCGATGTCCTCGCTGGTGGAGGCGCTGCAGAGTCGCAGCCAGATTGCCGATGTGCTGATTGTGAACGGTGGCCTTGGCCCAACCAGCGACGATCTCAGTGCGCTGGCCGCTGCCACCGCGTGTGGCACCGAATTGGTGATCCAGCAGGAATGGCTGGAGAAGATGGAAGCCTGGTTTGCCAGCCGTGGACGCATCATGGCGCCGAGCAACCGCAAGCAGGCGGAAATTCCGGCGAATGCCGAGCTGATTGATAATCCGGTGGGGACCGCGTGTGGCTTTGCACTTCAGCTCAATCGCTGCTGGATATTCTTCACGCCGGGGGTGCCGTCCGAATTCAAAGTGATGGTCGAGCAGGAGATCATTCCGCGTTTGAAAGCGCGTTTTGATTTACCTGAGCCGCCGCTGTGTTTGCGTCTGACCACCTTTGGTCGCGGCGAGAGTGACATTGCTGCCGAACTGGAGCCGTTACCGTTGCCGGAAGGTGTGGTAATGGGCTATCGCTCATCAATGCCAATCATTGAAATCAAACTCACCGGACCGGCCAGCCAGCGTGTGGCGATGGAGCAGGCGTGGCAGCAGGTTAAGCTGCTGCTGGCGGAATGCACTATCTTCGAAGGCACTGAAGGTTTGCCTGCTATGTTAGCGCGTGAGTTGCAACAGCGTGGTTTCCGGTTGGCGCTAAGCGAGCAATATACGGCGGGATTACTCAACTGGCAGCTGGCGTCAGCGGACGTGCCGCTCAGCGCAGCAGAGATTCTGCCTCCTCATGATGAACCGCTGGAATCCCAGGTCGAGCGCACGCGCAATCTGGCCGCACATCACGGCACGGTGTTGGCGCTGTCGGTGGGCAATCTGGAAGAGGGCGAAGTGGCGATTGCGCTGCATACGCCGGAAGCCAGCTGGGGCCAGCGCGTGAAGTTCACCCATGGGCGTCACAATGTTGAAACCCGGCAGAAAGTTGTGGCGATGATGGCGATGAACATGCTACGTCGCTGGCTGCACGGCAGTGAAGTCAGTACCGGGCATGGCTGGATTGATGTGCTGGAAGCCGTGAAACAGTAACTGCGTGGGCAGGCTTTGCCATGAATTTCACCGGATCGCCATTGATGGCGACCCGGTGTTTAAATCTCGATCTCAATCTCCCCTTTGGCGCGGCAGCAGCAGGGCAAAATCTCGCCCTTCTGGATAAACGCCAACGGGGTTTCTGCGTAAGCCACTTCGCCTTTCAATAGACGCATGCGACATGAACCGCAGTAGCCTTCACGGCACTGAAACTCTACGCAGACATTGTGCGCTTCCAGTGCCGTCAGCAGATTGGGATGATCTTCTGCGCACTCCAGCCGGGAGCCGGAACTGCGCAGAATAACAACAGAACGACTCATGCTTACAGCTGGAAGTCGTTGAAGTCGTCTTCGCCGACTTCGGCATCAATCTGACCCACCAGGTAAGAACTGACTTCCACTTCCTGCGGTGCCACCTGCACGTTATCTGATACCAACCAGGAGTTGATCCATGGAATCGGGTTAGAACGCGTCTGGAACGGCAGATCGAGGCCAACCGCTTGCATGCGGATGTTGGTGATGTACTCAATGTACTGGCACAGAATGTCTTTATTCAGACCGATCATCGAGCCACCGCTGAACAGATAATCTGCCCACTCTTTCTCTTGCTCGGCGGCTTTCTTGAACAGGTCGAAACACTCATCACGGCACTCGGCGGCGATCTCTTTCATTTCAGGATCATCTTCACCGGTGCGCAGCAGGTTCAGCATGTGCTGAGTGCCGGTCAGGTGCAGAGCTTCATCGCGCGCAATCAGTTTGATGATTTTGGCGTTACCTTCCATCAGCTCGCGCTCGGCGAAGGCGAATGAACAGGCGAAGCTGACGTAGAAGCGAATCGCTTCCAGTGCGTTAACGCTCATCAGGCAGATATACAGCTGCTTTTTCAGCGCACGCAGATTCACGGTCACGGTTTTACCCGCCACTTCGTGCGTGCCTTCTCCCAGCAGATGCCAGTAGCTGGTCATCTCGATCAGATCGTCGTAATACTTCGAGATGTCCTGTGCACGCGCCAGAATCTGCTCGTTAGTGACGATGTCGTCAAACACCAGTGAAGGATCATTCACGATGTTACGGATGATATGGGTATAAGAGCGCGAGTGGATGGTTTCAGAGAACGCCCAGGTTTCAATCCAGGTTTCAAGTTCTGGAATCGAAATCAACGGCAGCAGGGCCACGTTAGGGCTGCGACCCTGAATAGAATCCAGCAGCGTCTGGTATTTCAGGTTGCTGATAAAGATGTGTTTTTCGTGATCTGGCAGCGCCTGATAATCGATACGATCGCGTGAGACGTCCACTTCTTCCGGACGCCAGAAGAAGGAGAGCTGTTTTTCGATCAGCTTTTCAAAAATGTCATATTTCTGCTGGTCGAAACGGGCAACGTTCACTGACTGGCCGAAGAACATCGGTTCTAACAGCTGGTCGTTTTTGTTCTGCGAAAATGTGGTGTAAGCCATGGCTAAGTCCAAAAGTGATGAGGGCCGACCATTGCCGGCCCTGACAAGATAGGGCGTCTGACTAATTAAATCTTACAAGCGCCGCTTTCGCAGCCGTCATCCTGAATGGAAGGAGCCAGGTCGTCCTGCGCATCTTCCGCACCGTCACGGGTGTTTTGGTAGTACAGGGTTTTCACGCCAAATTTATACGCGGTCAGCAGATCTTTCAGCAGCTGTTTCATCGGCACTTTGCCATTGGCAAAACGGCTTGGATCATAGTTGGTGTTCGACGAAATCGCCTGATCGATAAATTTCTGCATCACACCAACCAACTGTAAGTAACCGTCGTTAGAGGGCATTTCCCACAGCAGTTCGTACTGATCTTTCAGACGCTCATACTCTGGCACCACCTGACGCAGAATACCGTCTTTGGATGCTTTGATGCTGATGTGACCGCGCGGTGGCTCAATACCGTTGGTGGCGTTTGAAATCTGTGAGGAGGTTTCAGACGGCATCAGGGCAGAGAGCGTGGAGTTACGCAGACCGTGCGCAACGATCGACTCACGCAGACCTTCCCAATCCAGGTGCAACGGCTCGCTGCAAACGGCGTCGAGATCCTTTTTATAGGTGTCGATCGGCAGAATGCCCTGTGAGTAGGTGGTCTCTTTGAACCACGTACAGGCACCTTGCTCTTTCGCCAGCTCGTTCGAAGCTTTCAGCAGGTAGTACTGGATCGCTTCAAAGGTTTTATGCGTCAGGTTGTTGGCGCTGCCATCAGAATAACGCACGCCGTTTTTCGCCAGATAATAAGCGTAGTTAATCACGCCAATACCCAGAGTACGACGACCCATTGCGCCGCGTTTTGCCGCCGGGATGGGGTAATCCTGGTAATCCAGCAGTGCATCCAGTGCACGTACCGCGAGGGTCGCCAGCTCTTCCAGATCGTCGAGGCTGTCAATCGCACCGAGGTTAAAGGCAGACAGCGTACACAACGCGATTTCACCGCTTTCGTCATTCACATCGTTCAGCGGTTTGGTCGGCAGCGCGATTTCCAGGCACAGGTTAGACTGGCGGACGGGCGCGATAGCCGGATCAAACGGGCTGTGGGTGTTGCAGTGATCGACGTTTTGGATGTAGATACGGCCAGTAGAAGCACGTTCCTGCATCATCAGTGAGAACAGTTCAACTGCTTTCACGCGCTGTTTGCGGATGCTGTCGTCTTTCTCGTATTTGGTGTACAGACGCTCAAACTCGTCCTGATCGGCGAAGAACGCATCGTACAGACCTGGCACGTCAGACGGGCTGAACAGGGTGATCTCTTCACCTTTCAACAGACGGGTATACATCAGCTTGTTGATCTGTACGCCGTAGTCCATGTGACGTACGCGGTTGCCTTCAACGCCACGGTTGTTTTTCAGCACCAGCAGGCTTTCCACTTCCAGATGCCACATTGGGTAGAACAGGGTGGCTGCACCGCCACGTACGCCGCCTTGTGAGCACGACTTCACTGCCGTCTGGAAATGTTTATAGAACGGGATGCAACCGGTATGGAAGGCTTCGCCGCCACGGATTGGGCTACCCAGCGCACGAATGCGACCAGCGTTGATACCGATACCCGCACGCTGCGACACGTATTTTACGATAGCGCTGGAGGTGGCATTGATGGAATCAAGGCTGTCACCGCATTCGATCAAGACGCAAGAGCTGAACTGACGCGTTGGGGTACGCACGCCAGACATGATTGGCGTCGGCAGTGAGATTTTGAAGGTGGACACGGCATCATAGAAGCGACGCACGTAATCCATACGCGTCTCACGCGAATAACCGGAGAACAGGCATGCAGCAACCAGAATATACAGGAACTGGGCACTCTCGTAGATTTCACCGCTCACACGGTTCTGCGCCAGGTATTTCCCTTCCAGCTGCTTCACCGCAGCGTAAGAGAAGTTCATGTCGCGCCAGTGGTCGATGAAGCCGTCCATCTGCTCGAACTCTTCTACGCTGTAATCTTCCAGCAGGTGACGGTCGTATTTGCCCATCTCAACCATTTTCACGACCTGATCGTACAGCTTCGGCGGCTCAAACTGGCCGTACGCTTTTTTACGCAGGTGGAAGATGGCGAGGCGAGCAGCCAGGTACTGGTAATCCGGCGCATCACGGGAGATCAGGTCTGCAGCGGCCTTGATGATGGTCTCATGGATATCAGAAGTACGAATTCCATCGTAGAACTGAATGTGGGAGCGCAACTCAACCTGAGACACGGAGACGTTATTCAGCCCTTCAGCGGCCCAATCCAGTACCCGGTGAATCTTATCGAGATCAATGCGCTCCTGGCGGCCATCGCGTTTAGTAACGAGCAGACTTTGGTTCATGTCGCGTGTTTACCTGTCCATGAAAGAGTGAGTTATCCCCCATCTATTCACAAGGTCTATGCACAAGCCGCTCGTTGTGAGTAAGCCTGTGGATAAACACTATATATAGGGGGTGCGGGAAGTTTGAACAACAATATGGTGAGTATTCTAGTCAGCATTCTGATCATCACAAGAGTTGATTTTCGCGAAAAAATCCGTCCAGGGGGGTAGCGAAATTCCTGGATCCCCATTCCGTAAGGCCTGCCAATGGTGTCAACTGCCAGCGACTTTTTTTTCACTTTTTGATCGAGCGCGTGTTTATTGCTCAAAGGTTCTCATCACGGATATTTCTGAAGTCAAAAAAGCCCTGACAAGGCCGCCAGTAGCGAACTTATCTAAAATTGCTTATGAATTTTTTGTGACCAATCCAGCCTACAAAAATGCGTGGCATGCGTCTAAAAGGAAATTGATCTGGAAAGCAGTGAGTTACAAACCTGGCGCTTTCCACATCGAGGTGGTTAACCCACTGTCCACCAGGGTGAGTTGGTCGGCATAGACTTTCTGCCAGTTGGCTTTTTGCTGTTGATAGAGTTGGTGGTGTTCTGCGTTGGGGTGAAATTCGCGCTCCCAGCGTACTAATGCTTGCCCGGTTTCCTGCAAACTGCGGTAAACCCCTGCGGCGACGCCGGCCGCAATCGCGCAGCCCAGGGCAGTGGCTTCTTTCACTTGCGGCACTTTGACCGTCAGCCCCGTGACATCGCTCAAAATCTGGCTCCACAATTTGCCCTTCGCACCGCCTCCGGCAAACACTATCTGTGAGGTTTGGACACCGGAAAAGGCGGCCACCTGATCCAGATTGCAGGCCGAAACAATCGCGGCATTCTCTTCCAGCGCACGGAAGAGCGTCTGTTTATTGCAGCGTTCGGGGTCGATGGAAAGATTAATAAAGGAAGGCGCAGCGTGATACCACTTGTTGAAGTGCATTGCATCTGAGAACACCGGCATCACGCCCCAGGATCCGGCGGGGACGCGTGCCGCCATCTCTTCCAGCAGGCTGTAGCAATCCACACCCAGCCGCTCCGCCAGCAGTTTCTCTTCACCGCAAAAGGCATCACGGAACCAGCGCATCGTTAGGCCGGTAAAGAAACTGATCGCTTCCGCCTGCGCCATACCGGGGATCACATGCGGATTCACGCGAATGTTCATTTGAGGATCAATCTGCGGCTGCGGCAGATTCACCACCTGCTGCCAGAAAGTGCCGCCGAGCACAGCAGTTTCCCCCGCCTTCACCACGCCTAACCCCAGTGTCCCCAACTGCACATCACCGCCGCCCATGCCAACCACTGTGCCTTGCGCCAGCCCACACTGCTGAGCGGCTTCGGCTGTCACAGTTCCCAGTTGCGTACCGGTTTCGGCCACGGGTGACAATATATCGCCGCGCAACCCCGCCATCTCCAGCAAATCAGGCCGCCAGTTTCGGGTGCGTAAATCCAGCAGGCCGGTGGTGCCCGCGTTGGAGGGATCCACTGCCAGTTCGCCACTCAGGCATTTTGCCAGCCAGTCGCTGATCATCGACAGCGTTGCCGCCTGACGATAAATATCGGGTCGATGATGCGCCAGCCATAACAGGCGTGGCATTGCCCCGAGTGCCAGGGTTTGCCCTGAGCACTGATAGATTTCACGCTCAAACTCGCCGTGATGAATCTCTTTCAGCTCACTCACTTCGCGGCTGGCGCGGGCATCCACGTTGGCGCAGGCCCAAATTGCTTCGCCGGCTTTGTTATAGAGCACGATCCCTTCGCGCATGGAGCAGCAGGCCACGCTGCGAATCGCGCTGGCTGGCAACTGCGACTGTTGCAGCACCTGCTGAATACACTGACAGGCGAGTGGCCAATTGTGGCTCAGATCAAACTCCATCGATCCCGGCACATCGGGCAGGGCAAGGTGCCGCCATTCAGCCTGCGCCACAGCGATCTGCTCGCCCTGAAGATTGAAAATCACGGCGCGAATGCTGCCAGTACCGGCGTCGAGCGCCATCAGATGCGGGGCGTGTGACATCGCAAAACTCCTGTTGAAACGGAAAAGTGCTCCACGCCGACGGCCCAACGGGTGTTACTGCAAAGATAGCTGTGCGCGAGGGTTTTCACCTCCAGATGAACGGTTTAGCCCACCGCTGAAAGTTTGAACTGTGATCGCTGCGAGAGTTTTATTAAACAAGCTTTACCAGGATTGCCACTTTGCCAATCGCGATAAAAAGGACAAGCCGATGGAAGTCACGCTGGTCGAGATCAACGTCAAACCCGACTGTATCGACGAGTTTTTGCGGGTGTTTGAGCTGAATCATGTGGGAGCGTTGGGGGAACCTGGGAATTTGCGCTTTGATGTTTTACAGGATAGCCACGTGCCGACGCGCTTCTTTATTTATGAAGCTTACACCGATGAGGCCGCCGTGCTGGCGCACAAGAAAACGGCACACTACCTGACGTGCGTTGAGGCGTTGGAAGCGTTAATGAGCGAACCAAGAAAGAAAACCGCGTTTAAGGGGATATTTCCGCAGTGACGCCAAGTCATTCTCCGTACAAGGGCGAAGCACCATCATTCGAGGTTTTTAAAGGAGTATTGAAACAACCGAAAGCGCAATGATATGTACTGCAACCGTATAATGTTCAATATGGAGGCGACGCAGAATTCTTCGCACAATCCCAGCATGATTAGGTGTTAGTAGAGGTGGGTTTAAGCGACGGATAGCTCAATAATTTGCGCAGCAGTCGCTGCATTATGATATCGAAAGCGGCTGCGTGGACACCTTAATGAACCCCATCCACAACGCAGCGTGACTCAAAGCAATGACCAACGTTCAGGGCCAGTAAAGCCCCGCCCGAAGAGCAAAGCGTCCGCCGCAGGGATGCGGCGGACGATCTGCATGGATGCGTGTTTCCTTTGCGATCGGGCGGGGCTTTACTGGCCGACGCACCGTCCCCGCAGCAACCATGCACAAGTCCCTACAGCAACCATGCATCGTCCCCGCAGCCACCACGCAAACACTCAATCCTGACGATGCGTATGCACCATATAATTCACATCCACGCCACGTCCCAACCGGAACTGATTGGTCAGCGGATTGTAGTGCAGGCCGATCATACCCATCTCACGCAGCGGCGTCTCATCAACCCAATTCAGCAACTCCGCCGGACGGATAAACTTCTTCACGTCATGCGTACCGCGCGGCACCATGCGCATTACATATTCGGCACCAAACACCGCCAGCAACCACGCCTTGGGATTACGGTTAATGGTCGAGAAGAACACTTCGCCGCCCGGTTTAACCAACTGCGCACATGCCAGCACCACAGAACGCGGATCCGGTACGTGCTCCAGCATCTCCATGCAAGTCACCACGTCATAGGCCCCCGCATGGCTGATCGCATGATCTTCCACGGTCTGCTGCACATAGTTCACGCTCACAGCGCTCTCCAGCGCATGCAACCGTGCTACTTCCAGCGGCTCCGCACCCATATCCAACCCGGTCACGTTGGCTCCTTCACGCGCCATGCTCTCCGCTAAAATACCGCCGCCGCAGCCGACATCCAGCACCTTCTTACCAAACAAACCATTGCTGTGCTGGGCAATCCAGCCAAGACGCAGGGGATTGATGCGGTGTAACGGCTTAAACTCACCCTCTAAATCCCACCAGCGCGATGCGACCGCTTCAAACTTGGCAATCTCAGCATGGTCGACGTTTTGGCGGCTTTCCTGCGGTTGTTCACTCATTGAATCACGACTCCTGACAAAATATTCCCTCAGTATAAACGCTTAACTCTTGCTAGCGCATCTCTCACCTGCAAGGAAAAGCGGCATTAAACCCTGCTTTACGTTCACCGAGGGCAACCACTGTGATATACTTTCGCACCATTAAAAACCGGCATTATGTAGAGGGATAGCGGCTCCATGAGCGACCTTGCGAGAGAAATTACACCGGTCAATATCGAAGAAGAGTTAAAAAACTCCTACCTCGATTACGCCATGTCGGTCATCGTTGGCCGAGCTTTACCCGATGTGCGTGATGGCTTGAAGCCGGTGCACCGCCGTGTGCTTTTTGCCATGAGCGAACTGGGTAACGACTGGAACAAAGCTTATAAGAAATCGGCCCGTGTGGTCGGTGACGTGATCGGTAAATATCACCCACACGGTGATTCCGCGGTATACGAAAGTATCGTTCGTATGGCCCAGCCGTTCTCCCTGCGCTACATGCTGGTAGATGGTCAGGGTAACTTCGGTTCCGTTGATGGCGACTCCGCCGCAGCGATGCGTTATACCGAAGTGCGTATGGCGAAGATCTCTTCTGAACTGCTGGCGGACCTCGAAAAAGAGACCGTCGATTTTGTGCCGAACTACGATGGCACCGAGCAGATTCCTGAAGTGCTGCCGACCAAAATTCCTAACCTGCTGGTGAACGGCTCGTCCGGTATCGCCGTAGGTATGGCGACCAACATTCCACCGCATAACCTGACGGAAGTGATCAACGGCTGCCTCGCCTTTATCGAAGACGAAGACATCACTGTTGAAGGCTTGATGGAACACATCACCGGCCCTGACTTCCCGACTGCGGCGTTCATCAACGGTCGTCGTGGTATCGAAGAAGCCTATCGCACCGGTCGCGGTAAGATTTATATCCGCGCACGCGGTGAGATTGAAACCGACGCAAAAACCGGCCGCGAAACCATCATCGTCAATGAAATCCCGTATCAGGTAAACAAAGCGCGCCTGATCGAGAAAATTGCCGAGCTGGTGAAAGAGAAGCGTGTGGAAGGCATTAGCGGCCTGCGTGATGAATCCGATAAAGACGGTATGCGTATCGTTATCGAGATCAAACGCGATGCGGTCGGTGAAGTGGTGCTCAACAACCTCTATTCCCTGACGCAACTGCAAGTCTCCTTCGGCATCAACATGGTGGCACTCCATCAGGGCCAGCCGAAGATCATGACGCTGAAAGGCATCATTGAAGCCTTCGTGCGCCACCGCCGTGAAGTGGTGACGCGCCGTACCATTTTCGAACTGCGCAAAGCGCGTGACCGTGCACACATCCTTGAAGGTCTGGCCATTGCGCTGGCCAACATCGATCCGATTATCGAACTGATTCGTCGCGCACCAACGCCAGCTGAAGCGAAAGCGGGCCTGTTGGCACAGCCATGGGATCTGGGCAACGTAGCCACCATGCTGGAGCGTGCGGGCGATGACGCAGCACGTCCAGAATGGCTGGAAGCGCAGTTCGGTATTCGTGACGGTCAGTACTACCTGACTGAACAGCAAGCTCAGGCAATTCTGGATCTGCGTCTGCAGAAACTGACCGGCCTTGAGCACGAAAAGCTGCTCGACGAATACAAAGAGCTGCTGGACCAGATCGCAGAACTGATCCACATCCTGCAGAGCGCCGAGCGTCTGATGGAAGTCATCCGCGAAGAGCTGGTGGCAATGCGCGACCAGTTTGGTGATGAACGTCGTACTGAAATTACCGCCAACAGCGCCGACATCAACATTGAAGACCTGATTAATCAGGAAGATGTGGTGGTCACGCTGTCGCATCAGGGTTATGTCAAATATCAGCCGCTGACTGACTATGAAGCGCAGCGTCGTGGTGGCAAAGGCAAATCCGCAGCACGTATTAAAGAAGAAGACTTTATTGATCGTCTGCTGGTGGCCAACACCCATGATACCATTCTGTGCTTCTCCAGCCGTGGCCGTCTCTACTGGATGAAAGTTTACCAGCTGCCAGAAGCGAGCCGTGGCGCACGTGGTCGCCCAATTGTTAACCTGCTGCCGCTGGAAGCCAACGAACGTATCACCGCCATTCTCCCGGTGCGTGAATACACCGAAGGCTTTAATATCTTTATGGCGACCGCTGACGGTACCGTGAAGAAAACTGCCCTGCAGGAATTCAGCCGTCCACGTAGCGCCGGTATTATCGCCATTAACCTGCGTGAAGATGATGAATTGATCGGTGTTGCGCTGACCAACGGTAGCGATGAGGCCATGCTGTTCTCTGCTGCGGGTAAAGTGGTGCGCTTCTCTGAGACTGCGGTTCGCGCCATGGGCCGTTCGGCCTCGGGCGTGCGTGGTATCAAGCTGGCTGAAAGCGATAAAGTGGTTTCACTGATCGTGCCACGTGAAGAGGGTGCCATCCTCACTGTGACGCAAAACGGTTACGGTAAACGTACAGCGAATAGCGAATACCCAACCAAGTCGCGTGCAACCCAGGGTGTGATCTCAATTAAAGTCACCGAACGTAACGGACCGGTTATCGGTGCGGTGCAGGTGGTGGATGGCGATCAGATCATGATGATTACCGATGCCGGTACGCTGGTGCGTACACGCGTATCGGAAGTCAGCGTGGTTGGCCGTAACACCCAGGGCGTGATTCTGATTCGTACCGCGGAAGACGAAAACGTGGTGGGTCTGCAACGTGTTGCTGAGCCGGTGGAAGAAGAAGAACTCGACGCCATCGACGGCAGTGTTGCAGAAGGCGAAGAAGATATCGCGCCGGAAGTCGACAACGACGACGATGCACCTGAAGCGGATGAAGAAGAGTAATCCGCAGCGGTGAACAACAGCGGCAGGTCAGGGCAACCGACCTGCCGTTTTTTTATCTGAGTTTTACTCCCAAAGTCGCGCACCAACTGGCTTTTTCGGGCCGATAAAGCTAGTGTATGAGGGCTTTTCAACTTCCTGACAACCCCTTACCGCCAGTGAGTCTCTTTTGAAATATCTCGTCTCCTTTCGCACTACGCTTCGCATCTCGCGCTATCTGTTCCGTGCGCTGGCGCTGCTGCTTTGGACGTTGGGTGCGTTGCTGACTACCTTCTTCATCATCAACGTACTGCACGAAAAAGAGAACGCGGTTCGCCAGGAATTTGACACCAATTATGGCCAGGCGGAATGGTATGTACGCCACTCGGCCGACGTCATGCGTGAACTGAAATACATCACCGAAAACCGCTTAAGTAACAGTAGCAACGGTTTGGACGTGCTGAATGGCCTGCCTGCCAGTAAAAGTACCTTGCCACAGTTCACGCCGCTGTTTTCTGATGGTGATTGCACTTCAATGAGTAACACCTGGCGTAACTCGCTCGATTCGCTGGGTTACTTCATCAACTACTGGAAAAGTAACTTCACCTCCGCTTACGAACTCAACCGTGTGTTCTTTATTGGGGGTGAAAATCAGTGTCTGGCCGATTTCGCCATTGGTAACAACAATTCAGTCGATCGTGAACGGAGCCTGAAAGCCCTGCGCGAGCGGGTGCTGCACTATCGCAGCGGCAACGAAGAAGAGCGGCGTAATCCGATGTACTGGATTACGCCGAGCAGCCAGCCTGGTGTCGGTAATTTCTACATGGTGATGCCGGTGTATGTGGCCAACAAGCTACAGGCGTTGCTGGGCGTGGAACAAAATATCCGTCTTGATGAATTTATTCAGCCGGGCGGCTTGCCGCTGGTTGCCACCATTACTGATGAGAACTACCGTCCGTTGCTGAGTTCGCGTCGCGGTGGCCCCGGCTACTCTTTTGACGATCTGCCGGATGACAGCACCTGGTTTGGTTATCTTGATAGCTATCGCCAGTTAGTCCTGAAGAAACCGCTGCCGCCGTCCAATCTTAACGTGGTGTGGTCACTCTCTACTGACGTGCTGGTGGATCAGCTCAAGCTGATGCTGATTAACGCGCTGTTGCTGAATATCTTCAGCGCATTGATCCTGTTCACGCTGGCATGGATATTCGAACGCCGCATGTTCCTGCCAGCGGAAGATAACGCACATCGGCTGGAAGAGCACGAGCAGTTCAACCGCAAAATTGTCGCTTCGGCGCCGGTCGGCATCTGTATTTTGCGCACCAGCGACGGCACCAATATTCTGAGTAACGAACTGGCTCACAACTATCTGACGCTGCTGACGCAGGAAGATCGTCAGCGCCTCAATGAGATCATCGGGGGCCAGCAGGTCAACTTTGTCGATGTGCTCACCGGTACCAATACCAACCTGCAAATCAGCTTTGTGCATTCACGCTATCGCAATGAAAACGTAGCGATTTGCGTGCTGGTGGACGTCTCAACGCGTGTGCGCATGGAGCAGTCATTGCAGGAGATGGCGCATGCGGCAGAGCAGGCCAGCCAGTCAAAATCCATGTTCCTTGCCACCGTCAGTCACGAACTGCGCACCCCGCTGTACGGCATCATCGGTAATCTCGACCTGCTGCAAACCAAGTCGTTGCCAAAAGGTGTGGAATCGCTGGTGACGGCGATGAACAACTCATCGAGCCTGCTGCTGAAAATCATCAGTGATATTCTCGACTTCTCGAAAATTGAGTCGGAGCAGCTGAAGATTGAGCCGCGGCCGTTCTCGCCGCGTGAGGTGGTCAATCACATCGCCAGCAACTATCTGTCGCTGGTGGTGCGTAAACGCCTGACGTTATATGTGATGATCGAAAATGATGTGCCGCTGACGATGGATGGCGATCCAATGCGTCTGCAGCAGGTCATTTCTAACCTGCTGAATAATGCGATCAAGTTCACCCATACCGGCTGCATTATTCTCCATGCCTATGTCAAAGATGGGTATTTAGCCTTCCGCGTGCGCGATACCGGCGTCGGTATTCCAGCGAAAGAAGTGACGCGTCTGTTCGATCCCTTCTTCCAGGTGGGCTCTGGCGTGCAGCGCAACTTCCAGGGCACCGGGCTGGGTCTGGCAATCTGTGAAAAGCTGATCAACATGATGGACGGTGATATTGAGGTCGACTCTGAGCCGGGCATGGGTAGCCAGTTTATCATCCGTATCCCCATTTACGCTGGACAACAGCCTGCGCCGCCGCTGCTGGATGGTTTGCAGGAAAAAGCCATCTGGCTGGATATGCGCAATGATTATCTCGCGGTCTTCCTGCTGCGTCTTTTGCAGCAACAGGGCATTGCGATCGCGCATTATCAGGGTAATGCCGGTAGCGACGATGTGATTATTAGCGACCATCAGGATACGGTGTCACAGGCCGTGCGCGCACAGATTCACATCTGCGGTCAGCACATCGACATGCCGCAGGAAACCGCGCCGGGTCAGTGGGTGCAGAGCAGTGCGATGCTGCACGATCTGCCTTCATTACTTGGCCGCATCTATCGCCTCAATATTGATAGCGAAACCAGCACGCCGTTGCAGTTGGCCGCACCGCAAGAGGCCAACCGTTACGATGACATTATGGTATTGATTGTTGATGATCACCCGATTAACCGTATGTTGCTTTCCGAGCAACTCGGCACACTGGGCTATCAAACCAAAACTGCACAGGATGGGGTCGATGCGCTGAATGTGCTAAGCCGTAATCACATTGATATTGTGCTGAGTGACGTCAATATGCCGAATATGGATGGTTATCGCCTGACGCAGCGCCTGCGTCAGTTGGGCCATGCCTTCCCGGTGATTGGGGTGACGGCCAATGCGTTGGCAGAAGAGAAGCAGCGCTGTATGGATGCCGGGATGGATAATTGCCTATCCAAGCCTGTTACGCTTGATGTGTTGAAATCCACGTTGGCAATCTATGCCGAGCGGGTAAGAAAAAGCAGGAAAGGGTAGTACAGAAGAACAGGCGCACCGAAGTGCGCCTTTTTTACATCTTAATCTCTTTCAACCTGAGTCGCGCTCACGGAAGAGAGGTAATTCAGCAGGGCGATATCATTTTCCACCCCGAGTTTCATCATCGCCGATTTCTTCTGGCTACTGATGGTTTTGATACTGCGGTTCAGTTTCTTAGCGATTTCCGTTACCAGGAAACCTTCGGCAAACAGGCGCAGAACTTCACTCTCTTTCGGCGACAGACGCTTGTCTCCGTAACCGCCAGCACTGATTTTCTCCAGCAGTTTCGCCACGCTTTCAGGCGTATATTTTTTGCCTTTCTGCAGGGCTGCCAGCGCTTTTGGCAGATCGGTCGGTGCACCTTGCTTCAGTACAATCCCTTCGATATCCAGATCCAATACGGCGCTCAGGATCGCTGGGTTATTGTTCATGGTCAGAACGATAATTGAGAGATCCGGATAGTGACGTTTGATGTACTTAATCAGTGTGATGCCATCACCGTATTTCTCGCCTGGCATAGAGAGATCAGTAATCAGAACGTTAGCATCCAGTTTGGACAAGCTGTTAATCAGTGCTGTTGAGTCTTCAAACTCACCTACAACGTTGACCCATTCGATCTGTTCCAGAGACTTACGGATACCGAACAGAACAATCGGATGGTCATCGGCAATAATTACATTCAGGTTATTCATCTTATGGGTTACCTTGCTGCAGCAGTTGGTTGACGTATGCGTCAATTTCACTGGTGGTATTTATAATGGTTAAATCTTCACATAGTTTTATGTGATGTTCTAACTCTTCACAAAGCTGTTTACCTGGAACCAGATTTAGCATGGCGAACACGCCTTTCAGGCGATGTGCAGTCTGAGCAA
The DNA here is from genome assembly GCF_056678875.1 of Pantoea folii. NCBI lineage: Bacteria > Pseudomonadati > Pseudomonadota > Gammaproteobacteria > Enterobacterales > Erwiniaceae > Pantoea > Pantoea folii. The sequence continues at coordinate 76,401 of NZ_JBWXON010000021.1, read as the reverse complement.
GCGAGGGATAATCCTTCTCCGCTGCCTCAGTATACAGTCTCTTCACATCAGGCGGTACTGTCTCGGTAAACAGCTGGAAATAGCCTCCGCTCATCAGCGGCGTGGCAGCCTCATCTTCACTACTTTCCTCCATCAAATCATGAGCCATTTGCTTTTCAATCAGTGCCAGCAGCGCGTCAAGCAGCGCATTGCTGAGATTGAAATTGACCCGGTATTGCTGATCGTTCAATGCGTGGTGACCCATTTCGTCACCGGCTAATAGCAGAGCCCAGCCATTGAGGCGGGCGGGATCGTCAGTGATCAGCACATCATGATCCTGACCGGATAAACGTTCGTCAGAGGTCAGGCAATTCGCTCCCCAGTTTTCTAACTGGCGGCAAACAATTTTGTGCACATCCTCGACGGCGATATCGACCAGTGCGGTTACACCTTCCAGCAGCTTCTCTTCCTGCTCGCCTTGCAGTTCCAGCGCGAGGGGCAACTGAATATTATAGCGTGTGCCGATATCGGGTTTGGCGATGATCTCCAGCTGGCCACCCATCTGCTTGCACAGCTGCTTGCAGAGGAAAAATGCCATGCCAGAGGCCTGACCGTAACGATCCTGGGTGGTTTCACCCAGATATGGGAAATCAACATTCGCCAGCTCATCGACGCTCAGGCCGGAGCCGGTATCCACCAGTTGCAGCAGCACTGAGTTAGGTTTGTTCTCGCTGGCCTTAATCTCCAGCGTAATTTTGCCCCACTGCGTGGTGGTGAGCGCATAGTGCATCAGGGTGGTCATGACTTTGCGCAGTGCACGGCGATCGCCAAAGCGCATCTCGTCGTTGGCCAGATGGTTGTTGACTACCAGCGCCAACCCTTTACGGCGCATCAGCGGTAGGCTCTCCAGCGCGATGTCATCCAGCAACTCCTGCAAATTGAACACGCTAGCATCCGGCGACCAGTCGTGTGCTTCCAGGCGGTTCAGCAATACAATGTCATCAACCAAACGAGACAGGCCCTGACTTTCATCAAGCAAATCCAGCACGCTTTCGTCTTCATCACGCTGGCTGAGTTGCACCAGTTGCGCCACCATACTCTCCAGCGGACGGTTGAGGGCGTGACCGAGATTTTGCATCAGCTGCTGACGCATCTGATGATTACGATCCAACACCTGCTGTGCCTTCTGCAGTTTTTTATTCACCAGCAATTCACGGTCCTGATCGCGCATCATAAACAGCTGAGTATGCGGTGACAGCACGCTACGGGCGTGGCGGATCTCATACACCTCGTTGTTGATGGTGGCCTGCAGCACGCCCTGATGCTGATCGGACATATTGATGATTTTCTGCAGGTTCAGATGGGGTAACAGATGCTCAGCAATCTTGTTGCTCAACAGCGTGCGATTGGTAGCGAAGTCATACACCAGCAAACCCACCGGCAGGCTCGCAACAATCTCTTCATTCAGCATGCGCAGCGAATCTAACTCGGCGCTTTGGTTCTCGTTCGGGCGCAATGACTGCTGACGCAATAAGGTGATGCCGGCAATCGAGAGCAGTAACAGCACCAGATTGATCAACAGCGGCCACATCAGATTATGCAGGGTATCCAAAGCGAGGCTGGTGAGCGGCACGCGATATACTAACTGTAACGAAGTGCTGGGCAGTGACGCCGCAATGACGAGATTAGGATTCGCCAGTGAAACAGATGTCGTTTCGCTAGTGGCATCGTCGCTGCTGGTGCTGGAAGATTGCGTGGCATCCTGAATCAACTGGAAATTTTCCAGCGGCATGCTGTGCGGGATCAAATCGTTGATCGGCAGATCAAAAGCGACCACCGTGGCGAGGTGACCAGGCTGGTTGAAGGTGGTGCGCAGGGTAAAGTAGTGATCGTTCTGCCAGGCGAAATGGCGCAGCGGTGAAAAGCTTTCACGTTCGTCCAGCGCATTGGCCTGTTGCAGCATCTCGGCACGGCGGCTGTCGACCAGCGTATTGATGGCGCTCTCTTTATAACGCGTTGCCATATCTTTTAATGGCAGCGTCGAGATCATGATCAGGCTGTTGTCCTGGCCATTGAGGAAATACATCGACCAGGTGGGATTCTCTGCACCCCACAGCGTATCGAGGTAGTTGGACATGCGCATCGTCATATCCAGCGTGCTGCTGTCGTGGGAGCCAAAGATCAGCGCCTCCGTTTTACGGCGCGTCTTTTCCAGGTAGTAAACATCCGGGCGCAGGCGGGTTTCCAGAAGATTGGTGTTGGGTGCAGATCCGGCCGCACTGGTGGCGAGATTTTCATAAATCTGCCAGGTCGCGAAACGCGAAGCGTCGATGCGTTTTTGTACGGCACGCGCTAAATCGGTCATCGCGTAACGCTTCTCAGTAAGCCAGGCGTTAACACTGTTGTGCACCATAGCTCCCAGGGCCAGAAACAGCACCAGGTTGAACACCACGAAGAAGCGGGTGACGTTACCCGAGGTCAGCGGAAATTTGTAAGGCAGCATAGTGTCTCAGGATCCTGCGATTAGCGCGCCACCAGGCGAGCACTGGCGGCAACGGCCAGCAGCAGCAGGGCGATCAATAAAAATGCGCCACTCAAACTGAGCCACTGGGAAATAAATCCGATTAGAGCCGGACCTGAAAGAATACCTGCATAGCCTAATGTTGTCATGGCAGAAATCGCCAGATTCGACGGCATATCGTGTTGATTCCCGGCCGCATTAAACAGCATTGGCACGGTGTTGGCTAAGCCGAATCCCACCAGCAGGAAAGTCAGCAGTGCAACCTGTGGCCACGGCAGTAACACCGCCAGCGTCATACCCGCTGCAGCGGCTAATGCACCCGTGACCATGACGGGATAGCGACCAAAACGTTGAATGACTTTATCACCGGTGAGACGGCCGATTGTCATCGCCACGGAGAAGATGGCATAGCCCAATCCCGCATGTGCTACGTCCATCTCTGTGTTTTGCAGTAACAGCAGTGCGCTCCAGTCAAGCACCGCGCCTTCTGCCAAAAACAGAATGAAGCACAGTAACCCCAGGAAAGCGACCCAACCGCGTGGGATCACCAGCCAGGGTTGATCGGGCTGATGCAACCGTTCAGTCATTAACGTTGGCAGGCTGATCACCAGCAGCACCACGATTAACACCATCACCACCGCGACAGCATGCAGGGGCGAGAGACCACTGGCCAGCAATAAACTGACGCTACCGGCACCAATAATCCCGCCCAGGCTGAAGAAACCATGGAAACCCGACATCATCGGCTTGCGTGCCGCTTTCTCCACTTCAACGGCCTGCACATTCATGGCGACATCCAGCATGCCTAACCCGGCACCGAAGATCATCAGTGCCGCAGCCATCAACCACATCACATTTAGCAGAGTGAGCAGTGGCAGGATCGCCAGCACCACTAACGTGGAACATAACATCACCCGACGGCCGCCCACGCGGGCAATCAGCGCACCGGTAATCGGCATCGCTGCTAGCGATCCCACACCGAGACACAGCAGCAGTCCACCTAACGATGCGCCGCTCAGTGCCAGACGCTGGCTGGCAAAGGGCACCAGTGGCGCCCATGCCGACATGCAAAGTCCGGCGATCAGAAAGACGATGCGTGTACCCATGTTGACACGCTGATGCAAATGATTGTGCTGTGCGGCGTCCAGTGCTGTCATAAAAGTCTTTTTCAATAGCCGTCAAAGCGACGAAGTTTAGCATTAAAGCTGACGTCTCACCGCAGTTCAGAACCGATGAGTTCAGAAAAGATGAGCGCCAGAAACAGGCATATTACCGAGTTTTGGCGTGGCGTGACGCTTTTCCAGAACTTTCCTGGCACTTTCACGGCCTTCCTGCCGCGATCAATCGGTCGCAAATTGAAATTTCACGATGGAAAAGGATGAATATAAAATCATCATCGGTAATAAATCAGCGCTGCACTTTGCCTTAACCAATTGAATAAGAGAAGACTCCTGTAGGCTAATAGGAGAGAGTCTGGGCCAGTGCATATTCCAGTATTCTTCATTACGCACAGAAATTAACATTGCAGAATGATGGCTATCGATTGAACAAAAAGTGCGAAAAATAGCTAATAATGCGCCTGAGAGATTGCGTTAATTTAACCCAATCAACTAACTTTACTTAAAATTACGCGGGGATGAGTGATTTTGGCAAAAAAATGCCGGACAAACATGTCCGGCGGGAATTAGGGTAAAACAACTCATTCGGGGTGAATGAAGGGAATAATGAAATAAATGATGATAGCGGGAGTAATTGTATGCGCTGAAGTGACTTTAGTTTTATCATTCAGTGCGGCAGGGTGAGTCAATTTAAATTGTTGTTATTAAATGGATAAATAATCGATTACCAATATGTGCTGTATTCTTTGTTGATCCGTGCTGATTATTAGTTCCACGATGTTTACATTTGGAAATAACTATTAAATACAATGAAACACTTTTGGAAATTTAGTATCATTTTCGTGATAGATTATTGCCCCGTATAAAATAACAATGGCTTGCCGGCTGAATTTTTAATCGTTCAGTTTGCAGTGGCATAAATAAAGGCACATTAAAGAGGGTAATAAAATGAAACGTCGCGTTCTCTCCCTGATGATCCCTGCATTGCTGGTTGCAGGTTCAGCAAGCGCAGCTGAAATTTACAACAAAGATGGCAACAAATTAGACCTCTACGGTAAAGTCGATGGTCTGCACTATTTCTCCGACAACTCAGGTTCAGACGGTGATCAGTCTTACCTGCGTTTCGGTTTCAAAGGTGAAACTCAGGTCACAGACCAACTGACCGGTTACGGCCAGTGGGAATATCAGGCTGCCCTTAACACCTCTGAAAACGAAGGCACCGCCAACAGCTTTACGCGTGTCGGCTTTGCCGGTGTGAAATTCGGTGATGCCGGTTCATTCGACTACGGTCGTAACTATGGCGTGATCTATGATGTTTCGGGCTGGACTGACGTATTGCCAGAGTTCGGTGGCGATACCTACGGCGCGGACAACTACATGTTCCAGCGCGGTAACGGTATGGCGACCTACCGCAACACCAACTTCTTTGGCCTGGTGGATGGCTGGAACTTTGCAGTCCAGTATCAGGGCAAAAATGACAACCCAACTGAATCCTCTAGCGGCCGTGATGTGCTGGGTGAGAACGGTGATGGTTACGGCCTGAGCACCACTTATGACATCGGATCCGGTTTCGGTATCGGTGCAGCGATGTTCCAGTCTGACCGTACTAACAACCAGAACACCGGCGCTATCCTGGGTCGTGGTGATAAAGCTTCTGCTTACACCGGTGGCCTGAAATATGACGCCAACAACGTGTATCTGGCCGCGATGTACACCCGTTCGTACAACGCGACGCGCTTTGGCTCAAGCGATGCGACCTCATACGGTTATGCGGATACGGCGGATAACTGGGAATTGGTGGCACAGTACCAGTTCGACTTCGGTCTGCGCCCATCCCTGGCGTTCGTTTCTTCTCGCGGCAACGTGCAGAACTACGGCGATCAGAACCTGAAAAAATATGTTGATGTGGGTGCGACTTACTACTTCAACAAAAACATGTCGACCTATGTTGATTACCAGATCAACCTGCTGGACGACAACAACTTCACCAATGCGGCCGGTATCAACACCGACGACATTGTGGCACTGGGCCTGGTTTACCAGTTCTAAGTTGCAGCTTGGTAGGGCGCGCCACGGTGCGCCCTCGGCGGCCTTCGGGCCGCCGCTACTGCATCTGTTGATTTAACGCACTTTGTCATACCTCCACGATATCCTCTGCCTGTTTCCTCCTCTGTATTCGCACAATGGCACCGTCGACCAGCAACATTATCTGTGCAGCCTTAAACTGCCTTTATGCTGGTAACTTCTCAGGGATTTTCTTTTTTAACGGCTGACCGATAGCGGCAGAAGAGTCTCTGTTTCACTGTAAGGCAGGAAGACGCCCGGATGACCATCCGGGCCTGGGCGAGCTGAGTGATGAGATTACGATACAGGGCGCCATTTTTTGGCTTTTGGCGCGGGCACTACCGACGTATGGGGCGTGGGTGTGCTGCCTTCCATTGCGACGCCTGCCAGCGTAAACGCGGAGAAGCGCAACCAGTGTTGCCAGGTTTGTTGGGTTTTTGTCTTATCCATTTTGCACCTCGCTGATGTTCAACTCAGTCTCAACGGTGCAGAATTCATGCCAGGTCACCGCTCTCAGCGCCACGCGGCCTCAATCTGATTTGCTACACTCCGGCAGCGCTGAAGCGGTGCATATTCATTAATCCATGGTGCAAAAATTTAACGTTTGCGCGAGGGGTAATGCTGAATCAGGCGATGGCGATAGTGTTGCCAGCAGCGGAAAGTCCCGAAGATGAACAGAACGGCGGATACAGCGAGAATCATAAAAATCATCTGTCGCTCCTGTGCGGTTGGGGGGGCTTGAACGCTCAATCCTGTGCAAGTCAGGTATGAACATCAAGCAGCTTTAGCCTGTTTTACAAGCGGTTTATGCTTTGAAACAGGATGAATTAATGAGTTACAGATGAGGAAGTGATGATTATTAAGAATATTCTGCTAATTGGTGTTATGACCAGCGCGTTGTTCGGCTGCGACCAGCAGGCCTCCCGTAGCGCACTGGTGCTGGAAGGGAAAACCATGGGCACCCAGTGGCGCGTCAGCGTCGCGGGCGTCGATCCCCAACGGCAGGCCGCTTTGCAGCAGGCTATTCAGCAGCAGCTTGATCGTGATGATCATGAACTCTCCACCTGGAAGCAGGATTCAGTTTTGTCGCGCTTCAACCAGTATCAGGGTGATCAGCCGCAGCCGGTGAGCGCGGATATGGCGGATATCGTGGTTGAAGCCCTGCGCATCGGTCATAAAACCGAGGGTGCGATGGATATCACCGTCGGCCCGCTGGTCAATTTGTGGGGGTTCGGGCCCACCAAACAGCCTGCGCACACTCCGAGCCAGACGCAGATTGATGCAGCGAAAGCGCAAACCGGCTTACAACATCTGCATGTGATCCAGAGCGTAGAGGGGCAGTGGTTGCAGAAAGATCTGCCCGCGCTGGATGTCGACCTTTCGACCATGGGGGAAGGATATGCCACCGATCATCTGGCACGATTGATGGAGCAGCAGGGCATTACCGACTATCTGGTGTCGGTGGGCGGCGCGGTGTTAACCCGTGGGCAGAATGCCAGTAACCAACCCTGGCGTGTGGCGATCCAGAAACCCACCGATCGTGAAAACGCCGTCGAAGCGCGCGTTGACTTACAGGGGCACGGAATCAGCACCTCAGGCAGCTATCGCAACTATTATGAACTGGACGGCAAACGCATTTCGCACGTGATCGATCCCGCGACCGGACGCCCCATCGAACATAAACTGGTGTCGGCCACCGTGATTGCGACTACCGCGCTGGAAGCCGATGGCTGGGATACCGGGTTGATGGTGCTGGGCAGCGAACGGGCACAAGCGTTGGCAATCAAGGAACATTTGGCGGTTTATCTGATCAGCAAGCAGGGTGACGGCTTTACGCACTGGATGTCACCCCAGTTCAAATCCTTCCTGATCGATCAGGAAAGCAAATAACGGCAGGAGGCGCAGATGTTGGATCTGTTTAGTGAAGAAGCACCCTGGCAGGAACCGTTAGCGGAAGGCGCGGTGATTTTACGCCGCCGCGCGCGCGATGAAGCGGACGCATTGCTGGCGGCGATACAGGAGATTGCCGGGCAAAATCCCTTTGCTCACCGCATCACGCCGGGCGGGCATCGCATGTCGGTGGCAATGACCAACTGTGGCGACTTAGGCTGGTCAACGGATTCGCGCGGCTACCAATACACGGAGCAGGATAATGCCAGTGGGCACAAATGGCCGCCGATGCCTGCGCTGTTCCGCACGCTGGCGCAGCAAACCGCGCAGGAAGCGGGTTTTTCCGGCTTTAACCCGGATGCCTGCTTAATCAACCGCTATGAACCCGGTGCCAACCTCACGCTGCATCAGGATAAAGACGAGAAGGATCTGCGTCAGCCGATAGTTTCAGTGTCATTAGGCCTGCCAGCGGTGTTCCAGTTTGGTGGTTTTGAGCGCGGTGATGCCACGCAGCGGGTGCTGCTGGAGCACGGTGATATCGTGGTGTGGGGCGGCCCCTCACGCCTGCGTTATCACGGCATTCTGCCGCTCAAACCCGGTATTCACCCGGCAGCGGGCGCCTTTCGCTTTAATCTCACTTTCCGCCGCGCCCACTAACGGCGCGGTGAATGAGAATTAATCTTGCTATCAACCGGAGCGCCATTAAACTGCAGGCTGCTTGGTTGACCTCCGGAATTTGTTAATGGCATTGCTGCATGTAGTTTATCGCCAGTATCGCTGGCCTTTTATTGGCGTCATTCTGCTGACGTTGTTAAGCGCCGCGCTCGGCATCGGCTTAATCGCCTATATCAATAACGAGCTGATCGTCGCGGTGAATACCTCGATTTCTGTGCTGCCGAGCTTTCTGGGGCAGCTGTTTCTGCTGATGGCCGTGACGCTGGGATCGCAACTGGCGTTGACTCAGCTTGGTCATCACTTTGTCTGGCGCCTGCGCGGCGAATTCATCAAACGTATCCTCGATACACGCGTCGAACGCATTGAGCAGATAGGTAACGCGCAACTGCTGGCGGGACTCACCAGTGATGTGCGTGCCATCACCATCGCCTTTGTCCGCCTGCCGGAACTGATTCAGGGCATCATTATTACCCTGGGTTCCGCGCTCTATCTGGCGTGGCTGTCACCTAAAATGCTGCTGATCACCTCGCTGTGGTTAGTGATCACGCTGGTTGGCGGCTGGCTGCTGGTGTCACGCGTTTATCAACACATGGCGAAGCTGCGTGAAATCGAAGACGATCTCTATCGTGATTTCCAGACCATTATTGAAGGACGCAAAGAGCTACAGCTTAACCGCGAGCGCGCTCAACTGATTTACGACAACGTCTATCAGGAAAACGCCACAAGCTATCGTCATCATATCGTTCGTGCCGATACCTTCCATCTCAGCGCGGTTAACTGGTCAAATATCATGATGCTGGGTGCGATTGGCATTGTGTTCTTTATGGCTAACGGTCTGGGTTGGGCGAACACGGCGGTGGCCGCCACCTATTCACTGACGCTGCTGTTCCTGCGCACGCCGTTACTGGCGGCGGTGGGTGCCTTGCCGACCTTGCTCAGTGCGCAGGTCGCCTTCCGCAAAATCAACACCTTCGATCTCGCACCTTATGATGCACAGTTCAAAGCACTGCCGCAGGTGAGTGACTGGCAAACGCTGGAACTGCGCGATGTCTGCTTCCATTATGGTGAGCACGGTTTCCAGGTTGGCCCGATTAATCTGACGCTGCGTCGCGGCGAGTTAGTGTTCCTGATTGGGGGTAACGGCAGTGGCAAGTCAACGCTGGCGATGTTGCTGACCGGCCTGTACCAGCCACAATCGGGCAGTTTGCTGCTGGATGGCAAAGTGGTCGACTGGCACAACCTCGATGCTTACCGTAAACACTTCTCGGCGGTATTTACCGATGTGCATTTGTTTGATCGCCTGATCGGCCACGGCGGTCAGCCAGCCAATCCTGGGCTGGTGCAGCAGTGGCTGGAACGCCTGAAGATGCAGGACAAACTGAAGCTACAGGGCAATAAGGTGCTGAATCTGCAGCTCTCTAAAGGACAAAGTAAGCGACTGGCGCTGCTGCTGGCAGCGGCAGAGGAACGCGACATCTTGCTGCTGGATGAGTGGGCTGCCGATCAGGACCCGCATTTCCGCCGCATCTTCTACCGCGAACTGCTGCCCTGGCTGCAGGAATCTGGCAAAACCGTGTTTGCTATTAGTCATGATGATCACTACTTCATTCACGCCGACCGCTTGCTGGAGATGCGCGAAGGCCAGCTAAGTGAACTCACCGGTAACGAACGTGAGATGGCTACGCTGGATGCGGTGAAGCGCACCGACACCGGCCATTAACATCTGTCGAAAAAGCTTAGCAAAAAGCCTTATTGGGCAAGGTGTTGCCAGGCGAGTAAGCTGAGTTTCAACAGAGATTCCTCGTCTCTGTCTCCCTGGAACACTTCTGTCGTCTTGTGTTGTCACCGGCTTAGATTGATTCTGAGCCGGTTTTTTTTTGGTTATTCAGGGGATGAGCGATCAGCGTGATAACGCGGTCGCCGCGTCGCCAGAAGTGCGCCTGCAGGCGAGTACCGGCGTTAAACTCGCGTGAAAAGTCCTGCGTCAACGTGAGCGTGGCGCGGCCTTGCGTCAAATCCCACTCCAGCAACTCCGCGTGCAGAAAATCCATCGGCTGATGCAACCGTGGCCACAACGCTTTATAGACACTCTCTTTCAGTGAAAACAGCAAAGTGGCCGCCGCTGCAAACGGCAGTGCAGCGGCGGTTAACCGTTGACGCTCTGCACGGCTCATCAGCATCTCCGCCGTTTCCTCTGCGGTCTGTTCTGCCATCACTTGCTCGGCATCAACGCCTATGCACAGGGGCGCCTGTGTTGCCGCGATGACGGCCATTTGCTGCGAATGCGAGAGTGAGGCCTGAATCCCCACCGGCCATACAGGCGAGCGATCGGGCGCATTACGCAGGATAAAGTCAGGCATCGCGTAGCGCGCCAGCATCTGCTGCGCCAGCCAGCGACTGGCTAAATGCTCAGCTTTACGCTTGGTGACGGCACTGTGTAGCGCCAGTGGTAGCGGGAGCTGCCAGTGTTGATGCAGATCGCTGTGCCATGCCTGCTGATTAAATTCACACCACGCAATAGGGAGCGGAGAGCTTGTCATAGCCGCAGCGGTGATAAACGGAGAGGGGGGCAGTGCCAGGGGAATTTCAGAAGCAAACATTAAGCATCACGGCTGACGGTTAAAACGCTATTTTTACCCGTCAGCCGTGAAAAGAGCAAGCCAAAGCGGCTCACCCACGTTTAGTGATTAGGCGGAATCGACATGCCTTTGATCTGTACCACAAAGTGCTCGTTGCCTTTGGTTATACGCGCACCGCGGTCACACCACCGCGAAGCCAGGCGGAAAAAATCGTCGCTGCCGATATCGTAAGCCAGTTCAACTTTACTGATACCTGAATGCAGGAGTTCTTCCGCGTCCTGCAGGTTTTTAGCTTTGATGACCATAATAAGTGTCCATCGAAAAACAGGAAGGATAAGAGTAATTAAACTGTATGACAGTTTTGTTTCAATCAGATGAAATGCTGTCATATTTGACGAAAAATGTGATCCCGCTCCGCTTTGATTGCTTTCGGTAACTGACTGATTATTTCGGAGAAGATTTTCCACTCAGGCCGTTTTACGATAATACTGAATGGGTAAACCAAGGAGGTTGTTATGGAAATACCGCGTCTGGAAACGCCCCGTTTACTGCTGCAACCGCTGCGAAGCGAAGATGCGATTCAGGTACAGCAGGTTTTCCCGCGCTGGGAAATCGTGCGGCATCTGATCGGTTCTGTGCCCTGGCCTTATCCCGCTGATGGCGCCCGTCAATATATTGAGGGTATGGCGCTGCCTGCAATGAAAGCAGGGCAGGCGTGGCACTGGAGCCTTCGCCATCGATCTGATCCCAACAGTCTGATTGGTTTAATCTCACTACGTCTGGGGCCGGAAGATAACCGGGGATTCTGGTTGGTGCCCGAATGGCAGAAGCAGGGATTGATGAGTGAAGCCTGTGCAGCAGTTACCGAATTCTGGTTTATCCATCTCGATCAGACGCGTCTGCGTGTGCCCAAGGCAATGGATAATCTGGCTTCTCGTCGCATCTCAGAACGCACCGGCATGCGCTTAGTCGAGACCTATCGCAAAACCTTCGTGGAAGGCGAGTTAGAGGCGGGAACCTGGGAGCTGACGCGTGACGAGTGGCTGGCGCAACGTAACAATGCCTAGCGGCGCCTTCAGAAAGCAAAAAAGCAGCCACAAGGGCTGCTTTTTTTGGGATTTTGGTCGGCACGAGAGGATTTGAACCTCCGACCCCGGACACCCCATGACCGTGCGCTACCAGGCTGCGCTACGTGCCGAACGTGGAGAAGTAGTCTACTGGTTCCGCTCACGATTGCAATATGCGCAGGTTTTAACTGCCTCATAATTAATCAGTTTGCGGTAAAGCGCTTCTCTTCCGTCAATACCTGTAGCAGTAATGCCAGCTGCGGTTTGTGATCCTTCAGTTTGTTACCCTGAGCATCGTAGGCGCTGTAACTGCCGTTGTTATTCAGCACCAGCGTCACGGTTGGCGTTGTCACCACCAGTTTGCCCTCTTCACTACTGGCGACCCAGTTGTGGCTGCGCTGAGCAGCAAACAGGTCTTCCCCCTGTGAATAGTTGGCCGGATTGGTGCGCACATGTAGCAGACGTTGCATTAACGTCGTCATCACATCCTGCTGGTCGGTCAGACGATCGATGGTCTGCGCCGGCGTATTCGGCCAGTGCACCACAAGAGGCACCCGTAACGTTGCACGGTTGCCCGGATTATCATCATTATCCGGCGTAACCGCACGCTGGGCGGTAATCACCACCACGGTATTTTTGAGCAAATCGCGTTGCTGCAACGTCTGTAGCACGGCCGCAATTTGCTCATCAACGCTGTTAGCCTGGCGCAAATAGCTGCGCTGACGCGCTTTAATGCTTTCGCCAGTCACGTTGACGCCATCAAGTGAAATCCATGAGAACCAGGGCGCACCCTCGGCTTTCTGGCCGTTGAGCCAGTTTTGCCATTGGTTCACCGTCGTGCTGTTCGGCTGAGCATCCGCCTCTGGCAGGCTGTAATCCGCTAACAGCGCCTGGCGATACAAGGGCTGGCTGAAGCCGTCGGAGGAGAACAGACCAAACTGATACCCCTGCGAATTCAGCGCACCAAGTAATGCCGAAGGCATGCGCGCAGCAAGTACGCCGTCCATATAGCTGGAGGAGATGCCGTAGAACAGACCGAACATGCCTTTTTCCGGCGCAATCCCGGCACTGTAGTGTTGGGTAAAACGTACGTTGTCACTGGCAAACTGATTCAGCGATGGCAGTGCCTTATCCAGATTGTCATGACTCAAACCATCAACGGTCAGCAGCAGCAGGTTGTGCCGCGTGCCGCCATCGCGGAAGGTGATATCACTCAGCGGATACTGCACTGACAGCGCCTCAGGATCACCCTGTTGCACCAGACGACGCTGATACTCCTGCGCATCCAGCAAGCCATGACGTTCAAGAAAACGTCGCGCGGTCATCGGATAGGAGAGCGGCAGATTGGCGCGCTGCATGGTAATCGGGCGATAGAAATTGGCATCGGCCCAGATATACAACAGATGGCTGGCAAAGAAAGCACAGATAAACAGCGCGGCCAGCGGCTTACCAAATGAGCGTCGATTCAGGCTGCGCAGCTTCTGCCAGCTCCAGGTGGCAAACAACATCTCCACGAGGAAGATGACCGGTACGCTAATAAACATCAGCTGCCAGTCGCGCGCCATCTCGCTTTGGTCGGGGTTGATGACTAACTCCCACACCACCGGATTCAGATGGAGGTGGAAGCGGTTGAATACCGCGCTATCGACCATAATCAGCGTCAGCCCGGCAGTGGCGATAATCGCCGACAGCACCCTAAGCAATCGCTGTGACATCACCACAAAGGTGAGCGGAAAAATCACCAGCAGATAACCGGCGAACACGATAAAGCTAAAGTGACCAATCCAACTGGTATAGGCATAAATACGACCCGCGAGTGACGCAGGCCAGTCGGCGACCAACAGATAGCGGCTGCCTAAAATCAGCGCGAAGATGATATTAAACAGAGCAAACCAGTGCCCCCAGCTGATCATCTGGGAGACTTTTTCGCGGTAGCGCTGCCGGTTGGTTACCATATTTATGAGGTCAGATCTGCAATTTAGTGGGCGTTGTCATCGCGAACGGAAGACTGCAACGCTTCCGCGAAAGATTTCGCCAGGCTGCGGCGCTGGGCCGGCGAGACACTGGTGTTAATCAAATTGGTTACCATGTTCCCTAACACCATCAGGGAAAGGTCGGTTGGCGCTTTGTCTTTTTCAAGAATCTGCGCCATCTGCGCGAGAAGCTTCTCTACGCGCTCGTCGCTATAACGGGATGATTGTGGCATATCGTCGACTAATCAAGTGTGAAAAGGCGGTATATTACCGTAACAAAGCGCTTTTTTCCGCAATTAAATCGCAAGCAGAGCGATCAGTTTGTGCGTGGAGTTGAAAGCAGCGGCGGGCGGTGTTTGAATACGCGCCTGAGCCCAAAGGAGAGTCTACCATGAGTCTGGATATCGACCAGATTGCCCTGCATCAGTTAGTTAAACGTGATGAAAATCAGCTTGAGCTGGTCCTGCGTGACACATTACTGCCGACTACCCGTGCGGTAGAAGAGATGGCAGAGGAGCTGCATCGGGTGTACAGCGCCAAAAGCAAAGCCTATGGCCTGTTTAATGAAGAGAGTGAACTGGCCGATGCGCTGCGCAATTGCCGCAAAGGGGAAGATGACTTTCTGGCCTTTAGCCGCGCCGCGACCGGGCGTCTGCGTGATGAGCTGGGCAAATATCCGTTTGCGGAAAGTGGCGTGGTGCTATTCCTGCACTATCGCTATCTGGCGGTGGAGTATTTGCTGGTGGCGATGCTGAGCAGCCAGTCGAGTATGCGCGTCAATGAGCAACTGGATATCAGCAGCACCCATTATCTTGATATCAATCATGCGGATATTGTGGCGCGTATTGACCTCACTGAATGGGAAACCAACCCAGAATCCACCCGATATCTGACCTTCCTGCGTGGACGTGTCGGGCGCAAAGTGGCCGATTTCTTTATGGATTTCCTCGGTGCCAGCGTTGGCCTCGATACCAAAGCACAGAACCGGGGGTTGCTGCAGGCGGTAGATGATTACTGCGCGGAATCGAATCTCGATAAGAACGAGCGCCAGAACTATCGTCAGCAGGTTTACAGCTACTGCAATGATCAACTGCAGGCAGGTGAGGAGATTGCGCTGGAAGATTTGTCCAGTGAACTGCCGCCACTGGGAGAGAAAACCTTCCAGGCCTTTACCCAGGAGCAGGGGTACGAGTTGGAAGAGCATTTCCCGGCTGACCGTAGCACATTGCGCCAGTTGACCAAGTTTGCTGGCAGCGGTGGCGGCCTGACGCTGAATTTTGATGCCATGCTACTGGGCGAGCGCATTTTTTGGGATCCCGCGACCGATACCCTGACAATCAAAGGCACACCACCTAATCTGCGCGATCAGTTACAGCGCCGAACCGGCGGTAACTGATTTTCAGGCAAAAAAAACGCCGCGTAAGCGGCGTTCTCTTTTCAACTCGTTGGCGATTAAGCGCGAACGAAGTCGATGTGGTGCAGTTTTGGCTTGAACGGGTGACGTTGCACCGCCTGAGCCTTAACTTTAACTTCTTTACCATCAACAACGATGGTCAGCACGTCGGTGTAGAACTCAGGCTTAGCCTGCAGGTTCATAACCTGGTCGTGGTCCAGTTCGATAGCAACTGGCGCTTCGTTTCCGCCATAGATGATGGCTGGGAATTTATTTGCTACACGCAGACGGCGGCTCGCACCCTTACCCTGCTCTTTACGTACTTCAGCGTTGAAAGTGGTCATTTGATTTCTCTTCAATCATTTCTGCTACAGGCGACCCAGCAACAGACGGTTATTCATATGCTTTTACGGATGCAAAAGCGGGCGGCATTATAGCCGCAATAGAAGACGCGGGCAAATGATTCCGTCGTTTAACGCAGCTCATTCGCGCGTCGATAACGTCCCTGATAATCGAACATCTTCTCGCGAATTTGCCAGAAATGACCTTTCGCGCGTGCCACCACAAAATCGGGATGACGCAGCAGTGGCTGCAAAGCAATAACATCCGCAGCAGTTTGCCAACCGAGTTCCACGCCGGGTGCGCGCTGGTGTGGGCGCATAAACAGCTGCTCAAAGGCTTTGCGTTGTGCAGGCGTTTGCAGACGAAAACGTTCACTGACGCTGGTGCCATCTTCATCAAAGTAGGTCGCTTTCAGCCATTCGCCTTTCTCGTCGCGCCCTTGTTCCAGCGTCATGCCGCCGCAGCGCAGCACGCGTGCATCTTTAAGTTTTAGCGCGGCTTTCAACATATCATCAGGGTCGACCATGATGCGATCGCACTGATGACAGCGGCGGGCCGCAATATCGTTTTCTGCACCGCAGTCGGGACAACTTTTAAAGCGGAAGCGATAGTCGCACTGTTCACGATTGCCCTCATCATCCTCCATCACGCCCTGACACCGACGGCCATAATGTTCAATGATATGGCCATCTTCGGTGGTTTTTCCCCAGAAGGTATTGGCGAAACCACAGGCAGGGCAGAACACTTGCACCGGCTGATTGTCACTGGCGCCTTTTGGCGTGCCGACTTCAGGGGTAAAGAGATCGTGCGGATTGCCAGCATAATCGAGGATCAGGCAGTCGGTTTTGCCTGGTGACAAACGCAGGCCGCGTCCGACGATTTGCTGATACAGGCTGACAGATTCAGTAGGGCGAAGAATGGCGATGAGATCGACGTGTGGCGCATCAAAGCCGGTGGTCAGCACCGCCACGTTCACCAGAAACTTTAACTGCTGTGCTTTAAATTCGCTGATCAAGCGGTCACGTTCTTTCACCACCGTTTCCGCTGAGACTAATGCACTGTTTTCCGGCAACAGAGACAGAATTTCACGCGCATGTTCTACCGTAGCGGCGAATACCATCACACCACGACGATCCTCCGCGAACTCCACGATCTGTCTGATGATGTGCGGCGTGACGCGATTCTGCTGCTTTAATTCGCGATTGAGATCGGCTTCGCTGAATAAACCGTTATTTTGCGGGATCAGGCGGCTGAAATCATACTGTACTATCGGCATATCCAGCCGTTCGGGTGGCACAAGGAAACCGTGCTTGATCATGTAGCGCAGCGGCAATTCATAAATACAGTCACGGAATAGCGCGTGCTGATCGCCGCGTACCATGCCGTGATAGTGAAACTGATAAATCCAGCCTTTGCCGAGGCGAAAGGGGGTGGCGGTGAGCCCCAGCAGACGCAGTTGCGGATTATGCTGCCGCAGATGGGCGAACAGCTGCTGATACTGACTCTCTTCGTTGTCGCTGATGCGGTGGCACTCATCAACGATGACCAGGGAGAAGACACTGTCGAAGCGATCCAGATTGCGCGCCACCGACTGCACGCTGCCAAATACCACTTTGCTTTCGCTCTGTTTGCGCTGCAAACCGGCGGCAAAAATATCGGCTTCCAGACCATACGCCTGATATTTGCTGTGGTTCTGCTCGACCAACTCTTTCACATGCGCCAGCACCAGCACGCGGCCTCGGGCAATGCGCGCCAGTTCAGCAATCACCAGACTTTTACCGGCACCCGTCGGCAGCACAATCACGGCGGGCGTATCGTGGCGGCGAAAATGCTGGAGCGTGGCGTCAACGGCCTCTTGCTGGTACGGGCGCAGGGTGAAAGACATCAGGGCAAACTTTTTTTTCAAACGGGCACGCATTATGCCATGAAAACAGCTGAAACGCAGGCGCGGTACTGTTAGCAGGCGAAGGATCAAGCTATACTGCCCACACTTTTTTAACGGTTTAAAAACGCCGTTTCAGTTCCCTCCGTAGTAACAGGCAAAAGCGAATTCATGCGACTCGAAAAATTCATATCTCAGCAGCTGGAAGTCAGCCGTGCTATCGCTGGCCGCGAAATCCGCGCCAGGAAAGTCACCATTAATGGCGAAGTGGTTCGTGACGCGGGCTACAAAGTGTTGCCAGATGACGAAATCGAATACGACGGCAACCCCCTGGTGGTGCAAACCGGTCCACGCTACTTCATGCTGAATAAGCCGCAGGGCTATGTCTGCTCCACTGACGATCCCGATCATCCTACCGTGTTGTTCTTCATGGAAGAACCGGCTGCCTTTAAGCTGCATGCGGCGGGCCGCCTGGATATCGATACCACCGGTTTGGTGCTGCTGACGGACGATGGTCAATGGTCCCACCGTATTACCTCTCCGCGCCATCACCTCGAAAAAACCTATCTGGTTGAGGTAGAAGAGCCGATTGACCCTGCGTTGGTGGAGAAGTTTGCGACGGGGATTCAACTGCACAATGAGAAAGAACTGACCAAACCGGCGGTGCTGGAGATCCTCGACGAAAAGGCCGCTCGTTTAACCATCACGGAAGGCCGCTATCATCAGGTCAAACGCATGTTTGCCGCGATGGGTAACCATGTGTCCGCGCTGCATCGCGAAAGCATTGGCGAGATCGTGCTGGATGACGACCTGGCTGAAGGTGAATACCGTGAACTCACGGAAGAAGAGGTCGACAGCATCGGCCTGCCAGAAGAGCTGAAAAAACGCAAATAGCGGGAGAAAGCGGTGCGTAAGGAAAAGAATTCACCGGTAGGGTTGGTCGTGATTCTGGGATTGCTGGCGATGCTGATGCCGCTCTCCATTGATATGTATTTGCCGGCAATGCCGCAAATCGCACGCGAATTTGCCGTTTCGGCAGGCAGCGTGCAGATGACGCTTAACCTTTACATTCTGGGGTTTGCTATCGGGCAGTTGGTGTATGGCCCGCTGGCGGACAGCTACGGACGTAAACCGGTGATTGTGCTGGGCACGCTGATCTTTGCCTGCGCCGCGGCGGCATGTGCCTTGTCGCAGTCCATTGATCAACTGATCTTTATGCGCTTCCTGCACGGCTTGTCGGCGGCAGCGGCCAGCGTGGTGATTAACGCGCTGATGCGAGACAGTTACTCGAAAGAGGATTTCTCGCGCATGATGTCGTTTGTCATGCTGGTCACCACCATTGCACCGTTACTGGCACCCATTATCGGCGGTTGGCTGTTGCTGCTGTGGAACTGGCACGCGATTTTCTGGACGCTGGCTGTGGCCGCATTGATCACTACCGTACTGGTGGTGACGCAGATCCGCGAGACGCTCAAGCCTGAACAGCGGCAGCGCTTCCATTTGCGAACCACGCTGAGTAACTTCGTCGCGCTGGTGCGCCATAAACGTGCGTTCAGCTACATGCTGGCAAGCGGCTTCTCCTTTGCGGGATTGTTTACCTTCCTCAACGCCGGGCCTTTTGTTTACATCGAAGTGAATCACGTTTCACCGCAAAACTTTGGCTACTACTTTGGCCTTAACGTGGTGTTCCTGTTTGTCATGACGCTGATCAACAGCCGCGCGGTACGCCGCTTCGGGCCTTTGGCGATGTTCCGTATCGGACTGATCATACAGTTTGCGATGGGCATCTGGCTGCTGATTGCCAGCGCGCTGGATTTAGGTTTCCTGTCGCTGGTGTTTGGCGTGGCGATGTTTATCGGCTGCGTCTCGACGGTTTCTTCGAACGCGATGGCGGTGATTCTCGATGAGTTTCCGCATATGGCGGGCACCGCATCGTCACTGGCCGGTACTTTGCGCTTTGGCGTGGGTGCGCTGGTGGGGGCATTGCTGTCACTGGTCAGTATTAACAGCGCCTGGCCGATGGTGGCGACCATTGCCCTGTGCGCAACCGTATCCATTGTGTTGTTTAGCTACGCCGCACGTCCACGCCACGCGTAAATCTGCACTTTCCTCTCACGGCGCGGTTGATCGCGGAGTTCACTGGTTTTTAGAGCCATTGAAATCGCGAATAAAAAACCGCGCCGTTATCACATTCCCTCTTGCCGTATGCGATCAATTCTTCACGTTCACTCGCGAATCCCCACATATTCGTTATGCTTAATGTTTCCATAATGTGAAAATTTAGGTGTAAAAAAGTAACTATATTGCGTCTAAAATGATTGTTAACTGCCGCCGAACAAGGTACACATAGGCATAAATGCGAGAAAGCTCGCAAATAATAACTTTGCTACATGCTTTGTGTTTAAAACGAGAAGGCAAACCTTGACGTCCGTATTCTGAGTTTACCAGGTAGGGATTCACTGCGTAATCGCCGTCGTCGTGAATAAGCGTTAACGTCTCTGGGGACTGTAATTATGCTGCAACTTTCGGTTATGCATCGCTTACCGCAACATTATCGTTGGTCAGCCGACCATGTCGGTGAAATTGAACGTCAGGAGGCGGTCAACGGTGTGCACGATGAAGATCTCGTCGCACTGCGTCTGTTAAGTCACGATGGCCATCCGGCGCTGGAAATTCTGCACCAGCTGCAAGAGACGCTGGCGCAGATTCAGGTCGAATGCAAAATTGCCCTGTGTGAAGGGCAGCCCTGTTTACTGATTCAGCGTGGCGACGAAAGCACTACCAACTGCTGCCTGAAAAATCAGGGCGTTGCCATCGCGGAAACCTTTGAAGGTCACTGAGTTAACGATTCGCCCTGCGCGGAGGCTAAAAGCTGACGCGTATAATCGCTGGCCGGTGCGTTAAACAACGCTTCGCATTCTCCCTGTTCCACCACTTCACCCTGGCGCAGCACAATTAGCTGATGGCAGAGTGCGCGCACCACCTGCAAATCATGGCTAATAAACAGATACGCTAACTGGTGCTGCTGCTGTAAACGGCGCAGCAGGGTGAGAATTTGCTTCTGCACTGAGCGATCCAGCGAAGAGGTCGGTTCATCCAGCACGATTAATTGCGGCTCCAGAATCAGCGCTCTGGCAATAGCGATGCGCTGACGTTGACCACCGGAAAACTCTGCGGGGTAGCGTGAACGGCTTTCCGCATCCAGCCCCACTTCCTGCATCACGGCGATCACTTTCGCTTCCTGCTCGGCGGCACTTAATTCAGGACGATGTACTGCCAGCCCTTCTGCAATCACCTGTTGTACCGTCATGCGCGGATTGAGTGATGAGTTGGGATCCTGAAACACCACCTGAATATGCGGACGCAGCGGCAAAAGCTGTTTACGCGATAGGCTATGCAGCGGCTGACCGTCAAACCAAATCTCACCGCGCGCGGCAATCAAACGCAGCAGCGCCAATCCGGTGGTGCTTTTGCCTGAACCGGATTCCCCCACCAAACCAAGGCTTTCACCCCGGCGCAGTGTGAAGTTGAGATCGCTGAGCACGGTTTTTTCCGCCACACTGCGTTTGAACAATCCGCGTTTAATCGGAAAGCCCACGTGCAGGTTTTTGACCTGCAGCAGGGGTTGGGTATCGATAAGCGGCACCGGTTGGCCATCCGGCTCTGCGGCGAGTAATTCGCGTGTATAGGGATGCTGTGGCTGGCTAAACAGTGGCTTGCAAAGGTTGTGCTCCACTTCCTGACCACTGCGCATCACCGTAACGCGATGCGCCAGCTGGCGAACGATATTGAGATTGTGGGTGATGAACAGCATGCCCATATTCAGTTCGCGCTGCAGTTCACGCAGCAAGCGCAGAATCTGTGCCTGTACCGTGACATCCAACGCGGTGGTGGGCTCATCGGCAATCAGCAGTTTTGGTTGCGTCAGTAACGCCATGGCAATCATCACGCGCTGACGCTCTCCGCCGGACAGCTGATGCGGGAAATCGCCGAGGCGTGATGCTGCATTGCGGATGCCAACGCGATCGAGACAGCTAAGAATTTCGCCGCGCGCCGCTTCTTTGCGCATCCCGCGATGCAGAGACAGCACTTCATACAGCTGCTTCTCAACGTTGTGCAGCGGGTTGAGCGACACCATCGGTTCCTGGAAAATCATCGCCATCTGATTGCCACGCAGGCCGCGCATCTCGCGCTCGCTGGCCTGCAAAATGCTTTGACCATTGAACAGGATCTCACCTTGCGGATAGGTCACGGGCGGTTGCGGCAGCAGGCGCATAATCGAGAGCGCCGTAACGCTTTTTCCTGAACCGGATTCACCGACCAGCGCCAGAGTTTCACCGGCATCAATCTGCAGTGAGATATCTTCCACCACGCGGCGCTGATTGAAGGCCACGGCAAGATGGTTGACGCTTAACAGGCTCATTTCACCCCCCGACTGGGATCAAAAGCATCACGTACCGCATCACCGATAAAGATCAACAGCGAGAGGAGCAGCGCGAGGGCGAAGAAGCCGGAAAGTCCCAGCCACGGCGCCTGTAAGTTGTTTTTGCCCTGTAACAGCAGTTCACCCAGCGAGGGAGAACCCACCGGCAAGCCGAAGCCAAGGAAATCCAGTGAGGTCAGGGTGGTAATCGAACCGCATAAAATAAAGGGCAGGAAGGTCAGCGTGGCCACCATGGCGTTCGGCAGCATGTGGCGCAGCATAATGCGTCCATCGCTGACGCCGAGCGCGCGTGCCGCACGCACATAATCAAAGTTACGCGTGCGCAGAAACTCGGCTCGCACCACGCTCACCAGGCTCATCCAGCCAAACACCACGGTGACCAGCAATAGCCACCAGAAGCCGGGTTGAATCACACTGGAGAGCAGAATCAATAAAAACAGCGACGGCATACCAGACCACACTTCAATCAGACGCTGACCAACCAGATCGACGCGGCCGCCAAAATAGCCCTGCACGGCGCCGATCACGATGCCGATCACGCTGGAGAACAGCGTCAGTAAGATACCAAACAGCAGCGAGATGCGTGTGCCGTACAGTAAACGCGCCAGTACATCACCACCATTAGCGTCAGTACCCAGCCAGTTCTGCTTCGAGGGCGGAGAAGGGAAGGGCACATCCGTGGCGAAATTAATGGTGCTGTCACTGAAACGGATCGGTGCCCACAGCGCCCAGCCCTGCTGATCGATCCGCTGTTTTAGCCACGGGTCCTGGTAATCGGCCGGGGTGGCAAAGTCGCCGCCAAAATCACTCTCGCTGTAATTGAACAACAGCGGCATATACCAGCGTTGCTGATAGTGCACCAGCAGCGGCTTGTCGTTGGCCAGCAACTCTGCACCGAGTGAAAGCACAAAAATCACCAGAAAAATCCACAGCGACCAGTATCCACGGCGGTTATGGCGAAAGCGTTGCCAGCGCTGCTGGTTGATTAGCGATAAGCCCATTAGCGCCCCTCAAAATCGATGCGCGGATCGACCAGCGTATAGGTCAGATCGCTGAGAATATTCATCAACAAGCCAATCAGCGTAAAGATATACAGCGTGCCAAACATCACCGGATAGTCGCGCTGAATAGTGGCATCGTAACCCAGCAAGCCGAGTCCGTTGAGGGAGAACATCACTTCAATCAAGACCGAACTGGTGAAGAACATGCTGATAAAGGTGGCAGGGAAACCGGCGATCACCAGCAGCATGGCGTTGCGAAACACGTGGCCGTATAAAATACGTTTTTCATCCAGTCCTTTGGCGCGTGCGGTGACCACATATTGTTTGCGGATCTCATCGAGGAATGAGTTTTTGGTCAGCATAGTGAGCGTGGCAAAACCGCCTATCACTGTGGCCAGAACCGGCAGCGTGATGTGCCAGAGATAGTCGCCAATCTTGCTGTACCACGGCAGCGTATCAAACTGCGGCGAGGTCAGACCGCGTAGCGGGAACCAGTCGAAATAGCTGCCCCCGGCAAACAGCACAATCAGCATGATGCCGAAGAGAAAGGCCGGGATGGAGTATCCAATGATGATAAAGGTACTGCTCCAGATATCGAAAGCGCTGCCGTTGCGCACTGCCTTTTTAATCCCTAACGGAATCGAGACCAGATAAATGATCAACGTACTCCACAAGCCCAGGCTGATGGAAACCGGCAAGCTCTCTTTGATCAGCTGCAGCACCGAGGCGCTGCGGAACAGACTGTCGCCAAAATCAAAACGAATATAGTTCCACAGCATTTCGCCATAGCGCTGCAGCAGCGGTTTATCAAAACCGTAGCGGTGTTTGATCTCTGCGATCACCTCAGGATCAAGGCCACGCGCGCCGCGATATTGGCTGTCGCCCGGATTATCATGCGCCAGCGCACCGCGACCGCCGACATCTCCAGCACTACCCGAGGAAAAACCGGAGCTATGACCAAATTGCGCATTCGCCAGCGCCTGATCCACCGGTCCACCGGGCGCAATCTGCACGATAAAAAAGTTCAGGGTGATGATCGCCCACAGTGTGGGAATAATCAGCAGCAACCTGCGCAGGAAATAGGAACCCAAACCGCTCTCCTCAGCGTCTGTCGGCCGGCAATTGTGCGGCTTTGTTCACGTCATACCACCAGTTCTCTAGCCCGGTTGCATACGCGGGTTTGATTTCAGGGCGGGAAAATTTATCCCAGTATGCCAGCCTCTGTTCGGCGTTGTACCACATCGGGATCATATAGGCATTCCATAACAGAATACGATCCAGCGCCTGACCCAGCGGCAGCAGCGCTTTTTCATCGCCCTGATGATCGACGATCTCCTGCACGAAATGGTCCACGATGGGATCTTTCACCCGAGGGGTGTTCCAGGAGGAGTCGATGTATTGCGACTGCCAAATGGTACGCAGGCTGGTGGAAGGCGAAGGCATTGCGTAGTAAAGCGAGGGGATCATATCGTAATCGCCTTCGCGCAAACGGCGCAAATACTGCGAGCTATCAATTTGCCGCAACTCTACCTGAATCCCCAGACGCTGCAAGCTATGCTGGAACGGCAGTGCCCAGTCGTTCTGCGTGCCGCTGCGCATCAGCAGTTCAAAGCGGAAGGGCTGACCCGTTTTATCGTTCACCAGCTGCTGATTTTTAATCTGCCAGCCCGCTTCTTTCAGCAGTGTCATGGCTTTTAGCAGATTACCGCGATCAAAGCCGCTGCCCTCTGAACGCGGCGGTGCGTATTCGTTGTTGAACACTTCAGCAGGCAACTGTGCTTTATACGGTGCCAGCAGAATGAGCTGGTCGGCTTTCGGGTAGCCTTTGGCTGCATAAGCGGTGTTCTGGAAATAGCTGTCAGTGCGTTTGTAGGCCCCGTAAAACAGCGCTTTGTTCATCCACTCGAAATCAAATGCCAGCGTCAGCGCCTCACGCACACGACGATCGGCAAACAGCGGTTTTTCATTGTTAAAGGCCAGCCAGCGAGTATCGGTAGAGACGGTATTTGGCGTGGTCGATTTCACGATGGCGTGGCTATCAAAGTTGCGCCCACGGTATTGTGTGGCCCACTTCTTCGCCGACCCCTCTTCGCGCAGATCGGACGCGCCAGCTTTGAAGGCTTCAAAAGCGACGTTGTCGTCAAGATAGTAATCATAGCGCAGCGTATCAAAGTTATAACGTCCCCGATTGACCGGCAGATTTGCCGCCCAGTAGTTTTTCACCCGACTGTATTGAATGAACTGGCCTGGCTTATAGGACGTGACGCGATAGGGGCCGCTGGAGAGCGGGGGATAGCCGATCGGCTCGTTGAATTTTTTATTCTGCCAGAAGGCTTGCGGCAATACCGGCAGCGTTAACCAGCTCAGGATCATATCCTTGTCCGGTTTCGGCATGTCGATACGCACGGTGAGATTGTTGAGCGCTTTTACTTCAACCCCACGAAACGCCACGCGAAATTGTGGCACCCCTTCGGTCATAAATTTTTGGAAGGTGAAGGCAACATCTTTCGCGGTGATCGGGCTGCCGTCCTGAAAACGCGCATGCGGATTGATGGACACTTCCATCCAGTGATAGTCGGATGGATAGCGGGCGGATTCAGCAATCAAGGGATAGTAGCTGCCAGGCTCATCATCGGAGGTGGTGAACAGCCCGTCATACAGCGTATCGGTGCCGACGCCAGGATTACCGCGTGAAGCAAAGCGATTGAAGTTATCGTAAGTGCCCACCACCGCGATGGTCATCTTGCCGCCTTTAGGCGCAGCGGGATTTGCGTAATCATAATGGGTGAAATTCACCACATACTTCGGTTCGCCCAGCTTGGCAAAGGCATAACTCTCATTGATGGTTTCCGCATGCAGTGGCGCGATGGCGCTACAAACCAACAACGCGGTGACAAGACGCAGCAGCATAAGTGGGGCGCTCTCCTTAAATAATCCGCACTGAATGGTAGCAGTTTCGTGACGATAGCGTGACGTTAACCGAGAGCTGCCTGACGTTGGTAATAACTGATCAGGTTTTCCGGACGCAGCGGGCGGCTGAATAAATATCCCTGCAGATGTGTCACCCCACGGTTCACCAGCCACGCTGCCTGATCGCCGGTTTCAACGCCTTCTGCCACGGTTTTGAGATTGAGCTTCTTCGCCAGCAGCAATACCGCGTCCAGTACCGGTGAGGTCACCGTTTCGGTACCAATACTCTGTACAAAACCGCGATCAATTTTGAGGTAGTCAAACGGATAGCGTTCAAGATAGATCAATGCGCTGTGGCCAGTGCCGAAGTCATCGATGGCAATTTTAATATCCTGCTCATGCAGCCAGGCAAAAATCTCGCCAGCATTTCTTTCGCCCACCATGGTGCGTTCGGTGATTTCAAAAACATAGTTGAAGTGGTCTTTTGGCATGTCGGCAATCCACTCCTGCACATGCTGACGAAAACTTTCTGATGCGAGATGCAGAGGGGAAAGGTTCAGGCTCATACGCGTGCCGCGCGGCAGTTGCTGGCAGAGGAACTTCGCATCGCGTGCCACCAGCTTAAACAAATGCTGAGTCAGGGGAATAATCAGATTTTGCGCTTCGGCGTTGCTAATAAAGGCATCCGGGGGAATCATTCCCTCGGTGGGATGTGTCCAGCGCAGTAGTGCTTCAACGCCATACGGTTGCCCATCGTGGGCGGTGACCAGGGGCTGATATTCAACATGAAACTGACCACGTTTAATGCCCTGCATAATCTCTTTGCCAGGACGCTGATACAGCGTCAGCAGCAGCCAGCTGCCCGCACTCATAAACAGGGCTGAGAGGAGGCCGGTCAGCAGGATCAGATGATAATCGCGTTGCGCCAGCGTCGTACCGTACAGCACGAAACGCATGCCATTATCTTTAAAACTCATTTCTTTCAAGGCTGGTGGTAAATCGTGGATGTTCACCACCTGATTCTTGCCACTCAGCAGGGCTTTATCGCCAATCACCAACGCCATACCGGTGATTTCGGGATGATAAGAAGCCAGCAGCTGATAAGGCGTCAGGCTGATATTCATGGTGGCGAGAATGCCGGTCTCAGCTGAGCCTGGATTCTTCATCCACAGCGCCAGCGCCGGTTTGGTTGGCAGCAGTGGCGTGCCTTCCATTAAGCGCAGATCGCGATCGCGCTCCAGTTCCGATTGTGGAGAGATATCATTAGCGGGCAGCAGAAAAGCGCCGGTGGCAGACGAACAGTAGGCATTGCTGTTACGTACCAGCAAAATCGCGCGGATATTGCCGGCGAAGGCGGCGCGTGAAGTGAGTTCGCGGCTGACGCTATTACATTCAAGCTGGGTGTACTGTTGTAATGGATAGAGGGTATCCACCAGGGTCGACATCACCTGTTGTAGATCGTCGCGGCTATGGATCAGCAACTGTTCATGTTGTTGTACTCGTTTTTGCCAGGTGAGCGTCAGCAGTACGATGACAAACAACAGAAAGAACACACCGCCGATGATCGCACTACTCCAGGCGATACGGCGCGAATAGGTTGCATGACGTTTTAACGTCCCCGACAGTGGCATGGAGTGCATTCCCCTTTATGGCGCCATTATTATTATGTAAATCGTGCACTACTGCTCGCTGGTGTCTGGCGTAAAACATTGCATCAGGGCGGGTTTTTTCAGCCGACGAAGACGCAACAATTTGCTGCCAGTAAGCAAACGAGAATATAACGAGGAAGCGCGAAAAGTCTCGTTATATTTCTGATTCTCAATTACTTTTTATCTATCGGATTTGCGTTAAGAAACGGCAGGCGAAAAAAAACGCTGCCTGGGCAGCGTTTTCTGATTCTCTGGCTGAGAGGATCTTCAAAAGGATACGTTAGCTAGGGTTTTTAGCTAAAACCCTGCGGGCTTCACGGTAACGCGTTTTCCAGTAACTGTCGTTTAAACTGGAGATCATCACACCACTGCTGGTGGACGCGTGAACGAAGTTATCGTTACCCAGATAGATGCCAACGTGTCGTCCAGTAGAACCGGCACGGAACAGGACTAAATCACCCGGGCGCAGTTTGCCGCGAGAAATCTCTTTGCCCGTATCCTGCTGTTCTGACGTTGAACGGGGTAAATCTAAACCGAACTGCTCGCGAAAGGTGCGCTGAACAAAAGCAGAACAATCAATGCCGCGTTTGGTGTCGCCGCCTAAGCGATAACGAACACCTTTCCAGTCACTGTACTGTTCCATGATGCGGGACTTAACGTCCACATTCTGCACCATTTGTTCAAATTCGTCCTGAGACGCTTGAAGTAAAAAACCATTCTGGTTGTTAACTTCATGATTCTCGTTATTCGCGTTCTGACCGTTATGCGTACTACTACATGCCGATAAGAGTGTTGCTAATGCTACTGCGGGAAGGATCCGCCTGAGGTATCTCAGTATTGGTTGAGACTTGACCATTATACGTGTGTTCCTTTGAAGTCCTTACGACACAATGTCGCCAGCCAGATGACAAAACGGGTTTGAGATTAATAAGAGCTAAGGCTTAAGACAATTCCTTAATTACTAAAATGTGTTAATGAACACATTTTTGTTGCATAAGGCACCGAATTTTATGCTGCACTCTAAGTAATCGCGTTTGAGGTTAACCGATTACAGACCGCGTGGCGAGTGCTTTTATATAAATTTTTATAGCTTTTATTGATGTGAAATCAATCCGTAACACAATGGTTACTTTATCAACGATTGGTAGCGATTTAATAGCCAATAAGGCGGGTTTTCAGGGGCTAATTCCGGCGCTAAGGCTGATTTTGAGAGGCTTCTGGCTGGACAAACCAGGAAAAAGGCGATTGTTACGCGTTTTGCATCATAATGTTTTCTTTTAATAGAAAAACATTAGCCTGCTAATAATGTATTTCAGCATTCGATAAGCGCGGATGATCGACTTCTCGGCTTATTTTCATCCGCGCTTAACAATTATGTGCGCGGCTTATATTTCCCTGGCAGAGCACGATTGAGCCAATTCACCAGTTTGTCACTGAGCGGGGTTAATAAGCACCAGCTCAATCCCACCAGAATCACCGACATCGATCCCACAGCAATATCGGTAAACCAGTGAGAACCCGCCATCACGCGCGGCAGGGCAAAGACCACCACAATCACTAAACCCACCAGGAAAGCGCGGAAGCCAAAATAGCGCCACATAAAGCAGGCAAAAATAATCAGCATCATGCCGTGATCGCCTGGGAAGCTATTACTGGAGGCATCTTTCGCTGGAATCCCTGTCAATTCACTCACGCGATGCACGTTGTCAAAGAACAGCGTTGGGCTGGCGTGTTGCACGGGGATCAAATGACCCAATTGATTCAGCACCACGGCGGTGAGCAGCATGGTAATGCCAATGGCCAGCATACGACGGCGGCCTTGCGGCGTTTCACGACGCCAGAACCAGAGGTACAGCAGACCCATCGCCAGCAGCGATACCGCATCAAAACCACGGAAATTGGTGATCGCCACCAGTAAAGCGAAGCCGTGGTGATCCACCATCCGATCGTTGAAGCTATAGAAGATGGCTTTGTCGATACCAAACCAGAAGCCATGGTCCGGCGGCAGGTACCACGAAAAGAACAGCATGATCCCCAGTGCATTCAGCAGCAGGATGGTGATTAAACGAGACGCGCGCATAAAAAATAGACTCAAAAGAAAAATAATGGGGCAACCTAACGCAGCTAATTTAAACGAATCCTCAACAAGGTTGTTTGCAAAACGTTCCAGTCAACGGGTTGGTGGTGGATTAACTCAATGCGGCTGTCCGGTGGCGTGGTGGTGCGTGTTTCCATAAAGAAGTCGTCACCCTGACGATTGATATTCACCAGACCGTCTGGCGTGCGCAGTACGCCTTTAACGCGATCCACCGGTGCAAGCCGCGCCCACTCTAGCGCCGGAATGGTATCGAACACCGTATCGCCATCAAAAATCCAGCCACAGGATGCGTAGCCCTGGCCTTCGTTCAATGCACGGCGCCAGCGTGCGGACCCCTCAAGTTTCAGTGCCGCCAACCCTTTTGGCCGTGAAGTATGATGATGGTGGGCCGCTTCAGGAACCGCACGATCCGCCAATGCGGGCTGGCACAGTAACGCGGGATCAACGTTACCCCACGCGGATTCGACCAGTTGGCGATCGCCCAGATTATGCTGCTGCCATTGCTGCAAACGCTGACGATCTTCCTCGCTCCAGCGATCGCTTTTATTGGCGACGATAATATCGGCTGCGGTGAGTTGATCGCGGAAGTTTTCATTCTCGACAACACGCGCATCGGCTAACTGACGGGGATCGAGCAGCGTGATGGTGGCATCAACCTGAATCCAGGGTTGATACACGGCGGCACGCAGCATATCCAGCAGTTGTCTAGGGTGGCCAAGGCCGGTGGGTTCGATAATCAGACGATCAGGCTTATTTTGCTTTAACAGCATATTGAGCCCGACTTGCAGCGGCAGGCCGTTCACACAACACATGCAACCGCCAGGAATTTCCTTCAGCGTGGCACCCCGATCGGCGAGCAGTGCGCCGTCGATGCCTACTTCGCCAAACTCGTTGACCAGAATCGCCCAATTCTCATTGGTCGGTTTGTGGGCTAACAGATGCAGCAGGGTGGTGGTTTTGCCGCTGCCGAGAAATCCGGTGATTACATTAACGCGCGTCATTACAGGCTCCATTTTCAGGCGCGCGGACAACATACCCGGCGCGCACGACGTTGTTATACTATAACAACCTTCAGCGGCCGGATAAAATCGTGCGGTTAGTCCGCGCGACTCATATAGCGGCGTTCAGCCACGTGAATACGGATGCGATCGCCATTGCTCAGGTATTCCGGCACCTGGATCGACAAGCCGGTGCTCATGCCTGCCGGTTTGGTGCGTGCACTGGCGGAAGCGCCTTTAATGCCCGGTGAAGTATCGACAATCTCCATATCCACCGTCTGTGGCAGTTCCAGCGCCAGTACCTGGCCATCCATGGTTAATACCTGAATGCCAGGAATGCCGCCTTCAGGGATGAACAGCAGTTCTTCTTCAATCTGATCTTTTTTGAAGCTGTACGGCGTGTAATCTTCATCATCCATAAACACGTACTCGTCACCGTCTATATAAGAGAAGGTCACGGCGCGACGGCTAAGCTGAATGGCATCGATAATATCGTCACCCTTGAAGCGCTCTTCCACTTTCAGGCCAGTACGCACATCGGTAAAACGCATCTTGTAGAGGGTGGCAGCACCGCGTGCGCTTGGGCTCTGGACATCAATGTCCTTTACCAGCAACAGTTTGCCGTTCCAGGTAACAGCCATTCCTTTTTTGATTTCATTTGCCTTTGGCATGGGGATAACTCGCTGTGAAAAGGTTAATGCGCGCCACGTTACTCGCGCCGTGAAAAACAGGCAAGGGAGGCAGTGTAAAATTGTTGCCCGCGCATGGCATTCCCGTCATCAGCCTGCTATTGTCGCGACGAAATCCTCAGGAGCGCATGATGTATTGTCGTGACCAGTGCGGTGCCTGTTGCACAGCCCCCTCAATCTCTTCCCCGATTCCCGGCATGCCCCAGGGCAAACCGGCCAATACCCGCTGCGTTCAGCTGGATGAAAATCAGCGCTGCAAAATTTTTGGTTCTCCGCTGCGTCCCGCAGTCTGTGCGGGTTTACAGCCAAGCGCAGAGATGTGCGGCAACAGTCGCGAAGCCGCGATGACCTTCCTGTTACAACTCGAAGCAGATACCGCGCCTTAAATTGCTGACGCGGTGCTGAAGAATTTGCCTTATGTGACCTATGCGTTACAGCAATGACGTCAGTCGTACAGGCCTGAAAAATCTTAAATCCGATCTGAAGTGTGCGGAACATCAAAAATCTGCTACGCCGATCGCGCATTTTCTTGCCTGCTTTCTCATGCTGTACCATATTCCCTGAAACGTTTCAGCGTTGTCTTCTCGGTAAGCCCCGAGAAGTGCAGCGTAATTTTTCGCCATTAAGCTGAAACGATTCAATTTCAGCAAGCGAGGAGAAATATGTTCCAGCTCGACGTTCAGGCCATCCATACCGGTGCCAGTGCACAAAATAAAGAAGAGGCTATCCGTCAGGTTGCCGCTGCGTTAACCGCAGCCGGTAATGTGTCGGAAGGCTACGTTAACGGCATGCTGGCGCGTGAACAGCAGACCACCACTTTCCTGGGTAATGGTATTGCCATTCCGCATGGCACCACCGATACGCGCGATATGGTGCTGAAGACCGGCGTACAGGTTTATCAGTTCCCGCAGGGCGTGGAGTGGGGTGACGGGCAAACGGCTTATGTCGCCATCGGTATCGCGGCAAAATCAGATGAACATCTTGCGCTGCTGCGCCAGCTGACTCACGTATTGAGCGATGACAGTATCGCAGAGCAGTTGAAAACCGCTTCAGCCGATGATCTCCGTGCCATCCTCATGGGTGAAAAGCAGGCGGCTGAGTTCAAATTCGATACCTCGCTGATTGCGGTTGACGTTGCAGCCAACGATCTCATCACCTTGCAGGCGCTGAACGCTGGACGTTTACAGGCAGCAGCAGCTGTTGAAGCGGCGTTTGTGGCGGATGCGGTTTCGCGTACGCCGCTGAGCCTCGGACAGGGCATCTGGCTGAGTGACAGCGCCAATGGCAACCTTGGTAGCGCCATTGCAGTCAGCCGTACCGCCACGCCATTCGTGCATCAGGGCGAAAATGTGGCGCTGCTGTTGACCGTGGCCGCCACTGACGATCGTCCGCTGGAAGTGCTGGGTTATCTAAGCAATCTGCTGCTGAGCAACAAAGCTGAACGTCTGCTGAAAGCCGACGCGGCAGGCATCCTCGCGCTGCTGACCAGTGAAGTGGACGAAAGCGCGGATCAACTGGTGGCTGAATTTACTATCCGCAACGAGCACGGACTGCACGCACGTCCGGGCACTGCGCTGGTTACGGTCATTAAACAATTCAACAGTGACATTACCGTCACCAACCTTGACGGCAGCGGCAAACCGGCCAACGGACGCAGCCTGATGAAAGTCGTCGCGCTGGGCGTGAAAAAAGGCCATCGCCTGCGCTTTACCGCCAGCGGTGAAGATGCACAGCAGGCGCTGAATGCCATCGAAGAGGCCATTAATTCTGGCCTGGGCGAGGGGGTCGCATGAGCCGCCGCGTTGCCACAATCACATTGAATCCCGCTTACGATCTGGTGGGCTATACGCCAGAAATCGAACGTGGCGAAGTTAACCTGGTGAAAACCACCGGTCTGCACGCGGCGGGTAAAGGCATCAACGTTGCCAAAGTGCTGAAAGACCTGGGTATCGACGTCACCGTCGGTGGATTCCTCGGCAAAGAGAACCAGGATGGCTTCCAGCAGCTGTTCAGCGAGCTGGGTATCGCCAACCGTTTTCAGGTGGTGCAGGGCCGTACCCGCATCAACGTCAAGCTGACGGAAAAAGACGGTGAAGTCACCGATCTGAATTTTTCCGGCTTTAACGTCACCGCGCAGGATTGGGATCGCTTCACTGCCGATTCCCTGACCTGGCTGGGACAGTTCGACATGGTATGCGTCAGCGGCAGCTTGCCCGCGGGCGTGGCGCCCGAAGCGTTCACCAAATGGATGAGCGATCTGCGCACCCTGTGTCCGTGCATTATTTTCGACAGCAGTCGTGAAGCGCTGGTGGCGGGACTAAAAGCCGCGCCGTGGCTGGTGAAGCCGAACCGTCGTGAACTGGAAATCTGGGCCGACCGCAAACTGCCAACCTTGCAGGATGTGATCGAAGCCGCGCATGAACTGCGTGAGCAGGGCATTGCCCATGTGGTGATTTCCCTTGGTGCGGAAGGCGCACTGTGGGTCAACGCCTCTGGCGAATGGATCGCCAAACCACCAGCCTGTGAAGTGGTCAGCACCGTAGGCGCGGGAGATTCAATGGTCGGCGGCCTGATTTACGGGCTGCTGATGCGTGAATCCAGCGAGCATACCTTGCGTCTGGCTACTGCAGTGGCTGCGATGGCGGTGAGCCAGAGCAACGTTGGTGTGACCGATCGTACCCAGTTGGCCGCGATGATGGCGCGCGTCGACTTACAACCCGTTAACTAACAGCAGGAGAGCGATAATGAAAACGCTGCTGATAAAAGATTCTTCACTGGGACTGGCATCAGGACATCTGGCTTTAGAACGTCTGCGCGCAACCGCAGCACAGGCTGGCCTGACGCTGACTGACAACGCGGCCGATGCTGAACTGGTATTGGTTGCTGGCCATGCTGTGCCGAACGATGCACAACTGGCAGGCAAATCCGTGGCGCTGGTCGATGTGCAGCAGGCGCTGCGCGATCCGCTGGCGGCCATTAATCAGGCTAAAGCCAGTGCCAAAGTCTGGCAGGCTGCCGCGGCGGTTACTGCTCCAGCTGCCGCTCAGAGCACCGGTCAGAAACGCATTGTCGCGGTTACCGCTTGCCCAACCGGCGTAGCGCACACCTTTATGGCGGCTGAGGCGATTCAGGCAGAAGCGACCAAGCGTGGCTGGTGGGTGAAAGTGGAAACTCGCGGTTCCGTGGGTGCCGGCAATGCCATCACCCCTGAAGAGGTGGCGGCGGCCGATCTGGTGATCGTGGCGGCGGATATCGATGTGGACCTGGCGAAGTTTGCTGGCAAGCCGATGTATCGCACCTCAACCAGCCTCGCGCTGAAGAAAACCGCGCAGGAACTGGATAAAGCGCAGGTTGAAGCCAAAACCTATCAACCGAGCGGCAACGCGTCTGCCAGCACGCAAAGCGACAGCAAAGAGAAAGCCGGTGCTTATCGTCACCTGCTGACCGGCGTGTCCTACATGCTGCCGATGGTTGTAGCGGGTGGTTTGAGCATCGCGCTCTCCTTTGCCTTTGGTATCACCGCATTTAAAGAGCAGGGTACCTTAGCGGCTGCGCTGATGCAGATCGGTGGCGGCAGTGCCTTCGCGCTGATGGTACCGGTACTGGCCGGCTTTATTGCTTTCTCGATTGCCGACCGTCCGGGTCTGACTCCGGGTCTGATTGGCGGTATGATCGCCACTAGCATTAACGCCGGTTTCCTTGGCGGTATCATCGCCGGTTTCATTGCCGGTTACGCCGCTAAGATGCTGAGCAGCAAAGTTAAACTGCCGCAAAGTATGGAAGCGTTAAAACCAATCCTGATCATTCCGCTGGTAGCGAGTTTGATTACCGGCCTGCTGATGATTTACGTGGTGGGTAAACCTGTTGCGGGCATCATGAGCGGTCTGACGCACTGGCTGGCGAACATGGGCACCGCCAATGCGGTACTGCTGGGCGCGATCCTTGGTGGCATGATGTGTACCGACATGGGTGGTCCGGTGAACAAAGTGGCGTACGCCTTCGGTGTTGGCCTGCTGAGTTCGCAAACCTATGCGCCGATGGCCGCGATCATGGCCGCCGGTATGGTGCCACCGTTAGCGATGGGCCTGGCAACAATTGTTGCACGTCGTAAGTTCAACAAAGGTCAGCAGGAAGGGGGCAAAGCGGCACTGGTGCTCGGCTTGTGCTTCATCTCTGAAGGTGCAATTCCGTTTGCGGCGCGTGATCCTATGCGTGTGCTGCCTTGCTGCATCGTCGGCGGTGCAATCACTGGCGCGGTATCCATGTTGGTTGGCGCGAAACTGATGGCACCTCACGGTGGTCTGTTTGTACTGCTGATTCCAGGTGCAATCACCCCGGTGCTGGGTTACCTGATGTCGATTGTGATTGGTACCGCAGTGGCTGGCCTCGGTTACGCGATTCTGAAACGTCCGGAAGAAGAGCTGGCGAAAGCCGCGTAATTTTCACGGGATAAGAAAAAGGGAGCTGCGGCTCCCTTTTTGCTGTCTGTTTTAAGCCTGTTGTTCCGACTTCAGCCACGCAATCTCATCTTTCCAGATATCCGGATTGATGGTTTCCAGAATCATCGGGATGCCATCAAAGCGCTTATCCTTCATCAGCCAGCTAAACACCGTCTTGCCAATGTTGCCTTCACCTAAGCTGTGATGGCGATCCACGCGGCTGCCGAGCGTGCTTTTGGCGTCATTCAGGTGCATGCCGCGCAGGAACTGGAAACCGACAATGCGTTCAAATTCCGCAAAAGTCTCCACGCAGGCTTCTTCTGTCCGCAGATCGTAGCCGCCAGCAAACGCATGGCAGGTATCGATACATACACCGACGCGTGATTTATCTTCGACGTGCTCGATAATGGTGGCGAGGTGTTCGAAACGGAAACCGAGATTGCTACCCTGACCGGCGGTATTCTCAATCACTGCCACCACGTTGTGGGTCTGATCCAGCGCGATATTGATCGATTCGGCGATACGCTTCAGGCACGCCTCTTCTTCAATCTGCTTCAAATGGCTGCCAGGGTGGAAATTCAGCAATGTCAGCCCCAATTGCTCGGCGCGCTGCATCTCATCAAGAAACGCCTCTCGGGATTTCTCCAGCGCATCCATCACCGGATGGCCAAGGTTAATCAGGTAGCTGTCATGCGGCAAAATCTGCGCGGAAGTGAAGTTGTATTTCTCACAGGCGGTTTTGAAGGCATCAATCACTTCACCTGAAAGCGGGGCGGCTTTCCACTGGCGCTGATTTTTGGTGAACAGCGCAAAGGCTGTGGCTTCGAGTTCGTGGGCACGGATAACTGCCTGGTCTACGCCGCCTGATGCACTGACGTGTGCGCCGATATATTTCATGCCGCTCTCCTGGTTGGCGATTGCTGCTGCAAAGGGCACATCATAGCGGATGCGCTACCGCCATGAAATGTTGCATCGCTCGTGGGGAGAAAAACGGCACGGGTAAACACTTATCCAAAAGATGAACACACCTACCAAAGTTAGCAGGTGCGCTTTTTTTCTGGTTAACTATAGTTTAACAAATTAGAAACTTTTAACTATAACCATGAAAACAGCTTATAGAAGTACTTTGGATACCGCTTTACAGCATGAAAAATTCAACGTAATCCATAAATTAACTTTAGGTAAAACCAATGCAGTGACCCTTTTTTATAATGGTCATGGCGCTGTCGGCTTCACGCTCGCCGTGCCCGATAGCGACAACTCGCTGGTCCATTTTTATCGTTATGGGGTCAATAACAGCGATCCGAAAAAGTTGTACCGCTCTGAATGCCTCTATTCCCGCCGGGAAAACTTTGGCTATCAGGACTGGTTGATTCGCACCATTACCGATGAGTTCACGGCCTGTGACACAGAACTGGAAGAACTGATCGGTATGAAAGCCTGACACACACTCCGCCGCCAATCTCCTGGCGGCTGCTTGCCTGCGTATATACCTGACTGGTTTAAAAGTTAAATTGGTAATATATTGTCCATTGACCAGTATAACTAATAAGGAAGAGTCGGGATGTTGAAGCGCTTGCGCCGCTGGGCACGCTTAATTAAACGCGATGTGCTCACGCTGTGGTTTGCCTGCCGCGATCCGCGTACCCCCTGGTGGTTTAAGCTGCTGGCATTTGGCATTGTCGCCTATGCACTCAGCCCCGTCGATCTCATTCCTGATTTCATTCCCATTATCGGCTTACTCGACGACGCCATCATCGTCCCGCTGGGTGTGATCATCCTGCTGCGTTTGCTCCCGCGTGAAATTCGCATCAGCAGCGCAGAACGGGCTGATGTCCAGCGGGCACGCGGCAAAAAGATTGTCAGCTGGGCAGGATTCTTCCTGACGGTGATCGTCTGGTTAGCGGTGGTGGCTTATCTTGTGAAGCGTTACGCAATGTGAGGAGGGCGCATGCATATCACGCTGCGTCAGATTGAAGTCTTTACCGAAGTGTTGAAAAGCGGTTCAACCACCCAGGCCTCGCAGGTACTGGCACTGTCGCAGTCTGCGGTCAGTGCGGCGCTGGCCGATTTGGAAAACCAGCTCGGAGTGCAACTGTTTGATCGTGTCGGCAAACGACTGGCCCTGAACGAGCATGGTCGTTTGCTCTATCCACGCGCGGTCGGATTGCTGGAACAGGCCAGCGAGATCGAACAGCTGTTTAAAGAGGATAATGGCGCCATTCGTCTGTTTGCCAGTAGCACCATCGGCAACTATCTGCTGCCGGGGATGATCGCCGCCTATCGTCGTGACTTCCCCACGCTGCCGCTCGAACTGAGCGTCGGCAACAGCCAGGATGCGATTAATGCAGTGGCGGATTTCCGTGTGGATATCGGCCTGATTGAAGGGCCGTGCCACGAGCCGGATATCGTTAGCGAAGCATGGCTGGAAGATGAACTGGTGGTGTTTGCCGCGCCTGATGCTGAGATCCTGCAACAGCCGATCACGCTGGCATCACTGGCGGCCGCCCCCTGGATCCTGCGTGAGCGCGGTTCGGGCACGCGTGAAATTGTTGATTACCTGCTGTTGTCTCACCTGCCGCAGTTTCAACTCGGCATGGAGCTGGGCAATTCTGAGGCAATCAAACATGCGGTGCGTCACGGCATGGGCATCAGCTGTTTATCGCGCCGGGTGATCAGCGATCTGCTGGAGGCGGGCACGCTGGTGGAAGTGGCTGTGCCGTTACCACGTCTGACGCGCACGCTGTATCGCATTCATCATCGGCAGAAGCATTTGTCGAAAGCGCTAAGTCGATTTCTCTCCTATTGCCGCGAGTAATCGCGGCTGTCATAACGTAAACGGCTAATAATTTCGCGCCGATTATGAAGGTAACTAATAACCCGACGTGAATGCTATACAGCCTGGGGTTAGCTGCTACAATCGCGCCTTATTTTTATCCAGCATAGCGTTTACACATGCATAATGACTCAAAAACAACACAACAACCTGGGCTGCGCCGTGAACTAAAAGCGCGCCATCTCACCATGATCGCCATCGGCGGTTCCATTGGCACCGGCCTGTTTGTCGCCTCGGGTGCCACCATTTCTCAGGCAGGCCCCGGTGGCGCATTACTTTCTTACGCGCTGATTGGCCTGATGGTTTACTTCCTGATGACCAGCCTTGGCGAACTGGCGGCGTTTATGCCGGTTTCTGGCTCCTTCGCCACCTACGGCTCTAAATACGTTGAAGAAGGTTTCGGCTTCGCGCTGGGCTGGAACTACTGGTACAACTGGGCGGTCACCATCGCCGTTGATCTCGTCGCCTCGCAACTGGTGATGAACTACTGGTTCCCGGATACGCCGGGCTGGATCTGGAGCGCGCTGTT
Source organism: Pantoea folii (assembly GCF_056678875.1). Lineage (NCBI taxonomy): Bacteria > Pseudomonadati > Pseudomonadota > Gammaproteobacteria > Enterobacterales > Erwiniaceae > Pantoea > Pantoea folii. Next base: position 37,325 of record NZ_JBWXON010000021.1, on the reverse strand, counting down.
TCTTGGTTTGATGTTCCTGCTTAACTACATTTCCGTCAAAGGCTTCGGCGAAGCGGAATACTGGTTCTCGCTGATCAAAGTTGCCACCGTCATCATCTTTATCGTGGTGGGTGTGCTGATGATCGTCGGCATTATGCGCGGTGCAGAAAACGCCGGCTGGCATAACTGGACCGAGGGCGACGCACCTTTTGCCGGCGGTTTTGCCGCGATGATTGGCGTGGCGATGATTGTCGGCTTCTCGTTCCAGGGTACAGAGTTGATCGGCATCGCAGCCGGTGAATCACAGGATCCCGCGAAAAATATTCCACGCGCCGTGCGTCAGGTGTTCTGGCGTATTCTGCTGTTCTATATCTTTGCGATTCTGATTATCAGCCTGATTTTGCCGTATACCGATCCGAAACTGCTGCATAACGATGTCACCGATATCGCCATCAGCCCGTTCACGCTGGTGTTCCAGAATGCCGGATTACTGTCGGCAGCGGCAGTGATGAACGCGGTGATCCTGACGGCGGTGCTGTCAGCGGGTAACTCAGGCATGTACGCTTCAACGCGCATGCTGTTCAACCTGGCGCAGGAAGGCAAAGCCCCACGTATTTTTGCCAAACTGTCTAAAGGCGGTGTGCCGCGTAATGCCCTGATTGCCACCACCGTGGTAGCGGGTTTGTGCTTCCTGAGCTCGAAGTTCGGCAACCAGGAAGTCTATCTGTGGTTGCTGAATACCTCAGGCATGACCGGCTTTATCGCCTGGCTGGGTATTGCGATTAGCCACTATCGCTTCCGTCGCGGCTACGTGGCGCAAGGGCATGATTTAGCGGCTCTGCCATACCGTTCCGGCTTCTTCCCGCTCGGTCCGATTTTCGCCTTCGTGCTGTGCCTGATTATTACACTGGGTCAGAACTACCAGGCGTTTCTGGCGGACCGCATTGACTGGTATGGCGTGGCGGCGACCTACATCGGCATTCCGCTGTTCCTGCTGATTTGGCTCGGTTACAAGCTGGCACGTGGCTCGCGCTTTGTGAAGTACAGCGAAATGGAATTCCCGACGTTTAAAGAGTAATGCGTTAAACGTGGATGACATAACGCCGCTGCCTTTGGCTAGCGGCGTTTTTTTTGACAAAGATGAACCGTGTTACAACGTTTTGGGCTTTGTCATACAGATATAATTGATAATTATTATCACCTGCACTATTGTGGCTGCCGTTATGATTTCGATAAGAAACAGGTAGAACAATGCAGACCACGGATTCCGCGCTGCTGGCGGAAAATAACCGCGAAGCCGATACCATGACGCGTTATCGTCAGGTGTTACGTCAGCGCCTGATGCTGATTGGCGTACTGGTGCTGGCAATACTGGCGTCAGTAATTCTTGATTTCACGCTTGGCCCGGCTGGGCTCTCCCTCGACACCCTGTGGCAAACGCTCACCCATCCTGATGCGGTGGATGCGGGCACGCGCGTGATCGTCTGGGATATCCGCTTACCTTATGCGTTGATGGCTGTCGTCGTCGGCTTTTCGCTGGGTCTGGCGGGAGCTGAGATGCAAACTATCCTCAATAACCCGTTGGCGAGTCCGTTTACGCTCGGCGTCTCTTCAGCGGCCGCCTTCGGCGCGGCGCTGGCCATTATTCTCGGCATCGGTATTCCCGGTGTGCCAGACCAGTGGTTTATCTCGGCGAACGCCTTTGTGTTTGCGCTGTTTGCCGCACTGATGCTGGATGGCGTGACGCGCTGGACCAAAGTGTCAACGTCGGGCGTGGTGCTGTTTGGCATCGCGCTGGTGTTTACCTTCAACGCGCTGGTCTCGATGATGCAGTTTATCGCCAGTGAAGATACCTTGCAGGGCCTGGTGTTCTGGACCATGGGCAGCCTGGCGCGCGCTTCGTGGGAAAAACTCGGCGTGCTCACGGCGGCTTTCGCCATCCTGATCCCGTTCTCGATGCTCAGCAGCTGGAAACTGACCGCGCTGCGCCTGGGTGAAGATCGTGCCGTGAGTTTCGGCATTGATGTGCGCCGCTTGCGTCTGGCGACGCTACTGCGCATCAGTATTCTCTCCGCGCTGGCGGTGGCTTTTGTCGGGCCGATTGGCTTTATTGGTCTGGTGGCACCGCACATCGCTCGTATGATGTTTGGTGAAGATCATCGCTACTATCTGCCGGCCAGTGCGTTGGTCGGTGCACTGGTGCTATCACTGGCCTCGGTAGCGTCGAAGAACCTTATTCCAGGCGTGATCATTCCGGTGGGTATCGTCACTTCACTGGTTGGCGTGCCATTCTTCCTGAGTATTATTCTGCGTCATCGGGGGACGGTGTAATGGAACAGGGATTAGGTCTCAGCCATTTCTACGCCGGTTATCCGAAGCGTAAAGTCATTGAAGATCTCAACGTGCCGATGCTGCCACGCGGCAAAATCACCGTACTACTTGGACCTAACGGCTGCGGTAAGTCTACCTTGCTGCGCGCGCTGGCGGGCCTGAGCAAAGGGCAGGGCGAACTGTGGTTGAATGGCGAAGAGCTGATGTCACAGCCGTTTGCCCGTCGTGCCCAGCGCGTGGTGTATCTGCCGCAAAGTTTGCCGGCGGGCGTGCATCTGCATGTGCTGGAGTCAATCATCGTGGCGCAGCGAGCGTCCGGTGGCTTACACAGCGCATCAAGTGAAGCCGAGATTATGCATCTGCTGGAACAGCTGGGCATTGCCCACTTAGCGATGCGTTATCTGGACCAGTTATCAGGTGGGCAGAAACAGCTGGTGGGTCTGGCGCAATCGCTGATTCGCCGTCCGGAACTGCTGCTGCTGGATGAACCGCTGAGTGCGCTCGATCTTAATTACCAGTTCCATGTGATGGATTTAGTACGTCGCGAAACCCGTCTGCGCAATATTGTGACTGTGGTCGTGGTGCATGATATCAACATTGCACTGCGTCATGCCGATCACGCGTTGATGCTGAAAGAGGGCACCTTGCTGGCTGACGGCGAGCCGTCGCAGGTGATCACGCCGGACACATTGGCGCAGGTGTATGGCGTACGCGGGCGTATTGAACACTGCTCGCAGGGCATGCCGCAGGTGATGATCGATGGGCTGGTGGCGGAATCGCTGGCTTAAACCTCGCAAAAGACGCTTAAGCTCAACATCAAGAGAGGCTGAGGATGAATGTTGATGCGGCTTTTAGCCAATCACAGTCAGCCATAGCCAAAAAAGGGCGCACATGGTGCGCCCTTACTGTCTCCACATCAACTGACGTGAACTACACCAACAGATGCTTCGCGTGGAACCGCAGATGGTCCTCGACAAAGCTGGCAATAAAGAAGTAGCTGTGGTCATAGCCCGGCTGCACGCGCAGCTCCAGCGGAAAACCTTGCTCACGCGCTACCGCTTCGAGGCGATCCGGACGAAGCTGATCGGCGAGGAACTGATCGCTATCACCCTGATCGATCAGAATCGGTAAGCGCTGTTCCACTTCACGCATCAGCAGGCAACTGTCCCACTCGCGCCAGGTCTGGCGATCTTCACCCAGATAGGCGGTGAAGGCTTTTTGTCCCCACGGCACTTCGGTTGGATTGACGATTGGAGCGAACGCGGATGCCGAAGCAAAACGTCCACCCTGACGCAACGCCAATACCAGCGCGCCATGTCCACCCATTGAATGGCCCATTACCGACTGACGATCGCTCACTTTGAAGTTGTCCGCCACCAGGGCCGGCAACTCCTCGCTGAGATAATCGAACATACGATAGTGCGCCGCCCAGGGCTGCTGCGTGGCGTTGAGGTAAAAACCTGCGCCCTGACCAAGATCGTAGCCGCTGTCGTTGGCCACTTCGTCACCGCGCGGGCTGGTATCCGGCATAATCAGCACCAGACCCAACTCAGCGGCAACACGCTGCGCACCGGCTTTGGTGGTGAAGTTCTCGTCGGTACAGGTCAGTCCGGCGAGAAACCATACCACCGGCGGCGGCGTGTCATCCTGCGGTGGCGGCAGGAAAATGCTGAAGGTCATCGGGCAGTTCAGCACCGCCGACTGATGCCGCCAGCGCTGCTGCCAGCCGCCGAAGATACGATGTTCTTCCAGCAGTTCCAGAGTGGATGCCATAACGCCTCCTTTTTACTTGTTAAAATGCACGACCGAACGAATAGATTTCCCTTCGTGCATCAGATCAAAGGCTTCGTTAATCTCTTCCAGCGGCATGGTGTGCGTGATGAAATCGTTCAGCGCGAACTTACCGTCCAGATAATCCTGCACGATGCCCGGCAGTTGGGTACGGCCTTTCACGCCACCAAACGCCGAACCGCGCCATACGCGACCGGTCACTAACTGGAACGGACGCGTGGAAATTTCTTCACCGGCACCGGCTACGCCGATAATCACTGACTCGCCCCAGCCCTTGTGGCAGCATTCCAGCGCGGAACGCATCACGTTCACGTTACCGATGCACTCAAAGGAGAAGTCCACGCCGCCGTCGGTCAGCTCAACGATCACATCCTGAATCGGCTTATCGTAATCTTTCGGGTTGATCAGATCGGTAGCCCCCAGTTTGCGCGCCAGATCGAATTTGCTGGTGTTCAGGTCGATACCGATGATGCGACCGGCTTTCGCCATTTTCGCACCGATGATCGCCGACAAACCAATACCGCCGAGGCCGAAGATCGCCACGGTATCGCCTTCTTTGACTTTGGCGGTATTCATCACGGCGCCCATGCCGGTGGTCACGCCGCAGCCCAGCAGGCACACTTCTTCCAGAGGCGCTTCTTTGCTGATCACCGCCAGTGAGATTTCCGGTACCACGGTGTACTCAGAGAACGTTGAAGTCCCCATGTAGTGGAAAATTGGCTTGCCGTCTTTAAAGAAACGGGTGGTGCCATCTGGCATCAAACCTTTACCCTGGGTGGAGCGGATCGCCTGGCACAGGTTAGTTTTGCCTGACAGACAGAACTTACATTTGCCGCACTCTGGAGTGTAAAGCGGGATCACGTGATCGCCGACCGCCACGCTGGTGACGCCTTCGCCTACCGCTTCCACCACGCCGCCGCCTTCGTGACCGAGGATCGCCGGGAACACGCCTTCCGGATCTTTACCGGACAGGGTGTAAGCATCGGTGTGGCACACGCCGGTGGCGACGATGCGCACTAACACTTCACCTTTTTGTGGTGGCATCAGATCCACTTCTTCGATTTTCAGCGGTTCGCCCGCTGCCCAGGCAACGGCAGCGCGGGTTTTAATCATGTTCATGCAATCCCTCTTCTTCAGATGTCGTGATTTACTTAAAATTAAAAACTCACTCAGCGGTTTGCAGCGGATGCAGCAACTCATCGTTGAGTGGGCGGTCATCAAACATTTCAATAATCAAATACTTCAGCGCTTCCACGTTGGGCGTGAAGGCATCGCGGCGCCACATCAGCCAGGTGGCGGTATCGCGATAAGCGGGTGGCAATGCATGCTCCTGCACGCGCGCGCGGCCGGGCATCTGCGTCAGGACAGACGCCGGAATCATAGCCACGCCCGCACCGCCTGCCACACACGCCACCATCGCGTGGTAAGACTGAATCTCCATCACGCTTTTCGGTGAGGTCTGGCTTTCGCGATACCAGGACTCCAGTTTGGTGCGATACGAACAGCTGTTACCAAAGGCAAACAGCGTGTCATGCTGCGTGTCGCGGGCGCTGGTAATCGGGTCGTGATCAAGACTGGTGATCAGCACCATCTCCTCGCGAAAGGCGATGCAGCCGTTGAGGTCGTCATGAGTGGCTGGGCCATCCACCAGCGCGGCCGCCAGCGTACCGGCGCGCACTTTATCGATGATATCGCCCGAGGTGCCGGTGACCAGCGATAGCGCCACATTGGGAAATCGTTGATGATAAGCCGCCAGCAGACCAGGCAGACGGGTCGCGGCGGTGCTCTCCATCGAACCAAAAGCAAAGTTCCCGCCCGGTTCTCCGGCACGTGCCATATTCAGCGCCTCATCGCTCAGGCTAAGGATACGCTGAGCATAATTCAGGAAATTGTGGCCCATTGGCGACAATCGAATACGCTGCTTCTCACGGATAAACAGGTCGACGCCAATCTCTTCTTCCAGCTGGCGCAGACGAGTGGTGAGATTAGAAGGCACGCGATGCAATAGCTCCGCGGCGCGCGCCAGCGAACCGGTTTCAGCCACAGAACAGAACATGCGGAGTTGTACTAAATCCATATTCTCTTTCCGTAAACAACTTGGTTAATATTATTCACTTTTCGTGAGTGTAATCGTCATGCATGCTAATAACAAGTGCTAAAAGAATCTGAACGGGAGTGGGAATGGCGTTTCGTGTCGCGCTGAGCGCGTTTTTAAGTTTAGTGGTTGCGATGGGGATTGGGCGATTTGCTTTCACCCCGCAGGTACCATTGATGATTCAGGACCATCAGTTGACTCTGACCAGCGCCAGTCTGGTGGCGGCGCTCAACTATCTCGGTTATCTGTGTGGCTCCTTTGATGCCATGCGCGCGCATAAGCGTGTCGAATGGCGGCTGCAGGCTGGCGTGTGGGGCGCGGTGATCCTGACGCTGCTCTCTGCCTGCGTCAGTGGGCCGTGGCTGCACGGTTTGATCCGCTTTGTGATTGGCGGTGCCAGCGGTTGGGCCATGGTGCTGATCGCTGCGTGGAGTAATGAGCAACTGCTGCATCATGGACGGCCAGGCTTGTCGGCGGCGGTGTTTGCCGGGCCCGGCACCGGGATTTTCATCAGCGGAATGCTGGCGGTGGCGCTGCATGCCAGCGGTGCCAGCGCGGCACTGGGCTGGGCGGCTTATGGTTTGCTGGCGCTGCTGTTCATCGCCGCCATTGCGCGTTTTTTACCGCGCACGGGACAGTTACATCGTCCCGATCAGGCGCCTGCGCCGCTGGTGCTCAACGGTAACCTGAAACGCCTGGTACTGAGCTACAGTCTCGCCGGTTTTGGTTACATTCTGCCCGCAACCTTCTTATCGCAGATGACCGCCGCGCGTTTCCCGGACAGTGCGCTGGCGCAGTTTGTCTGGCCGGTGTTTGGCGGTGCGGCGGTGATCGGCATTGTGCTCGGCATTTTGACGCGGCGCTGGGGCAGCAGCCATCTGCGGCTGGCAGTGGTGCTCTGGGCGCAGGCTTTGGGCGTGATCTCCGCAATTGTCCTGCCAGGGCTGGATGGGCTGTTGATTAGCGCGCTGTTAGTTGGCGGCGGATTCTTATGCGTGGTACAGCTGACGCTGCAATACGGCCGTGAGCTGGCGCCGCATCACGCGCGCTATCTGGCCGGTCTGCTGACCACCGGCTACGCAGTCGGTCAGTTGGGTGGGCCGCTGCTGTCATGGATCTCCAGTTTGCTGTGGCACCGCCTCGATCTTGCCTTGTGGGTAGCGGGTGTCGCACTGATTCTGGCGGGCTTACTGGTGTTACGCCGTTCGGCACCATGAAAAGCTTTCATCTCCGATTGGATTGATTGCTGGATTACGCGCGCGTTGTGTTTCACAATACGCGCTCAGAATTTCCCCCGCAGGCGACGATCTGCGGGCGCATCACCTGCCGGAGAAAGAGTACGATGAGCACCTTAAGTCAGGAAGCCGCCCTGGTTCACGAAGCGCTGCTGGCGCGTGGCCTGGAAACGCCGTTACGCGCCCCGGTGCGCGAGATGGATGACGAAACCCGCAAGCGTGAAATCGCCGGTCATATGACCCAAATCATGCAGCTGCTGAATCTGGATCTGGAAGATGACAGCCTGATGGAGACGCCACATCGCATCGCCAAGATGTACGTGGACGAGATCTTCTCAGGCCTCGATTACGCCAACTTCCCGAAAATCACCGTCATCGAAAACAAGATGAAGGTGGATGAGATGGTCACCGTGCGTGATATCACCCTGACCAGCACCTGTGAGCACCACTTCGTGATTATCGACGGTAAAGCCACCGTCGCTTATATCCCGAAAGAGAAGGTGATTGGTCTGTCGAAGATCAACCGCATCGTGCAGTTCTTTGCCCAGCGTCCACAGGTGCAAGAGCGCTTAACCCAGCAAGTGCTGGTGGCGCTGCAAACTTTGCTTGGCACCAACAACGTGGCGGTGTCGATTGATGCGGTGCACTACTGCGTGAAAGCGCGTGGCGTGAAAGATGCCACCAGCGCCACCACCACCACATCACTGGGTGGCCTGTTCAAGTCCAGCCAGAATACGCGCCAGGAGTTCTTACGCGCGGTGCGCCACAGCTAATCCTTTGGGCGGCTTATTGCCGCCCGTTTTCTCTTTCCGTCAGGTCACTCGATGCAACGCTATCTTGCGCTGGATTTCATTCGTGGTTGCGCCATTCTCGGCATTCTGCTGCTCAATATCGTGGGTTTTGGCTTGCCATCGGCTGCCTATCTCAATCCGGCGTGGCAGGGCACTATCTCGCTTTCTGATGCCTGGACCTGGGCGATCATGGATGGCCTCGCGCAACTGAAATTCCTCACGCTGTTTGCGCTGTTGTTTGGCGGTGGCCTTTATCTGCAGATCCCGCGTGGCAGTCGCTGGATGTCGGCGCGCCTGACGTTGCTGGTGCTGCTGGGTTTTATTCACAGCATCTTCTTCTGGGAAGGGGATATCCTGCTGGATTACGGTCTGACCGGGCTGATTATCTGGCGGATGCTGCGTGAAGTGCCTTCGGACAAAGCTCTGTTGCAAACTGGCGTGTTGCTTTACCTGATCGGTTGCGGCGTACTGCTGGTGTTTTGGGGCATTTCCAGCCCGGAACCGGGTCGTTCGTGGCTGCCGGGTGCTGCCGATATTGAGTATGAAAGCTACTGGAAACTGGTCGGCGGCTGGGAAGCGATTCAGAACCGCCTCGACCATCTTTCATCCGGCTTGATGGCGTTGGCCGCGCAGTACGGCTGGCAGCTGGCGGGACTGATGCTGATTGGCGCGGCGTTGATGCGCAGCGGCTGGCTGAAAGGCGAGTTCAGCGTGCAGCACTATCGTCGCTCGGCCGCGCTGCTGCTGACGATCGGCTGGCTGATAGCCATTCCAGGCATAGTGGCGCAATGGTTACTGGACTGGGAGTTCCGCTGGAGCGGCTTCTTACTGCAGGTGCCGCGCGATCTCGCCAGCCCGTTTATCAGCCTCGGCTATGCGGCGCTCTGTTTTGGCTTCTGGCCGCAAATCGGTGCCACGCGCTTCAGTTATGCGCTGCAATGCGTTGGCCGCATGGCACTCAGCAACTACCTGTTACAGACGCTGATCTGCACCACGCTGTTTTATCGCTTCAATCTGTTCCTCAAGTTTGATCGCCTGCATCTGCTGGCACTGGTCCCGGCTATCTGGTTGGTCAATATCCTGTTTTCAGTACTCTGGCTGCGCTTTTTCCCGCAGGGCCCGATGGAGTGGATTTGGCGCAAACTGACACGTCTCGCCGCCGGCAAAACGGAACCTTCCTCCCGCATCAGATAATGATGTTCATCACAAAGGTTGCAGATTTGTATGTAACCGTTTTCATCCGTGTGACGTGATTCACGCAGCTGAATAAAATGCCCTGACAAAATAGCGCCGTTACGCGCTTGTCGCGCATTTTCTCCTCTGTGGAACAGCTGCATGATAACGATTCGAGATGTCGCCCGTCAGGCCGGTGTATCAGTAGCCACCGTGTCGCGTGTGCTCAATAACAGCAGTGCAGTCACCTCTGATACCCGTGAAGCCGTACTCCAGGCGGTGGAGGCGTTAGGTTATCGCCCCAATGCCAATGCGCAGGCACTGGCCACCCAGGTCAGTGACACCATCGGCGTGGTGGTGATGGACGTATCCGATCCCTTCTTTGGTGCGCTGGTCAAAGCGGTGGATACCGTGGCGCAGCGCGTGCACAAACACGTGTTAATCAGCAATTCCTGGCATCAGGAAGAGAAAGAGCGCCATGCCATTGAGGTGCTGATCCGTCAACGATGTAACGCTTTAGTGGTCCACGCGAAAACGCTTTCAGACGCTGAACTAACTCAGTTTATGGATCAGGTTCCAGGTATGGTGTTGATAAACCGGACTATTCCCGGGTATGAACATCGTTGCGTCTGCCTGGATAATGTAACGGGATCTCTGATGGCAACGCGCATGTTGTTACAACAGGGACATCAACGCATTGGTTATCTCAGCTCCAGCCACCCGATTGAAGATGTGACGCAACGGCGTGAAGGCTGGCTGCAAGCCTTGTCAGAGCAGGGGATTCGCTCGCAGGAGTCCTGGATTGCCCATGGCGAACCGGACATGCAGGGCGGGGAAGCAGCAATGGTGGAGTTACTGGGCCGTAACCTGCATTTAACCGCCATCTTCTCTTACTGTGACGGTATGGCCGCCGGTGCGCTGACCGCATTGAAAGATAATGGCATTCAGGTGCCACAGCACTTCTCCGTCATCGGCTTTGATGATATTCCCATTTCGCGTTACACCGATCCGCAACTCACTACCGTGCGCTATCCTATTGTTTCTATGGCTAAATTAGCCACAGAGTTGGCCTTAAAAGGCGCAGCGGGCGAACTCGATCCCGACGCCACACACTGCTTTATGCCGACTCTGGTGCGCCGCCATTCCGTTGCTCAGCGGCAAATTGTGGAGTCGGTCACTAATTCGGGCGATAGCGCTGTGTAACCGTTTCCAATCTGTGATTACATTCACAGTTAATTAACAAGGCGCTCACTATGATGGCAGCGTCTTACCGGACTGAAACATCATGTAACGCCGGGTTCTCCTTCTCCGGTCAGGTTTCAGTAGCCGATTGAAATAGTTCACAACACTTTTCAGGAAGCGTTTACGTACAGGGAAGTCAGGATAGCGATGGTGGCCCGGCTTTGCGTTACGCGTCCGCCCCATAAATGAGTTTGAACCGACTGCGCTGGTTGCCCGCAGGCAGCACAGCGCGATGATATGCCCTACATAAAAAACCGGAGATACCATGAATAAGAAGGTTTTCACGCTCACAGCACTGGTTGCCAGCATGATGTTTGGTGCAACTGCGCACGCCGCCGATACCCGCATTGGCGTGACAATTTATAAATACGACGACAACTTTATGTCTATGGTTCGCAAGGACATCGACAGCGAAGCCAAAAAATTGGGCGGCATCCAACTGCTGATGAATGACTCGCAGAACAGCCAGTCCACCCAGAACGACCAGATTGACGTACTGATGGCCAAAGGCGTGAAAGCGCTGGCGATCAACCTGGTTGACCCTGCTGCTGCGGCAGTGGTGATCGACAAAGCGAAAGCGAATGATGTGCCAGTGGTGTTCTTCAACAAAGAGCCGAATGCCAAAGTACTGGCCAGCTACCCGAAAGCCTACTACGTGGGTACCGACTCTAAAGAGTCAGGCATCATCCAGGCCAAACTGATTGAGAAGCACTGGAAAGCCACCCCAGCCTGGGATCTGAACAAAGATGGTCAGATTCAGTTTGCTTTGCTGAAAGGTGAGCCGGGCCACCCGGATGCTGAAGCACGTACCAAATACGTGATCGAAACCCTGAACACCGATGGTTTCAAAACTCAGCAGCTGGCGATGGATACCGCGATGTGGGACACCGCACAGGCAAAAGACAAAGTTGACGCCTGGCTGTCTGGCCCGAACGGCAACAAAATTGAAGTGATCATCGCCAACAACGATGCGATGGCAATGGGCGCAGTAGAAGCCCTGAAAGCGCACAACAAAACCAGCATTCCGGTGTTTGGTGTGGATGCGCTGCCAGAAGCGCTGGCACTGGTGAAATCCGGTGCGATGGCCGGTACCGTGCTGAACGATGCGGAAAACCAGGCGAAAGCCACCATTGATATCGCGAAGAACCTGGCCGATGGCAAAGAGCCAACCGCCGGTACTAACTTCAAGATGGAAAACAAAATCGTACGTGTTCCTTACGTACCAGTAGATAAAGAAAACCTGTCTCAGTTTGTGAAGTAATACGTACCGGGCGCGGCAGCACGCCGCGCCTTATTGCATCTGACCCACGTTTTATTTAGCCAGGTAAATTATGGCCAGTGAGAATCCGACCGCACAGCGTGAATATCTGCTGGAGATGACGAATGTCTCGAAATCATTTCCAGGGGTGAAAGCCTTAGATAATGTGAATTTGAAAGTGCGGCCGCACTCCGTCCATGCCTTAATGGGCGAAAACGGCGCCGGAAAATCCACATTATTAAAATGCCTGTTTGGTATTTATAAAAAGGATACGGGGAGCATCCTGTTTCAGGGTGAAGAAATTGATTATAAAAGTTCCAAAGAAGCGCTGGAGAATGGCGTTTCAATGGTGCATCAGGAATTAAACCTGGTTTTACAACGCAACGTGATGGATAACATGTGGCTTGGCCGCTATCCACGTAAAGGCGTGTTTGTTGATCAGGATAAAATGTATCGCGATACCAAAGCGATCTTTGACGAATTAGATATTGATATCGATCCACGCGATAAAGTGGCTAATCTGTCTGTTTCGCAAATGCAGATGATTGAAATTGCCAAGGCATTTTCCTATGACGCGAAAATCGTCATCATGGATGAGCCAACATCGTCGCTGACCGAAAAAGAAGTGAATCACTTGTTCACTATTATCCGTAAGCTGAAAGACCGTGGCTGCGGTATTGTGTATATCTCACACAAGATGGAAGAGATTTTCCAACTGTGTGATGAGATTACGATTTTGCGTGATGGACAGTGGATTGCCACCCAGCCGCTGGAAGGGCTGGATATGGACAAGATCATCGCCATGATGGTCGGTCGTTCACTGAACCAGCGTTTCCCGGATAAGACCAACGTGCCGGGCGAAACTATTCTTGAGGTGCGCCATTTAACCTCGCTGCGTCAGCCGTCGATTCGCGATATTTCCTTCGACCTGCGCAAAGGTGAGATTTTAGGCATCGCCGGATTGGTGGGCGCTAAACGTACTGACATCGTTGAGACGCTGTTTGGTATTCGCGAGAAGTCAGGCGGCACCATTAAGCTGCACGGTAAAGCGATTAATAACCACAGTGCCAATGAAGCGATTAACCACGGTTTTGCGCTGGTGACGGAAGAACGTCGTTCAACCGGGATTTATGCTTATCTGGATATTGGTTTTAACTCGCTTATTTCCAATATTAAAAAATACAAATCCAGCATGGGCTTACTTGATAATAAGCGCATGAAGAGTGATACCCAGTGGGTGATTGATTCAATGCGCGTGAAAACGCCAGGTCATCATACGCAAATTGGTTCGCTTTCCGGTGGTAACCAGCAGAAGGTTATTATTGGTCGCTGGTTATTAACCCAGCCGGAAATTCTGATGCTGGATGAACCGACGCGCGGTATTGACGTTGGTGCTAAGTTCGAAATTTATCAGTTAATTTCTGAGTTGGCGAAGAAAGAGAAGGGCATCATTATTATCTCTTCTGAAATGCCAGAATTGCTGGGGATTACCGATCGTATTTTAGTGATGAGTAATGGCCTGGTAGCGGGCATTGTCGAGACCAAAACGACCTCGCAGAATGAAATCCTGCGTTTAGCGTCATTACACCTTTAATGAAGCAAGGGCTTTAACATGAAAGCGACTACTAAAAAGAATGCGCTAACCTGGTTAAAAGAGGGCGGCATTTACGTTGTCCTGTTGGTACTGCTGGCAATTATTATTTTCCAGGACCCGACGTTTTTAAGTTTGATGAACCTGAGTAACATTCTGACCCAATCTTCAGTGCGTATTATTATTGCACTGGGCGTGGCCGGATTGATCGTGACGCAGGGTACTGACCTGTCAGCCGGGCGCCAGGTCGGTCTGGCCGCGGTGGTTGCGGCGACCTTGCTGCAATCCATGGATAACGCCAATAAGGTGTTCCCACACCTGGATACCGTACCGATTCCACTGGTTATCCTGACCGTGTGCATTATCGGTGGTGTGATTGGCCTGGTGAACGGCGTGATCATCGCTTATCTGAAAGTGACGCCATTTATCACCACGTTGGGCACCATGATTATCGTTTACGGCATTAACTCGCTGTATTACGACTTTGTTGGCGCATCACCGGTGGCCGGTTTTGACGCGGGCTTCTCGACCTTTGCTCAGGGCTTCTTCCGTTTCGGTGATTTCAAGCTGTCATTCATCACCTTCTACGCGTTTATTGCCATTATCTTCGTGTGGATTCTGTGGAATAAAACGCGCTTCGGTAAGAACATCTTTGCCATCGGCGGTAACCCGGAAGCCGCGCGTGTTTCAGGCGTTAACGTGCCGCTGAACCTGATTCTGGTGTATGCGCTGTCAGGCGTGTTCTACGCCTTCGGCGGGATGCTGGAAGCAGGCCGTATCGGCAGTGCCACCAACAACCTCGGCTTTATGTATGAGCTGGATGCGATTGCGGCCTGTGTGGTTGGCGGCGTGTCATTTGCGGGTGGTGTGGGTACAGTTGCGGGCGTGGTGACCGGTGTGATCATCTTCACCGTTATCAACTACGGTTTGACCTACATCGGCGTGAACCCTTACTGGCAGTACATTATCAAGGGCGGCATTATCATCTTCGCTGTAGCCCTGGATTCTCTGAAGTACGCACGTAAAAAATAAGACTGACACACAGCAACACATCACTGCAAAAGGCTGCCATTTTATGAATGGTGGCCTTTTTTATTTGTGCAAACTGCTAAGGGCTAAGGGCTAAGGGCTAAGGGCTAAGGGCGGGTGCGGTGCGGGCCCCAGCCCCTCTGCTGCTGCCGGGCAGTCCTCGCGCCGCTGACGCGGTGCCTTCGGCTTCCACGTCGTGCCGACGGACCGTTCGGGGATCGACCATCCCTGGTCGGCCCCGAACTGATCCACGCATCCCTGCGTGGATCTCCTGGCCCAACGTAAAAGCCTCAGCGCTGTGGATAGCCCTTGCAGCAGCAGAGGGGCTATGGCCTCAAACGTTGTGCCCGATTTTTTACAAATATGCGGCTTTAGCGAATGGCCTTTGAGGCAGCATAGGTTTTTTGGACCCAAGGGTTGCGCCCGTCATCTGAACAAATATTGTACTTTTTGCAGATGGCTTTTGCGGTGGAAAAGAGCGGAAGCAACATCGTTGTGCCTGTCTTGATACCAAATGCACGGCATCCGAGAACAGCCTTACAGCTATTCGGCTATGGCCTGACGCTGTGTGCTCTTTTTTAACAGCACGCAATTAAGCTCAATAGCAGGCTGGTGTCGCTTTGGGGGCAGGCATTTCGCAGCGCTGAACAGAGTGAGGATGCCAGGATAGCCCGCAGGGATGCGGGCGGAAGGCGGGGCGGCACATGGATGTGCCATCCCCGCCGTTCCGTCAGGCAGACGAACGGCGTGAAGGCACCGCGTCAGCGGCGCGAGGACCGCCAGCCCCCAAAGCGACACCCGACAGCGTTATAACAGTAACCTTAAGCGACACCAGACAGCGTTATCACAGCACCCTGAAGCAGCACCGGATAGCGTCACGACTACAACCCAGGCGACACCAGATGGCATCAACGCAATATCTTCAGGCGGCGTTACTTCTGCAGCTTCTCTTCCAAATCCAGCAACTGCTCTGGCGTCACCGCCGGATAACTCTGTGCATCTTCTGGCACTTCATGCACCGCCGGAATCGGCACCAGAGGGCCGAGGAAACGAGGTTCACGTTTCATCAGATACAAATCGGCTAATGCGCCTAAACGAGCACCGACCTCGCGGAAACGCACCGACAGCATATTTTTCGGAGACGGCACCGCATAACACTGCGCCTGAATCCCCAAATGTTGGGCGATGTAGAGTGCGCGTTCACAGTGGAAGCGTTGAGTGATGATGATGAAATCATTGGTATCGAACACTTTGCGGGTGCGTACAATCGAGTCCAGCGTACGGAATCCGGCATAGTCGAGCACGATATCGGCAGGATCGACACCGGCTTTGATCAAATCGCGGCGCATGGTCATCGGTTCGTTATAACTTTGCAGCGCGTTGTCACCGCTCAACAGCAGATAATTCACCCTGCCGCTGTTATACGCGTTAAGCGCACCTTGAATGCGATAGAGGTAATACTGATTGATCACGCCGGTGCGGTAATACTTGGCGGTGCCTAAGACCACCCCGACCTGACGATGCGGCAGCGAGGTGACATCTTCATAAATAAACGGGGCAGTTTTCCAGCTGATCCAGCGATCCAGGCCGAGCGCGGTGGCCACCATCAATAAGATGATGAAAAACAGACCAAAGAAAACGCGTTTAATCATGCGCGTAAGCACTCGGTTGGCGGAAAAAAGGATGGCTAAAGGCTACTTGAGGTGGGGTCGCTAAGCAAGTTTACGCCGGTTGGCTGGCGATATTTTAAGCGCAGCCGGTACTGAATTCACCGGCTGCGCTGCCTGATTAGATAGACGTGCGGCGATAATGACGATACTGCGGCAGCCAGAAGTTATTATTCACGGCTTTCGACAGCACATCTTCTGAGGTCACCACGGCCACGCCAGCCAACTGTGCTGCTTTACCCACTTCCATAGCGATCAGCTTCGAAACGCCCTGAATGTGTTTCAATTCTGGCAGCACCGGGCCTTCGCCATCATTCACCAGCGGTGAGCAGTCAGCCAGGGCGCGGCTGGCGGTCATCAGCATCGAATCGGTGATGCGGGTAGCACCGGCGGCAATCACACCCAAACCAATACCTGGGAAGATATAGGAGTTGTTGCACTGGGCAATCGGGTAGGTTTTACCCTTCCAGGTTACCGGTGCAAATGGGCTGCCAGTCGCGACCAGCGCTTCACCGTCGGTCCAGGAGATGATATCCGCTGGAGTGGCTTCAACGCGTGAGGTTGGGTTTGACAGCGGCATCACGATCGGACGCTTGGTGTGCTTATGCATCTCGCGGATGATCTCTTCGGTGAACAGACCCGGCTGACCTGACACACCAATCAGAATGTCTGGCTTCGCGTTGCGCACCACATCCAGCAGTGAAATTGAATCGCTGGTCACATCCCAGTCCTTCAGGTTTTCACTCTTCTGCACCAGTTTGCCCTGGAAATCGAGCAAATTAGGCAGTTTGTCGGTCAACAGACCAAAGCGATCGACCATCATCACGCGGGAACGTGCTTCGTCGTCGCTCAGACCTTCAGATTTCATCTGCGCGATGATCTGCTCAGCGATACCGCAACCGGCGGAACCGGCGCCGAGGAACACCACTTTCTGCTCGCACAGACGGCTGCCTGCGGCACGGCTGGCGGCGATCAGGGTGCCAACGGTAACGGCGGCAGTGCCCTGAATGTCATCGTTAAAGCAGCACACCTCATCGCGATAACGCTCCAGCAGCGGCATAGCGTTCTTCTGCGCGAAGTCCTCAAACTGCAGCAGCACGTTCGGCCAGCGGCGTTTCACTGCCTGGATAAACTCATCAACGAAGGCTTCGTACTCTTCACCGGTGATACGCGGATGGCGCCAGCCCATATACAGCGGGTCATTCAGCAACTGCTGATTGTTAGTACCGACATCCAACACCACGGGCAGGGTATACGCCGGGCTGATCCCGCCACACGCGGTGTACAGCGACAGCTTACCGATTGGGATACCCATACCGCCGATGCCGAGGTCGCCGAGGCCGAGAATACGCTCGCCATCGGTCACCACGATCACTTTCACGTTCTGCTTAGTGGCGTTTTGCAGCATGTCTTCAATGCGATCGCGATTGTTATACGAGATGAAAACACCACGCGCACGACGATAAATTTCAGAGAAGTGTTCACAGGCCGCGCCGACGGTTGGGGTATAAATAATCGGCATCATCTCTTCCAGATGATTATCCAACAGGCGGTAGAACAGCGTTTCGTTGGTGTCCTGGATGTTGCGCAGATAGACGTGCTTGTCGTTATTGTTTTTGAAATCCAGGAACTGACGCCAGGCACGCTCTGCCTGCTCTTCGATGGTTTCAACGGCTTCGGGTAACAGGCCATTGAGGTTAAATTCGTTGCGTTCTTCCAGGGTGAAGGCGCTGCCTTTGTTCAGCAGCGGAAATTCCAGCAGAATCGGACCCGCGTAAGGAATATACAGCGGACGTTTACTTTCGTAGTCGAGTTCCATGCAGTCTTTGCTCCGGTTGCAGTGTTTTCTGACGTGTCACCGGGAAAAGGTAACGCCAGACCTGTTTCTTGTGAAGTAGTTCTGGCGCCCGATCCTATGAGGATTCTTGCAGATGTACAGCTTTTGTTAATAGAAAGTCACAAAAGCGATGAAAGGATCACTAAACTGATGTTTTCGAAACTAAAGTAAGTGAGAAATCTTCACAGCCCAGTGCCGCCAGCGTAGCGCGCGTGGCATCGCGCTGGCTTAACGTGCTGCCCTCACATTCGACTAAAACTGCCTGTTTAATCGTGTCCAGCGCTTCGTTACGCATGTTCATCATAATCAGCGCTGCCTGCAATGGCGGCAAACTTGGATTGAAAGCGGCGTTTTCCGCATAGCGCCCGGTGAAGAGGTTACCGCTCTGGCTGCGCAGGGCCACACCACTGTAGCTGTGACTGTAGGGCGCATGACTGTTGTTCGCCGCCTCAATCGCCGCCTGCTGTAAAGCATCACCTTGTTGAGCGAAGCCGTGATGAATCGGTGTCAGCAGACGTTCCGTGATATTCAGATCGGCGGGGCCAAACGCATCTGGCAGATAATCGCCCAATGTACTCACTGCACGACCTGGCAGACTGATGCGGATCGCCGTGCCGCTGTTAAGCTCGTTCATAAACTGACGGCAGTGGCCGCAAGGCGTGTAATTGACGGTGATGGCATCCAGTTTCTCTTCGCCGTGCAGCCAGGCATGAGTAATGGCGCTTTGCTCCGCATGCACGGTTTGCTGCAGCGGCGCATGTTCGAATTCCATGTTGGCACCGAAATACCAGTGACCACTCACTCCGCGTGAAATCGCACCCACATTGAAGTGAGACACCGGTGCGACCGCACAGCAGGCGGCAATCGGCAGCAGTGCCAGCGCCAGGGCATCATCATCCAGCCCCGTTTCCTGCTTCAGGCGCGCCACGTCTTGCGGGCGCAGTACGCCGTCAAAATCAGCTGCATCCAGCAAAGGATGAATCGCAGTTTGCAAGTCAGCGTGCAGGGCGGAGAAAGCAGCAGTAAATCGTGGATGCATGATGTGATGACCTCATTAACGCGTTAGCGGCGATGCGCCGCCTATGGGGTTATATGTGATCTGTGTCGCTATGACAATGTAAGCTGATTGAGTTGTTTCAACTTTGCGAGATCTCTCGCAAGTTTTAGCCCAACCAGTGCATCAGCAGCGGGAAAAGGAAGGGGGCCAGCAGCGATGTGATAATGCCGCAAATCACTAATGCCAAAGAGCTAAATGCCCCTTCCTGATAATCGATCTCTGCCGCGCGCGCCGTGCCTAAGGCATGCGATGCGTTGCCAATCGCCAGGCCACGTGAAGACTTGCTGTGCACCTTAAACAGATTTAGCAGCATATGGCCGAACACTGCGCCGAGCACGCCGGCAATCAACACGCAGATGGCGCTAATAGCGGGAATGCCGTGCAGCGAACCGGATACCGCCATGGCAATCGGCGTGGTGACGGATTTCGGCATAATCGTCGCGGCAATTTCTGGCGTAGCTCCCATCCACAGCGCAATAGCGGTGCCGGAGACCATCGCGGTGATGCTGCCAATAAAACAGACGCTGATAATGGTTTTCCAGCGCGCGCGAATCTGATGCATTTGCTCATACAGCGGCAAGGCCAGTGCGACCACCGCAGGTTGCAGCAGCTGATTAAGGAAGGTGCTGCCGGCAAAATAGCGGCTATAAGGGATATGGGTGAGCAGCAGGATCGGAATCACAATCGCCATCGCTACCAACAGCGGATTGATGATCGAGATATTGATTTTGGCCGCCAGCTTACGCGCCAGCAGATACGCCACCACGGTGAGCGGCAGTGACCACCAGGCGTCAGTCATGAGGCTGCTCCTTCGGGCGCTGCAAACGTTCGGCGCTCAGGCCAACGATTAACAGCACCATAAAGGTACTTACCACGCAGGAGACGACAATCGGTCCAAATTGTGCGCTCAGGATATCGGTATAACCCATCACGCCGACACTGATCGGGACAAACAGCAGCGCCATATAACGTATCAGCAAATGACAGCCCGGTTTCACCCAACCGACCGGCAGGATTTGCAGCGCCAGCAAGGTAAACAGCAGCAGCATGCCGATAATACTGCCCGGAATGGTAAACGGCAGCAGGGCTGCAATACCGTTTCCGGCATAGAGCGCGGCATAGATAATCACAAAGGCACGCAAATAGTGCCAGCAAGCAGTTAGCACGACAGGCTCCACAACAGAGGGTCGATAAAAAAGCCGCCCTGAAGGCGGCTTGTTCAATTACTTCACCTGCATTCCAGGCTGTGCACCGCTATCAACGGACAACACAAACAGATCTGAACCGCCGGAACCGGCTGACAGCACCATGCCTTCTGAGATGCCGAAACGCATCTTACGCGGTGCCAGGTTAGCGACAATGATGGTCATCTTGCCGACCAGCACTGACGGATCCGGATAGGCCGCGCGAATGCCCGAGAAGATCTGGCGCTTCTCGCCGCCGAGATCCAGCTCCAGACGCAGCAGCTTGTCAGAACCTTCAACCAGCTCGGCTTTCTCGATCAGTGCTACACGCATATCAACTTTAGCGAAATCGTCGATAGTGATGGCCTCGCCAATCGGCGCATCCGCCAGAGGGCCGGTTACTGCTGGCTTGTTCGCCGCAGCTGCATCTTCTTTAGATGCTTCAATCAGGCCTTCAACTTTGGCCATTTCAATACGACCATACAAGGCTTTGAACGGCGCCACATCGTGATCCAGCAGCGGCTGTGCAATCGCATCCCAGCTCAATTCCGTGTTAAGGAAAGCTTCGGTACGCGCACTCAGTGAAGGCAGCACCGGCTTCAGCCAGGTCATCAGAATACGGAACAGGTTGATACCCATTGAGCAGATCGCTTGCAGGTCAGCATCACGGCCTTCCTGTTTCGCCACCACCCACGGTGCCTGCTCATCCACATAGCGGTTAGCGATATCCGCCAGCGCCATGATTTCACGAATCGCGCGGTTGTACTCGCGGCTCGCCCAGGCTTCGCCAATCTTCTCTGAGGCATCGACAAAGGTCTGATACAGCGCGGGATCGGCCAGTTCGCTCGCCAGTTTGCCGCCAAAACGCTTAGTGATGAATCCAGCATTACGGGACGCGAGGTTCACCACCTTGTTGACGATATCGGCATTAACACGCTGCACGAAATCTTCCAGATTCAGGTCGATGTCGTCGATGCGTGAAGAGAGTTTCGCTGCGTAGTAATAACGCAGGCTGTCCGCATCCAGATGCTGCAGCCAGGTGCTGGCCTTAATGAAGGTGCCGCGTGATTTGGACATCTTCGCGCCGTTCACCGTCACATAACCGTGCACGAACAGGTTGGTCGGCTTGCGGAAGTTGCTGCCTTCCAGCATTGCAGGCCAGAACAGGCTGTGGAAGTAAACGATGTCTTTACCGATGAAGTGATACAGCTCGGTAGAAGAATCTTTTTTCCAGAACTCGTCGAAATCGATGTTGCCGCGCTTGTCGCACAGGTTCTTAAAGGAACCCATGTAACCGATTGGCGCATCCAGCCACACGTAGAAGTATTTGCCCGGCGCACCTGGAATTTCGAAGCCGAAATAAGGCGCATCGCGGGAGATATCCCACTGCTGCAAGCCCGATTCGAACCACTCCTGCATTTTGTTCGCCACCTGCTCCTGCAACGCACCTGAACGGGTCCAGGTCTGCAACATCGCGCTGAACGATGGCAAATCGAAGAAGAAGTGCTCTGAATCACGCAGTACTGGCGTCGCGCCAGAGACCACGGATTTAGGATCGATCAACTCGGTTGGGCTGTAGGTCGCGCTGCACACTTCGCAGTTATCGCCGTATTGATCCGGTGACTTACATTTCGGGCAGGTACCTTTCACAAAACGATCGGGCAGGAACATGCCTTTTTCCGGATCGTACAGCTGTGAAATGGTGCGGTTCTTGATAAAACCGTTCTCTTTCAGACGACCGTAGATCAACTCTGACAGCTGACGGTTTTCATCGCCGTGCGTGGAGTGATAGTTGTCGTAGCTGATGTCGAAGCCAGCGAAGTCAGTTTCGTGCTCCTGCTTCATCTCGGCAATCATCTGCTCAGGTGGGATACCGAGCTGTTGTGCTTTCAGCATGATCGGCGTGCCGTGGGCATCGTCTGCGCAGATGAAGTAAACCTGGTTGCCACGCATTCGCTGGTAACGGACCCAAATGTCAGCCTGAATGTGCTCAAGCATGTGACCGAGATGGATAGAACCGTTTGCGTACGGCAGTGCGCACGTTACCAGAATTTTTTTAGCGACTTGAGTCATAGTTTGCGTAGCGTTCCGTGAATAAAAATCGGGCTTAGATGTTACCCGAAGCACCCTCTGGCGTAAACACAACTGGACGGCATCTGATATTATTGAAAGCACATCGCCGATATCTGGCGTGATGAAAACACAAGGAGTTGGGATGACTTCACAATCCCGGGAACATCATTCACCCGAAGCATTGCGCGCGGTGGTTATCGGCGTGCTGAGTGACTTTGAACATCCGACGCTGCATCACAATCTGACGACCTTGAAAGCCCTGCGCCATGTGGCACTTCTGGACGGCAAGCTGCACATCGAGCTGGTGATGCCCTTTGCCTGGGCCTCAGCCTTTGAAGAGCTGAAGGCACAAGTCAGCGCCGAACTGCTGCGTCTCACCCATGCGAGCGCCATCGACTGGCGTTTGCGCCACGACATCGCCACGCTGAAGCGCGTGAAAAATCATCCTGGCGCAACAGGCGTGAAGAACATCATTGCGGTGAGTTCCGGTAAAGGCGGCGTGGGCAAATCCAGCACCGCGGTGAACATGGCGCTGGCGCTGATTGCCGAAGGTGCGAAGGTCGGTATTCTCGATGCCGATATTTACGGCCCGTCGATTCCCAATATGCTCGGCACCGAGAGCCAGCGTCCGACCTCGCCGGATGGCACGCATATGGCGCCGATCATGGCGCACGGACTGGCGACCAACTCGATTGGCTACCTGGTCACCGATGAAAATGCCATGGTGTGGCGCGGCCCGATGGCCAGCAAAGCGCTGATGCAGCTGCTGAACGAGACGATGTGGCCGGATCTGGATTACCTGATTCTCGATATGCCACCGGGCACCGGCGACATCCAGTTGACGCTGGCGCAAAACGTCCCGGTGACGGGCGCGCTGGTTGTCACCACGCCACAGGACATCGCCCTGATTGATGCGCGTAAAGGCATTGTGATGTTCGAGAAGGTCAGCGTGCCGGTGTTGGGGGTGGTGGAGAACATGAGCATTCATATTTGCAGCGAATGCGGCCATCATGAGCCGATTTTTGGCACCGGCGGCGCGCAGAAACTGGTGGCGGATTACCACACGCAGCTGCTGGCGCAACTGCCGCTGCATATCAATCTGCGTGAGGATCTGGATGATGGTGAACCAACGGTGATCCGTCGTCCGGACAGCGAATTCACTGCACTGTACCGTCAGTTAGCCGGACGTGTGGCGGCACAGCTCTATTGGCAAGGTGACGTGATTCCGGCCGATATTGCCTTCCGCGCGGTTTAACGCTTCACTTTTCCGCTGGCGCGCGCCGTCAGCGGAAAATGCATCAGCACATATTTTCCTTGCTCGCTCTCACCGGTGGCTTCACGCTGCCAGCCATGTTTCAGGTAAAACGCCTGCGCTAACTCATTCAGCATCAGACATTTCAGCACGCCGGTTGAAGTAAAACGCTGTTGTACGGCTTCCAGCAAGGCGCTGCCAACGCCACGGCCCTGAAAGTCGGGATCGACATACAGGCTGTGCAGGAAGTTGTCATTAGGAAGGATGCCCGCGAACCCGGCGCGGTGGCCATCGACCAACGCGACTAACACCGTCTCCCCCAAAATCACGCCATCAAGATCTTCCAGTGCCCAATCATCGCCATCCAGCCAGGTCCAGTTGTGACGACGTGCTGCCAGAAACAGTGTGCGCAGAAAAGGGCGGTCGGCTTCCTCAAATAATCGAATGTCCAAGCACGGGCTCCATCATAAACAAGGGTATGTAGCGTGGCGGTCGCTTAAAATGGCAACCTTGGGTAACACTAGCCGACGAAAAAAGATAAAGCCTGTCAAATCATCAGGCTTTCTGTGTAGAATGCCGCGGCAAGCCGCATGGAATCTGGCATCAGCACTTTGATAGCTTTTGATTATCTGATTGATAACGACTGCATATTAGAAGTTGGCCCGGAAAAACTGTAACTTGCATCACATCTTTTAACGGAGGTCACCATGTCCATCATTAATACCAAAATCAAACCATTCAAAAACGCAGCGTTCAAAAACGGCGAATTCATCGACGTAACCGAGAAAGACGTTGAAGGTAAATGGAGTGTATTCTTCTTCTACCCGGCTGACTTCACCTTCGTTTGCCCAACTGAGCTGGGTGACGTGGCAGACCATCACGAAGAACTGCAGAAACTGGGCGTAGACATCTACTCTGTTTCTACTGACACGCACTTTACCCACAAAGCCTGGCACGGTTCTTCCGAAACCATCGCAAAAATCAAATACGCGATGATCGGCGACCCAACTGGCGCACTGACCCGTAACTTCGAAATCATGCGCGAAGACGAAGGTCTGGCAGATCGCGGTACCTTCATTGTTGACCCACAGGGCATCATCCAGGCTATCGAAATCACCGCTGAAGGCATTGGCCGTGACGCATCTGACCTGATCCGCAAAATCAAAGCGGCTCAGTATGTGGCTTCTCACCCAGGTGAAGTTTGCCCAGCTAAATGGAAAGAAGGCGAAGCAACACTGGCTCCATCTCTGGACCTGGTTGGCAAAATCTAAGCAACACCCAGCCATTCGATCTTTCTCAATCGGGTGCTACGGCACCCGATTTTCTTGACAGGAACTCACTATGCTCGATACCAATTTAAAAACACAGCTCAAGGCTTACCTTGAGAAATTAACGAAACCGGTTGAGTTGATTGCCACACTGGATGATGGCGCTAAATCTGCGGAGATCCGTTCTCTGTTAGCCGATATCGCGAGCTTGTCAGAAAAAGTCAGCTTTCGTGAAGAGAATGATCGTCCGGTTCGTAAACCCTCTTTCCTGATCACTAACCCAGGCAGCCAGAGCGGCCCACGCTTCGCCGGTTCGCCAATGGGTCACGAATTTACGTCACTGGTGCTGGCCCTGCTGCAGACCGGTGGACACCCTTCGAAAGAGTCGCAGAGCCTGCTGGAGCAAGTGGTTGCTCTGGACACCGACCTGCATTTCGAAACCTATTACTCGCTGTCATGCCACAACTGTCCTGACGTGGTACAGGCGCTGAACCTGATGGCAGTGCTGAACCCACGCATCAGCCACACCGCCATTGACGGTGGCATGTTCCAGAACGAAATCGCCGAACGTAACGTGATGGGCGTTCCAGCGGTATTTCTGAACGGCAAAGAGTTCGGTCAGGGCCGTCTGAGCCTGGCAGAAATCGTTGGCAAAGTGGACACCAACGCTGAGAAACGTGCAGCAGAAGAGCTGAACAAGCGTGACGCCTATGAAGTGCTGATCGTCGGCAGCGGCCCAGCGGGCGCAGCGGCAGCGATTTACTCCGCACGTAAAGGTATCCGCACTGGCCTGATGGGCGAGCGTTTTGGTGGCCAGGTGCTAGACACCGTGGACATCGAAAACTACATCTCCGTACAGAAAACCGAAGGCGCGAAGTTGGCCGGTTCACTGCGTGCCCACGTCGATGATTACGATGTTGACGTCATCGACACCCAGAGCGCCATTAAGCTGATTCCTGCGGCGAAAGAGGGCGGTCTGCACGCGATTGAAACCGCGTCTGGCGCAGTCCTGAAATCACGCAGCATCATCATTGCCACCGGCGCACGCTGGCGCAACATGGGCGTGCCGGGTGAAGAGCAGTATCGCACCAAAGGCGTGACTTACTGCCCACACTGCGATGGCCCGCTGTTCAAAGGCAAGCGCACGGCGGTGATCGGCGGCGGTAACTCCGGCGTTGAAGCGGCTATCGACCTCGCAGGTCTGGTTGAGCACGTGACGCTGCTGGAATTCGCCAGCGAAATGCGCGCCGACAAAGTGCTGCAGGACAAACTGCGCAGCCTGAAAAACGTCGATGTGATTCTGAATGCGCAGACCACCGAAGTGAAAGGCGACGGCAGCAAAGTGACCGGGTTGAGCTACATCGACCGTAACAACCAGACCAGCCACGAGATCGCGCTGAGCGGCATCTTCGTGCAGATTGGTCTGTTGCCGAACACCACCTTCCTGGAAGGCGCGGTAGAACGTAATAAGATGGGCGAGATCATCATCGACGCCAAATGCGAAACCAGCCTGAAAGGCGTGTTCGCAGCGGGTGACTGCACCACGGTGCCGTACAAGCAGATCATCATCGCCAGCGGTGAAGGCGCGAAAGCCTCACTCAGCGCGTTCGATTACCTGATCCGCACCCAACCGGCTGAATAAGTTTTATTGCGATAGCCACGCAGCCGCCCCGTAACGGATGTTACGGGGCTTTTTTTTGCCTGTTTTTCATCCCAACCAACGGCGTGCTTCCGCATCGCTCACGTCGCGGTAATAAACTTTATGCAAACGTTCGCCGCAACTTTTACATCGAGCTTCAACATGGGTGGAAAAATAGTGGCGACCGGAAGGGCAAATAGCCCCTTTGCGCGA
This sequence comes from Pantoea folii, assembly GCF_056678875.1. Lineage (NCBI taxonomy): Bacteria > Pseudomonadati > Pseudomonadota > Gammaproteobacteria > Enterobacterales > Erwiniaceae > Pantoea > Pantoea folii. The sequence continues at coordinate 10,620 of NZ_JBWXON010000021.1, read as the reverse complement.
AATTCGAATGTCGTGCCATTTATGGGCGTGCGGAATAAAGCTGAATAATTTTGAGATCATTATCGATTCCGGAATTGGATAGGCAGTGACTCTCTTCAAGTCCGGAGGGGGATTAGGCCTTGCTACGCCTGGCAGGGCGTTGATGTGCATCAATGAATACGAAGGCGCGTGTTGATTAGTCGATTTTTCAGTGATTAGAATAAATCTGGAAAATTCAGAAGAGAGTTAATTAATGATGATAATTGATCGAAACGGCTCTTTTTAATATTTAGCCTGTCGAATTATTTTAACTATTTTGATTTAGTGCCGTTTTCAGCATCCTTCAAACGACCACGATTTACAATCCTTCACGCTCGCCTTATCCTGTATGCGGCATGTTCACCATGCCATGACTCGGGGTGCCCCTGTTAAACAGGGCTGAGATACACCCGCTGACCTGATCTGGATAATGCCAGCGTAGGGAAGTCAGATGCCTGACCGCATTCGCCTTCTTGATCGCCGGTTGGGAGTTTTATGACACAGCCTGACCTTCTTACCCCCGCGCAATTCGCGCAATCTCTGCAGCTGCTGCGTCAGCAGGCACCGCTGGTGCACTGCATGACCAATGACGTGGTGCAAACCTTTACCGCCAATGTGCTGCTGGCTTTGCAAGCCTCTCCCGCGATGGTGATCGATGCCGAGGAAGCCGCGCAGTTCGTGAGTTTTGCCGATGCGCTGCTGATCAACGTCGGCACCTTAACCCGCGACCGTCGCGATGCGATGCTGGCAGCGGTACAGTCCGCTTCTAAAGTCGGTACGCCCTGGACGCTCGATCCGGTCGCGGTTGGCGCACTCTCATTCCGTACCGAATTCTGCCAGCAGTTGCTGAGCCTGCATCCCGCCGCGATTCGTGGCAACGCCTCGGAAATCCTCGCGCTGGCTAACCAGGCTGCGGGCGGACGCGGCGTGGACAGCGTGCATCAGGCCGATGCCGCACTCAGCGGGGCGCAACAGTTGGCACAGGATTACCACACGCTGGTGGCGGTCACCGGCGAAGTCGACTACGTCACTGATGGCAAACGCACACTGGCTATTCCAGGCGGGAGCCCGCTGATGACGCGCGTGGTCGGCACCGGCTGCGCGCTTTCCGCCGTGGTCGCGGCCTTCAGCAGCTTACCAGGCGACCGCTTGCAGCATGTGGCGGCGGCATGTCGCGTGATGTCGCTGGCAGGCGAGCAGGCGGCGCGTGCTGTTCAGGGGCCAGGCAGCTTTGTCGCGGCTTTCCTCGATAACCTCTGGACGCTGGAGGTTGCCATATGAAACGCATCAACGCGTTGACCATTGCAGGCACTGACCCGAGCGGCGGCGCGGGCATTCAGGCCGATCTCAAAGCCTTCTCCGCGCTGGGTGCGTATGGCACCAGTGTGATTACCGCGCTGGTGGCGCAGAACACCTGCGGCGTACAGTCGGTGTATCGCATTGAACCCGAATTCGTTGGGGCGCAATTGGATTCGGTGCTGGATGATGTGCGTATCGATGCCGCCAAAATCGGCATGCTGTCGGAAACAGCGATTGTCGAAGTGGTGGCCGAGCGGCTGAAACGCGCCAGACTGCCGTTTGTGGTGCTGGATACGGTGATGATTGCCAAGAGTGGCGATCCGCTGCTGTCGCCGGATGCGGTCGCCAGCGTGCGTGAACTGCTGCTGCCGCAGGTGTCGTTGATCACCCCCAATTTGCCGGAAGCGGCTGCGCTACTGGGCCGTGATATGGCGCAGGATGAGAAAACCATGCTGATGCAGGGCGATGCGCTGCTGGATCTCGGTTGTGAAGCGGTATTGATGAAAGGCGGACATCTCAGTGATGCCGAAAGCCCGGATTGGCTAATCACCCGCGCGGGCCGTCAGCGCTTTACCGCACCACGCGTCAATACGCGCCATACCCACGGCACCGGTTGTTCGCTGTCAGCGGCTTTAGCGGCACTGCGTCCACGCCACGATAACTGGGCGGATACAGTCACCGAAGCCAAAGCCTGGCTGCAGCAGGCCTTGCAGCACGCGGACTCGCTGGAAGTCGGCAAGGGCATTGGTCCGGTGCACCATTTCCATCAGTGGTGGTAGGGCAGCAGAACGGCGATTAAGGCGTGCCTCTGTGTTGCAGGATTCAACCTGAAGGCTGCCCATCGCAAGGTGGCAGAATTTTTTTACTGCGTATCCGTCTGAAAAATGGAGTCAGCAATTTGCCAGCCTGGCGCTTTTCGGTCCAGGCTGTTGGGGGCGAATCGGCCATTGCCGGTTCCATTCCAGCCATTTATTTCAGGAGCCAACATGACGGACATCGTACAGTTATTGGGCAAAGAAGCGGATTCACTTCTTCAACATCGCTGCATGACCATTCCAGCGGACAGCCTTTATTTACCGGGCGCGGATTTCGTTGATCGTGTGATGATCGACAACAATCGTTCTCCTGCCGTATTACGCAACATGCAAACCCTGTATAACACTGGTCGCCTGGCGGGCACCGGCTATCTGTCGATTCTGCCGGTCGATCAGGGCGTTGAGCACTCAGCGGGTGCCTCTTTTGCCGCCAACCCGGCTTACTTCGATCCGAAAAACATTGTTGAGCTGGCGATTGAAGCTGGCTGTAACTGTGTCGCCTCTACCTATGGTGTGCTGGCCTCGGTATCACGCCGCTATGCACACCGCATTCCGTTTATGGTGAAACTGAACCACAACGAAACCCTGAGCTATCCCACCCAGTACGATCAAACGCTGTATGCCAGCGTCGAGCAGGCATTCAACCTGGGGGCGATTGCGGTGGGCGCGACCATCTATTTTGGTTCTGAGCAGTCACGCCGCCAGATTGAAGAGATCTCAGCTGCCTTTGAGCGTGCGCATGAGCTGGGAATGGTGACCGTGCTGTGGGCCTATCTGCGCAATGATGGCTTCAAGAAAGACGGCGTGGATTACCATGCCAGCGCCGATTTGACCGGCCAGGCCAACCATCTGGCGGCGACCATTGGCGCAGATATCGTCAAGCAGAAAATGGCCGAGAACAACGGCGGCTACAAGGCGGTGAAATTCGGCCATACCGATGAGCGCGTCTACAGCAAGCTGACCACGGAGAACCCGATCGATCTGGTGCGTTACCAGCTGGCGAACTGCTATATGGGCCGTGCGGGATTGATCAACTCCGGTGGCGCATCAGCCGGAGACACTGACATTGCCGAATCGGTGCGTACTGCGGTGATCAACAAACGTGCGGGCGGGATGGGGCTGATACTGGGCCGTAAGGCGTTTAAGAAGTCGCTGAAAGAGGGCGTACAGCTGATTAATGCGGTGCAGGATGTTTATCTGGCGAAAGATGTCACGATTGCGTAATTGATTGCCCAAATCCCTTCCCGCAAGCGGGAGGGGAATAGGTCAGCGGAGTAATGATTGGGGATTAATCGAGAGCATGGGGACGAAATCTTATCTGCAAAGCTCTCTTTATTGAGCGGCAACACGCGCTTCACCCGCCCGCCAATCGCACTTTGCTTGGGTCTCCCCCTTTATATGGGAGAGGATCAGGTTGAGGGCATCTAATCGCAGACAATCTAAGGCGCTTCAAACCACTCGCTATTACGCTCAGCAATCGGCGTGATGGTTAAAATCATCTCCTGCAGATGACGTCGCATCGCCGCTTCTGCCGCTTCAACATCTTGCGCTTTTAACGCCTGGTAGATGTTTTCATGCTGCTGAATCAGGCTGTCCGGTGGCGACACTTCACTCAGGGTCAGGAAGCGCACGCGGTCCATGGTGGCTTTGATGTTCTCCACCGTTTCCCACGCCAGCAGGCAGTTAATCCCTTCGGCAATCAGGCGGTGAAACTCATCGTCCAGCGCTAAGAATGCCTGGCTGTCGTGACGTTCTGCCGCCAGACGCTGCAACTGAAGATTGTGCTCCAGCGCCATCAAGCCTTCGGGAGTGATCTCCTGTGCCGCGCGTCGCACCACGGCAATCTCCACCGCTTCACGGATAAAACGGCCGTCGGCCACACGCTGGGCGGAAATTTTACGCACGAAAGTGCCGCGCTGCGGCAGCACCTGCACCAGGCCCGCTTCCGCCAGTTTGATAAACGCTTCGCGGACTGGCTGGCGCGACACATTAAAGCGCGCGGACACTTCTTTTTCCGACAGCAACGAGCCGGGATGAATGGCGCAGGTCACGATATCTTTGCGCAGATAACGATAGATCTGCTGATTTACGGGTTCGCTGGTGGTAATGGTATAGGCAATCGACATGCAGCAATATCCGTATTACGGCTGGCCTACGCCAGCCCGATGAGAAAGGTTCAGTCTAATCAGCACGCTGCATCTGCGCTACACATTTGTGAAGGCACTTATGCCTGTGTCACAAGGGCTTGTACCGTCGCGCGTGCACCTTGGGTATTAAGCTGGTTATACAACTCGGTGACGCGCGAGACAAAGGCGGTCTGATAACGTAAATCATCGCCAAATACCGCTTGTATCCGCAGTAAGGCTTCGACGCGCTGTGCACCCTCATCACTGTGCGCAACGATGCTCGCCAATTGTTCTTTCATTGGATCGCGAATCTCAATCGCCTGACCTTGCTCATCGACACCGCTCACGTAACGCATCCAGCCCGCCACACCCAGCAGCAGATAGTCACACGAGGTGCCGTTACGCAGATGCCAGCGCACGCTGTCCAGCAAACGCTGTGGCAACTTCTGCGTGCCATCGGTGGCAATTTGATAAGTGCGATGCTTGATGGCGCGGTTTTCGTAGCGAGCGATCAGCGAGTCGGCATAGGCGGTGAGATCCACGCCCTGAGTACGCAGCGTCGGGGCCTGATCCTGTAACATCAGCGCGCGTGCCGCCGTACGGAAGTGGTTATCAGCCATGCAATCGCTGATGTGTTCGTACCCGGCGAGGAAGCCGAGATAGGCGAGGAAAGAGTGGCTGCCGTTCAGCATGCGCAACTTCATCTCTTCAAACGGCAATACATCACTGACCAGCTCAGCACCGGCATTTTCCCACGCCGGGCGACCGTTAACGAAGTTATCTTCGATGACCCATTGGAAGAAGGGTTCTGCTTCTACCGCCACCGGATCGCTGCTGCCTAAGCGCGCTTCCAGCGCATCAAATGCCGCATCGGTCATGGCGGGAACGATGCGATCCACCATGGTGGAGGGGAAGGTGATGTGCGTTTGAATGTACTCTGCCAGTTCGTGGCTATGGCGTTCTGCCAGCTGGGTGACGACGTTGCGCGTGACGTGACCGTTCTCTGGCATGTTGTCGCAGGACATTACGCTGAATGGCGTTAATCCACGTTCGCGGCGACGGATAATCGCCGCCAGAATCAGGCCCGGCAGTGAACGCGGCTGCGTGGGGTTTTCCAGGTCATGCACGATATCAGGATGATCCGGATTGAGCTTGCCGCTGGAAGGCATGTAGCAATAGCCTTTCTCAGTCACCGTCATCGAGACAATTGCCACATCCGGCTGGCTCATCGCCTCAATCACCGCATCAATGCCGTCGCCTTTGCCATGCAGGGCTTGCGTCACCACGCCAATCACGCGGGTGTGCAGGCTGCTATCGGCCATCTCAGTGAGGGTATATAGCAGGTCTTGCTGACGCAGCGCCTGAATCAATGCGCCACTGTTGAGGTTCACTTCGCAGTAGCCCCAGTCACTGCCTTCCGTTGCCAGTTTATCGGTCGCAAGCGCCTGATGGGCACGGTGAAAAGCACCAAAGCCGATGTGCACCATGCGGGTTTTTAACTGGCTGCGGTCATAAACGGGACGTTGGACGTCGGCGGGGAGGCGATCAAGCTCTAACATGCGTTTTCCTTTTAGCAAACGGGGCGCTGAGCGCCCCATTATGGTCAATCTGTTATGCGGACACCGGTTTATCTACGGTCTTTGGGCTGCGAATCACAAACAGCACCAGCATCGCACCAATCCCGGCGACACAGCCCGCCAGAATAAAGGCGCTGTCGAATTTACCGGTGTGCTGCACGATATAGCCTGTGACAATCGGTCCAACAATCCCGGACAGGCTACCAATCAGATGGATAAAGCCACTGATGCTGCCCACACGGCTTTTGTGCACCACATCCTGAATAATCGCCCAGTAAATAGCACCGGTGATGTAGAGGAAGAAGATGGAGATCGACATCATGATCACCGCGGAATTCACCTCTTTAATCGTTCCCGCCAGTGCTACACAGATGGCGGCAGCCAGCAGCGAGACCACCAGGACAATTTTGCGCGACAACAGCAGCTTGCCGGTGATGTTGAAAATCTTATCCGAAATCCAGCCACCCAATGCGAGGCCGACGAAGCCGACAATCCACGGGATCATGGTGGTGATACTCATGGATTTGATATCCAGGCCGTGCGCCTGCACCAGATAAGCCGGGAACCAGCTCAGGAAGAAGAACAGAATATAGTTGTAGCAGAAGAAGGCAAAAGCGGTGACCAGAATAATCGGCTGACGCAGGTAGTAACCCATGCCGTGCGCTTTGCCTGATGAATCGATGACATCAGCCGGTTCTTCCGCTTTCAGTTTCTCGACCAGCGCGCGCTCTTCTGCAGAGACTTTTTTGCTGCGTGCCGGGTTATCAGCAGCGAAGAAGAACCACAGACCCATCCACACCAGGCCAATCACGCAGATCACCACGAACGCCGGACGCCAGCCAAATGACAACGCCAGATAGCCCACAATCGGACCAGCGACGGCACCACCCAGCGGCGAACCCGCACTCAGCAAGCCCATTGCGGTAGCGGCTTGTTTTTTCGGGAACCAGCCGTTGATGGCCTTGTTTGCCGAGGCGCAGATTGGGCCTTCCGCCATGCCGAACAGCACGCGCAGAATCATCATCGACCAGAAGCCGGTTGCCAGTGCGGTCATGCCGCAGAACAGCGACCACATACCGACGGCGGTGCCGAGCACGATAGTCGGGCCGAATTTATCGGTCGCCAGGCCACCGATAAAGTTAAACAGCGCGTAGCCAAAGAAGAAGCTACCGAAAATCATGCCGAACTGTTCGGCGTTGATCATCAGGTCTTTTTCTACCAGCGGTACAGTCAGAGAAAGGGCAATACGATCGAGGTAGTTGATCATATAAACCAGGAACAACAGCAGTACGAGGGTCCAGCGTAGATTCTTTAACATAGAAACTCCGTTTCCCCATCATGCTTCAATCTGTTTCTGTGTGGCCTGTTTAATCTCATCCCCTTCGGGGATTTAATCAGTTGCCGCTTTGATACAGCCTGAAGCATTGAGAGGATTATTATATTGGCCGGCGGGTACGCACCGGATTAAGGACACCTGGTGTGAAGATTAACTTAACCCATGTGCAGAATCACTTTGCAGCAGGTGCGCGGATCTTTTTCGAACAGCGTCATCGCTTTTTCAATCTCGGCCAGCGGGAAATAGTGGGTGACTAATTTCTCTGGCTGAATCTGACCTTTCTCCATCCACTCAATCACCTGCGGGAAGCGATTGCTGTTCAGGCGCGAGGTAAATAGTGATAACTCTTTGCTGGTTAACGCCTGCTGCGTGATGCTGCAAGGCTCACCGGAGAAGCCGAGCAGGCCAATACGCGCCGCCGGAGAGGCGAGGGCAGCGGCTTCTGCCAGAATGGTCGGATGGCAGGCGGCATCGATGATCAATGTTGGCTGCATGCCTTCCAGCTGTGCGGCCAGCGGAATCTCACTGTTGTTGAACACCTGATCAGCGCCATTTTCCTGCGCCAGCGCCAGACGTTCCGGCAGACGATCCACCACCAGCACTTTTTCCACGCCGTAGACGCCTTTCAGCACCTGAATGGCGGTTAAGCCCATCGGGCCTGCGCCGTAAATCAGCGCCACGTCATTGGCCTGCGGTTTGAGGAAGGCGGTGATGTTCGCCGCGATGGTGAACGGTTCCACCAGGCTGGCGAGTTTGTCCGGAATAGAAGCGGGCAGAGTAAAAGCGTTTTTCGCCGGTGCTACCGCATATTCGCTGAAACCACCGTCACGGTGCACACCGATTACCTGCAGTTCTTTGCAGACGTTTGGGCGACCGATGGAGCAGGGGTAGCAGTGTCCGCAGCTGACGACCGGATCAACCGCCACACGCTCGCCGATACGCGCGGCTTCCACGCCTTCACCCACCGCATCGATCAAGCCAAAGAATTCGTGGCCAATCACGCGCGGGTATTTGGCGAATGGGTTGTGGCCGTGCCAGATGTGCACATCTGAACCGCAGATACTGGCAAACTGCACTTTGACGCGCACTTCGCCTGCGGCTGGTTCAGGCAATGCGCGTTCTGCCACTACCAGTTCACCCGGTTGTTCAATTACGACACTTTTCATCATCTACTCCTTGCCAGATACACGCTCAATTGGTGGATTTGGCATCAACGGGAATGCAATGAATGAAAAATACGCTTGCTAATACTACCATACAAGTCGGCGTTAAAGAGTTGTGAAGAGAGTCACAGAGTGCAGGAAGAGGGAGCGAAGAACTGTGGCAGTTTGGAAGATGGGGCAGTGGAGTTGGAGTGGGGCTGAAATAGCAGAGATTTGAGATTTGAGATGTGGGATTTTCAGATTGAGCCGACAATGACTTTAGATAGGACATCGCCCGACTATTCCATTCATCGCCTCCCAAATTGCAGGCATAAAAAAAGCAGCCTGATAGGCTGCTCTTTTCAAGAATTTGGCTCCTCTGACTGGACTCGAACCAGTGACATACGGATTAACAGTCCGCCGTTCTACCGACTGAACTACAGAGGAATCGTTTGGAACGGGGCGCATAGTAACGAGCAGGCTCTGGGTTGTCAAAGGCCTTTTCTACATTTTTTACTGACTGCTGAATAAAGCGTCAATTTTACGATTTTCTCCGCCTTAGCGCGCTGAATCACCCTCCATAACAGGATGATTTGTGATGCAAGTCACTAATGTTATGCAAAATTACATTCTGATTTGTCGATTTTGTCAGATACCTCGCATGTATGATCACAGATATTTCATTTCGCCGTTGTGGCGGCCAAAAGCGAAACATATATTCCAGATCAATTCCCACCCACAACTCCAGGTGCAGCATGAACAAAGTCAGAATCGGAATGATCGGCAGTGGTTACATTGGTCGTTGTCACGCCATTGCTTACGCGCAGGCTCCCACTGTTTTTGCGCTGAAAGGCGAAATCGTGCGTGAAATGCTGGCAGAGGTGAATCCTGAACTGGCTGCCAAACAGGCGGCAACCTTTGGCTTTGCCCGTTCAACTGGCGACTGGCACGAGCTGGTGCGCGATCCCAACATTGATGTGGTCGATATCTGTGCCCCGAACTTCCTGCACAAAGAGATGGCGCTGGAAGCGATCCGTAACGGCAAACACGTTTATTCCGAGAAACCGCTTTCGTTGTCTGTGGCCGATGCAGAAGAGATGGTGCAGGCCGCGCAGCAGGCCGGCGTGAAAACGCTGGTGGGCTTCAACTACATGAAAAACCCGACCAGCCAACTGGCGCGTGAAATCATTGCGCGTGGTGAAATTGGTGAAGTGATTCATTTTTACGGCACCCACAACGAAGACTATCTGGCACGTCCGGAAACCCCGCTCGACTGGCACTGTCAGAAAGCGCTGGCCGGTTTAGGTGCGCTGGGCGATTTGGCGGCGCATATCGTCAACATGGCGCACTATCTGGTGGGCGACATCGAAGAAGTCAGCGGCGATATGATGACGGTAATTAAACAGCGGCCCGATCCGAAAGACCCTTCACGTCTGCTGCCGGTAGAGAACGAAGATCAGGCCAGCGCGCTGCTGCGCTTTAAAAACGGTGCGCACGGCGTTTTTGAAACCTCGCGCATCGCCTGTGGCAGCAAAATGGGCCTCACCTACGTGGTCACCGGCACCAAAGGTACGCTACGCTACACCCAGGAGCGCATGGCCGAGCTGGAGCTGTATATCCATGATGAACCTGCTGGACGTCAGGGCTTCAAAACCATTCTGACTGGCCCGGCCCATCCGGATTACGCCAACTTCTGCGTATCAGCGGGTCACGGTATTGGTTTTAACGATCAGAAAACCGTGGAGATCCGTGACTTGATCAACGGTATCGCAGCCGGCGATCGTATGTGGCCAGATTTTGCCGAAGGTTTGCAGGTGCAAAAAGTACTGGAAGCGGTGGCGGTGTCCGCTGTCGAGCGTCGCTGGATGAAAGTGTAACGGCCTTCTTACAGTACGCATTCAAGCTATTGGGCAGGTTAGGGCAGCTTCTAAGCCGGTAGTGAATATTGCTAAAGAGTGATTCTGGCAGCAGCCAAAGTTAGCCAATGAGCGCAATGTCTAACAGGCAGCACCTCTGATAGCACGCATAAAAGCTAATGAGCAGGCTGGGGTCGCGATGGGGCTGGCATTTCGCAGCGCTGAACGGAATGAGGAAGCCAGGAGAGCCAGCATGGATGCTGGCGAAAGGCGCAGCCGGAACAGTGATGTTCCGTCTGCGCCGGTCCGTCCGGCTGACGAGTGAAGTGAAGGCACCGCGTCAGCGGCGCGAGGACCGCCAGCCCCATCGCGACCCCAGACTGCGTTATCACCAGCAACCCAGACTGCGTTATCACCAGCAACCCAGACTGCGTTATCACCAGCAACCCAG